>JBDIVP010000320.1:0-3912 GCA_039794325.1 Candidatus Inrsubterrania sp.
TCCGGCATTGCCGTTCGTGACGAGGCGAAGGAGCCGGGGTTCGGTGCGAGGCCGCAGGGCCGGAAAAACCGGAAGTGTATTCGCTGGAATACATTGAGGATTTTTTCGGGCCGAGAACGACGCAACGAGCCACGGATCGTTCGCCGCAGTAGAATGCTGCAATGTCGGACAGGCTCCTAGAGAACAGGAGGTTGAAAAAATTTGTCCACCCCATCCCCTTTGCTCCTGACCCGCAGGTATAATAGAGCTGTGCCATGTTCATGTATCGTTACCTGTGAGGAACCGTTATGTCCCCCTTCTTCCGCTCCTTACACGTCGCCGGAATCCTGACCGCCTGCATCCTGTTCTTCGGGCTTCAGCCGGCCCGGGGGTTTTCGATTCTCGAGCCAAAAGAAACCACGGCTTATCATTCCGGCGAAACCATTACCGCCTACCTTTCCCTAGGCGAGGTTCCGGGCATTACAAAAGTGAAATATTATTGGTATGGCGAGTATGAAGATATGCTCGAAGAACTGGCCGAAGAACGTTTGGCCCTCGTGGCAACGGCCAAGAGCATGCCTCCCTTCGGGGGAGCCATTCAGATCCCCCTGAAGGCCATGGGGACCTACCGACTGCTGGCGGTGGGTGAACAAGGAGGCCGGCAATCCGAGGTGGCCTCCCTGGCTATTTTTGACGAGGTCATGGTTCAGATTGAACCCAAGGCCGCGCTTGAAGAAATCGACGTGCAAATGGATAAACCGCTTCGCTTCGGCCGGGCGGGATCGGCACGAGTATACGACCAAGTGGATTTCATGGGGAAACGGGTCGATCTCCCGGTCATCGGCCGGTTTTCCGACGGCGTTACCCGATCCATCCGTTCTCACACGGCAGGAACCACCTATCAGTCCGGCGACGAATCCATCATCACTGTCACCGAAGACGGGGTCCTGCACCTGGTGGGAAACGGCCGAACGTTCCTCACCATCAAAAACCGTGACAAAGAAGCCTCGATTGAAGTCCGTGTCGAAGTGAATGAGGATCCCAATCAACCCCCCGTGGCCGATCCCGGCAAACAACAGGTGGTCTATTCGGGCGATCGAGTCACCTTGAACGGCCTGGGCAGTTACGATCCGGAAGGCGGATCGCTGCAGTACTATTGGTCACAAGTCCGCGGCAGCAAAGTCCCTCTCCTCGATCCGTACTCCGCTCAGGCCAGATTCCTGGCACCATTTGTGGTAACGGAACGGACCTTCCGGTTTAAACTCCGGGTGACCGATACTCAAGGCGCCGATAGCCTGCCTGCGTTTGTCGACATCATCGTTCAACCCTAAGGATTCGGTCGAAAAAAGCCGCCAGCGGCGTTCTTCCAAGCAGGGAAACGTGAGAAGTCCAAAGGATCATATCTGCGAAGCCGGCCTCTTTTCCCATTCCTTTTCACTTTTTCCTTTTCTCTTCTTCCGTTCTTTGATCATCAACGCAGCTCTGGGTCAATTTGCCCTTGATAATCTCAATTATTCAACACCTCCCTAAAACTTATCCGGAGCGGTCCGCCCACCATGGCGGATACCCGCCGGACTCTGGCTGCAGGTTTTTCTGGGCCCAGGCAACCAGATGCCGGAGGGCCTCTTCTTCAGAGAGTTCGTGGGTGGGCACCCACAGACACCCGAAACGCTCCGCCAGCTCTTTATACAATTCGATATACCGTTCGTGCCAAATCCGTTCCTTATGCGTCTCATGGCGACTGGAAAGGCGCGAGAGCGTGGTGGGCAGATCGGCCCAACACACGGCGGTAGGCACCTGCCATGGCCACACCAGCCATTCATCCAGAGGCAGGAGAGTCAGGACGGTGATCCATAGGCGGTCAAAAATCAAAACCTCGGCAGGGAGTGCGTTCCGCATGGCATGATCGATCGCATCACGCGCGATCTCGCGGATCCGTTCGCCCCCTTGGGCGAGGAGTAGTTGATCGCCGTACGGCGGGCCATAGGGCCGGACATATCGCCCCCCCACGGCCGATGCCAGGCGTCTGGCCAATGTGGTCTTTCCGGATCCATCGTGGCCATCCACTGCCAGGACCACTGGTCCCGGCCGGGTCATGCTTTGAAGGGGTGAATTTGAATTACCCGCTTCCGGTCATCCATCTGCATCCAATAATGGCGCTGGGCCGCCCCTTCCAACAGCTTTTTCGCCTCACCCCCCATCGTTAACAACCCGCCGGCCGAGACCCGGAAGGTTTGAGCGGTCTTGGCCTTGCTGGGATAGACCAGAATCTGTGATCCGCGGACATCCACCCCGACCCGGGCCGATTCTCCCTTGGACATCCCCAGGCATTTTCGAGCCGAAACAGGCAGCGTGATGAGCCCGCCGGGTGACATTTTCAATCGTTTGTTTTTCACCACTAATGGTTTCATAAGGCAACCTCCCTGGATTGAAGATGAAACAATCGTTCGTACAATTCCTGATACCGCTGCCGGATCACCGCGCCCGACTCTCCCTGCCGCCAGAGATCCTTATCCAATTTCCGGGCTTCACCCAATCCGGCACGCACCAGACGGACACGCATGCAATCGGGACTGATCTCCCCGAAAAAACATCGCCCGGCACGATCGATAAAAAAACAGATATCGACCAGCGTCAGATCGACCCCGGCGAACAAGGCCTCAAGCCACAGAAAGACCCGCCGCGCCATGCCTTTGGCATGCGGAACATTGTCCATCCACACGGCGGCATAATCATCGGAGATCGGTTCATCGGCCAGGCGCCCTCCGGCATCGTCCCACAGAGGATGGCGCCAATCAAAACACACAATCGGTTGGTCAAATCGCGACCAGCGGCGGATGGGGCCGCAATCCTGGGTACTGGGAAACTTTTCGGTATACCGGTAACGATGCAGCGGGGAACCGATATGAAACCGTTTGACCCGGACTTCAAGATTGGAACTCACCACTTTTCTTTGAACCGTCAACGGCCCGTCCGGCGACTCGATCAGCCCGACAAATGCACTTTGCGGCTGAAAGGGTCCATCGGGTAATCGGCTCATCTGCCGGAAAATTTCCGCCGAGAAATGGGCCCGGATCCGGTCCGTCCCCTCAGCCATGCCATACCGGTTAAAGGTATAGGAATACAGAGTCGGCTTGAACCGTTCCACCACCAGATGCGGGGTCCACTCGCGCACAATCTTGCTTTCGCCTTCCGTCAACAGAGGCAGTGAATCAAAGTCCATCGGAAGCACCCGCACCGCCTGCTCAAGGAGGCTGCAGGAGGGATGATCGATGCACACCTGCCCCTGGCGGTCCGCCGGTCCCTGTTCGACGATTTCTATCTGCACATCTCCCTGCTTTTCACGGACAACCGAAAATCCAAGCGCCCGCAACTCATGGGCCAACTCTTGGGCCGCGCCAGACCGGCCTCCCCGTTCACTGATAGATACGATCATCGTGATGGTTCTCTTTCCTCATGATGTAGGGGTGATAATGTTTCCGGCATCCGGATTCCGGCCTGCGGGAATCGTTTCCCCGGCCGGTCCATGGATCTGTAATTCCTGATTACTTGCTTCCAGTACACGAAGCGTGCCCCAGGCTGCCGCCGCGAGAGCCCCAGGGTCATGAACGCAACGCCGCTTCTGTTCCGCCACGTCGTAACCCAAACGGGTGCGGCACCACGTCTGGACCTCTTCCTTGGTCGTACACTCACCCAGTGCCCCGCGGATGCCCCGCACCACATTCAAGGGGATTTTCACAAAATACCCGTAGAGATTGGCCTTGTCATCAGCCGGGTCATGGACCGGTTGTTGAAGCGCAAAGGCGGCCATCCCGAGCAGTTGACGCAACCGGACAAATCCAAAGCTGAAATTCCGGGCCAGAAGATCGTTGCGGGATTTTTCAGGAACCAGCACCGCCCCATACAGGCAGAGCGCATGGGTCGTCAGGTTGT
>JBDIVP010000321.1:0-3853 GCA_039794325.1 Candidatus Inrsubterrania sp.
ATGCGGGCGCCGTCCCTTTCATTAAAGGGATGAAGTTGCGGACCTTCGATTTGATCATGAAGCATCGCCTGCTGGTTCAACCCGCTGATCCCGACATTCGGATTATCGATATCGATGAAGGGAGTCTGGCGGCTATGGCCAAAGATTACGGGCGTTGGCCGTGGCCCCGTCAGGTGTTTGCGGAATTTCTTGAGGTCCTTCAGGATCAACAACCGCAAGCTGTCGTCTTCGACATTCTGTTCAGCGATCCGGATGTCTTTAACCCGGAGTCGGATGCCTATTTTAACGAGGTCATTCCTGGAATGCCCAATACCTTTTTTCCGATGCTCCGCTTATCCCCTTCCAATGACGAACTCAGCCAAGTCACCCCGTCCATGATTTCCGGAATTGAACCCGTTCCGGGAAAACCGCAGGAAGAAAAGCCCATTGCCCTGGTGCTGCCGCATTTCACGAGCATCATCGCGAGCGGCAGAATGGGAACCAATAATGTATATCCGGATAAGGACGGCGTGGTTCGTCAATATCCCATGTACCGGGATCATTATGGGTGGCGGATTCCATCATTGCCCGCCAAAATCGCCCATACCTTCGGGTGGCGGGTTCCAACCGGTCAAAACGTGTATCTCAATTGGCGGGGCCCGTTTGGTGCCATTCCTTCCGTCCGGTTCAGCGATGTGTATGAGGATTTTCTCCGGAGGGATCGGGCACGTCCTCCGGATGAGTTTACCGGCAGGATAGTGATCATCGGGTCGTCGGCCCCGGCCTTGTTCGATACCAAACCGACACCTATGGAGCGAGTGCATCCTGGGGTGGAGATTTTAGCCACCGCCATCGACAATCTGAAAAACGGTGATTGGATTACCCAGGTGAGGAACCCCTGGATCTTTGCCGCACTGGCCTTGGGATTAATTTGGTTGACCGCCATCGCGTTTTTTTCAGGGGCCAATCGGAAAGCCATCGATATGGTCTTTGCCGGTTCTCAGGTTGGCTTAATCGCGATTACGTTTGCCAGTTTGAACTTCACCACGTTTTATGTGGATTTAACGGTCCCCATCACGGCCGGGCTGGGCTATTTTTCTCTGGCGCGGGTTTATGCCTATGCCGAAGCTACGATCATGGAAAAATATGTCTGGTTGAGTTTGGAAGAAGGGGAGGAAGGCTGGCAGGATGCCGTCGTTTTGGTCGTACAGCCTGAATGTCTGGAAAAAATAGGAGAAGGAAGATTTTTGACGTTATTGAAGCGAGGGCTCTTTGGCAAACAGGCGGGATTTACGGTAGAGGCCTTTTCCCGAAAACCGGCCGGCCTTGAAAAAGCCTTTCAGAATATGTTTCTCATTTACTGGGTCGATCATCATGTCGTCGTGGGACCATGGCAGGCGGGAATAGCCGGCGAGCGGACCGTCGGTCTTGTGGGTGACGTTGCCGGGCACATATGCCGGAAGGCCGGAATCGGATGCCGGTTGGGATGGAGTCAGGGGGCACTGCCTCATGGAGATGAAAACGGACGGCTGGAAGCCTGGCAAACCCTGGTGGCCAAGGCCATTGTTAATTTGAAGGAGCAACCCCTTGACATTGCCTCATCAACCAAGACCGTCTAAGATCATAAAGCGCAAGCGAGAAACATCAACAAGTGGACGAAGGCGATGGAGGGCCGAGCCAATCATTTACCATCATGAGGGTAAACGATGAAGAGTTGGCGAATGTTTGTATGGGTGTGGTGTATGCTGGCGATGCCGCTGGTGGGACATGCTACGGAAGCAGGTGTGGCGGTGCGGGCCACCCCGATTTTGAACGAGCCCTTCATGGATGCACAGGAACTGACGGTTCTGAAGGAAGGGGACCCCGTCACTATTTTGAAACGGCGGGGGGGATGGTTGGAAGTGACGGGAAAGGGCAAAACGGGATGGGTTCGCATGCTGAATATTCGGCGCGGGGGAGTCGATCAAAAAGCCTCGGCGGTCAAGGAGGCATCAGGGGTATTGGATCTGGCCACGGGGCGTGCCGGAACCGGCAACGTGGTGGCAGCCACCGGTGTCCGCGGGCTGGATGAAAAGGAGCTCAAGGGCGCAGAATTCAACGCACAGGAAATCCAGAAATTACAAACCTATGCGGTTTCGCGTGAAGCAGCCCGTAAATTCGCTAGAGAGGGCGGATTGGCATCGCAAACTGTTCCCTTCATGCAGCCGGCCGACGGTAAATAACACAATGACAGGTTCTGAAAAAAGGACGAAAGATATGCGAAGCCGTTTCCGGAAATCACCATTTCGCCTGCCCCGCGGTCAACGCATGGCGTACGGTCGGCAGGCTCCCGGCTTGAGTGTCTTGACCCTGGTCATGGTGTGGTGTCTGGGGTCTTCCCTGGCCCATGCGTTTGATCTGGGTGACAAATTGAGGCAATTGCGAAAACCGGATTCCGGACCCACACAAGAACGTAGCGCCGAGGCTCCATCGTCCCCGTCGCTTGCGGAATTGGCCGATCTCGTCAAAGGGACATCGGTCGAAGAAGAAATCGCTATCGGGCAGGAAATCGCCGGACGCCTGCTCGGAGCGGCTCCACTGGTTCCGGACGAAGCGCTTCAGCAATATGTCAACAAGGTGGGACGGTGGTTGAGCCTGCATAGCGGGAGAGAAGAACTGGACTGGTATTTTGGTGTCCTGGATTCCGATGACGTTAATGCATTTGCCGCACCGGGTGGTTTTATTTTTCTGACGAGAGGTCTGTATGCCCGGCTGACGTCCGAGGCCGAATTGGCCGGGGTGTTGGGGCATGAAATCGGGCATGTTGTCAAACGGCATCATCTTGGCCTTATTCAAAAGGGCAAGGCTATCGATATCGGGACCAGTCTGTTTTCCAAAAAACTTGGAAAACTGAAAAATGAGCATGCTGGACAGGCTATGAAAACCTTAATTGGCAGCGGGGCGGAAATTCTGGCACGAGGGCTGGACAAGGATGCCGAATACCAGGCCGACCGTATCGGTGTCGTGGTGGCGTCGCGGGCCGGGTATGATCCTTATGGATTGCCGATGGTGCTCCAGGAAATCGGGCATGCCGGTCTCGGCGACAGCACGGTGGCCTTGTTGTTCAAGACCCATCCGCATCCCAATGCCCGGTTGAGTTCGCTGGGAGAATCGATGGGAGAGGCCTTCGATCCTTATACCGAGGGCATGATAGGGAAGGACCGGTTATATCGAATTCCGTAAGGAGATTTTTCCCTGGGAGGGTATGGGTGGACACGTTACTGACCTATAACGAGGTGAAACTTCCGGCCATCATGTACGGGACCGCCTGGAAAAAGGAGGCCACCGCCCGTTTGGTCGAACTAGCGGTCCAGACCGGATTTCGAGCTATTGATACAGCCAATCAAATCATTCACTATCACGAAGCGTTGGTCGGCGAAGCACTCCTGTCTTTGGCCCATGCCGGGATCAAGCGGGAAACCCTGTTTATACAGACAAAGTTTACGCCGGCATCCGGGCAGGATCATCGAACGCCATACGACCAATCCGCCGATCTCACAACTCAAGTTCAACAATCCTTCGAGAGTTCCCTCCAGCACCTGCATACGGACTATCTGGACTCCTATGTTCTGCATGGCCCCTATTCCCGCTGGGGATTGGGGAAGGACGATTGGGAAGTCTGGGCGGCGATGGAAGCCTTCTATCAGGCCGGCAAAACAAAAATCATCGGGGTCAGCAATGTTCAGGCCGATCAATTACGAGAGTGGTGCCAAAAAGCCTCCGTCAAACCCATGGTGGTCCAAAATCGTTGTTATGCCGTGATGGGATGGGATAAAGAGGTGCGGGAAATCTGTCGTGCGGAGGGGATCATATATCAAGGCTTTTCCTTGCTGAC
>JBDIVP010000322.1:0-3847 GCA_039794325.1 Candidatus Inrsubterrania sp.
CGTACGGCAGCCGGTGCGGGTGATTCTCGACAGCCGGTTGCGGACACCGCCTGCTTCCCGGGTTCTGCGATGGACGGTGGAACAACCTACGATCATCTGTACGACCACCAGGGCGCCGGCAGGCCGTATTCGACAATTTCAAAGCCGGGGAGCCGAAGTATGGGTGCTGCCGCAGGCCTCGGGAAAAGTGTCGTTGCGGGCGTGCCTGCAAAAGCTGGGACAGGCCGGTTTGCTGACGGTGTTGATTGAGGGAGGCGGCACGGTTAATGGGACAGCGGTTCGGGAAGGGCTGCTGGATCATCTGCGTCTCTATGTGGCCCCCAAATTACTAGGCGGGCAGGATGCCCAAAGTTTTATCGGCGGGGCATCGCCTAAAAATCTGGATGGATGCCGGTCCCTCGAAAACGTGACCATTCGCCGGTTAGGATCGGATTATGTGTTGACGGGCAGGTTTCTCAAAGCGGGGGTATCGGCCGGATGATGATCCGGCGGGCTGATAGGTGGGGCGGTATGATCAAACGGCGGTGCCAGAAAGAGATGGCCAACCAAGGGAGGATAGGAAACGTATGGAACACTTCGCCTCAAATGATCGGCAGGCGCTTTCATTAGCGGTGGATCTGTTGGAAAATCCCAGCTTTGCCGCCAAAGTGACGAACCTGATCGGCAGTCCGGTTGAAAAAGCCATTGGATTTCTTCCTCAGGATGTTTCGGAAAAGTTATTCTCTTCTACACAGAAGGCGCTGAACAAAGCCTTGGATTTGGCCGTGTCCACCCTTGATGAACGGTATCGGGGAGAATCCGCGGATGGAGCCCATCGTGTCCTGACCTCCGTGAGCGGCGCGGTGGGGGGCGCGTTGGGGTTGGTGGCCCTGACGGTGGAACTACCGATTTCCACCACGATCATGCTGCGGTCGATTGCCGATATCGCCAGAAGTGAAGGTGAACCCATTCAGGATATCGGGACAAAATTGGCCTGTCTGGAAGTCTTTGCCATGGGTGGCAAAACCCAACAGGATGATGGCGCCGAAACCGGATATTTTGCGGTGCGGGCGGCCTTGGCCGGAGCCATGGCCGAAGCAGCCAGATATTTGACCCAACATGGATTCACCGGCAGCGGGGCCCCGGCGGTTGTGCGGTTCCTGGCCAAAATTGCCTCACGGTACAGCATCCAGGTTTCGGAAAAAGCCGCGGCTCAGGCGATACCGGTGATCGGCGCCGCCGGAGGCGCCACCATCAACCTCCTCTTCATGGATCACTTTCAAAGCATGGCCCGGGGCCATTTTATCGTCCGGCGCCTGGAGCGCCGGTACGGGGCCGAACCGGTGCAGACCGCCTATCGCGAATTGGCGGCCCGGCCGTAGCCCGGTTCACTCAAACCCTTCATCTGAATCCCTTCCTTGAAATTCACCGGCAGGTTGCTAAGCCGCTGTCTTTCGATTTTCTGTCGTGAATCACAGACCAGCGAGAGGCTGACGTTTCAGCCTAAATCCGGCAGTTGGAATATGGATTGTACGTAGAAAGTCCTCCGCTTATCTTGGGGAATTATGTTGGGTGAGGAATTAACGGTGGAGGATGAAGAGGCCTTCCTCGCAGAAACACCACAAACATGCGACTCAGCATCTTTCGTCAGAGTGCCGCGCTTCTGTGGGCTGGATGGTCCACAGATCTGGCCCTGTTGCGGCACACCTGTGTCGTGATCACGGTGTAACGGACAATGACGTCCTGACATCCGCCTGGGAATTCCGGGGACGCCATACAGAATTGTTGACTTTGGGCTTGCGCCGCCATTACGTTGCCGCATGGTAAAAATCCGACGGATCGTCGCGCCAGGCTCCCCCATCGCGTCACCCAGCGGCGCAATCGCCGCCAGACGACTTGTTTCTGCGATGCAGACTAGGAAGAATACCTCCAGCTCATGGCCGAGTGGTGCTCCCATTGGAACGTGGCAGTGTGGGCGTTCGGCTTGACGCCGAACCACGTGCATCTGATCGCGGTGCCCCACTCTGAGGATGGCTTACGGCAGGCGATCGGAGAAGCCCATCGGCGGTACACCCGTCGGGTTTTCAGTCACGCACCCGTACACCCTCTTGGTGAAGGGACGCGGGCACGATCGACGGTGGAGCCCGCTTCGCAATTTCAACTCAAAATGGGATTGACTCATGTCATACGGGAAGGGGATATTGTGTATTGCCGGTTCAACGTCTGGTCTGCTGCGAACCCTTCGTCAATCGATCAAGCCATGCTGTGTCGGCTTCCTTATCACCGCGTGGTTTCTCACCACATGGCCGCCTGCACTGGCCGAACCCGGGGAGTTGGCCCTCGAGGCGATCTCGCTTCGAGGGGGAATCAGCGGCAGCTCGCCCCTCGGAGAGGAACAACAAACCGATTTTCAACAGGCCGACGTGGCGGGAATCATTCGGCTTCCCTGGGAGACGGATATCGGCTGGGGATGGACCCTGGGAACGAGAATGGTCGGATCAGCCGGCCTCCTGCGCGGGGCTAAGGAGTCCAACGCGATCATGACAGTGGTCCCACTGAACGTGGTCCTGGGCCGGAAAGACGGATGGTTGTCGATCGATATGGGGGGTGGCGGGGCCTTGCTCAGCGGCTATACCTTTGGGAAGCAAAACTTTGGGGGACCCTTTCAGTTTGTGTGGACGTTCGGAGCTTCAAGCCGCGTCGCAGGACCGTTCGGCATCGCGTATCATTTCCAGCATTACTCTGACGCAACACTGTACGGAAGCGATAGCCGGGGCGTCGACCTGCACCTGTTTGAACTCGTCTACTGGTTCGGCGAAGGTACTACTGGGAGCAGGTAATAGGTGAAGGAGCTGAAAAAGGGGTTGGAGTCACTTTATTGATGCCCTGCGTAGCGCCCAGACCTCCATAAAGGGGGGCTAGATGGGCGCGCGTTTGCACAAGGTGACATCACGGAGAAAGCCCAGGAGCCAGTTCCGCATGCGCTCCAGTTTCGAGCGCTCGAGCCACGTTGCACCCTCGCCGGCGATACCCATGTCGTGGAACCGCCTGGTGACAAACTCTTTCTTGGCGGTGTCGCGTGTAGGAGGGGGCGGAGTACCGCAGATACCCTGAGTCCGAGAGGCATTTGCCTTCATATAACCAATGGTTACATGCGGTGCATAGATGGGGCAAGAGCCCCAACCACCTTGTCCTTAAGACATTCTCAGTGAGCAGGCGTCAGCCCTTGCGATACGCCCGTCGCGGGGTTGTGGAACAGGGCCGTCGACCTTCCACATACGAGCTAACGGGTTTCTCGAGACGGTCCCTCATCCTTGTACGCTCGTCAGGCAACCGGCATACTGTGCGGTTAGACACATCCCTGAGATATTCACCTTAGGCTCCTAAGGATTATCCCGTGTTCTTTTGATTTACCAGAATCCGCCACTGAGTGACGGACGGAGAGCTCGTCGTAAAATGATTTGGCCCCAAACACCTTGTCATAGATGAGCCTCTTCGACTACGCGCACGAACGGGTGTCGAAGTTGTCCTCCGGTTTGGGAGTGTCCGTTCCCCCCTTCGATCAACGCTTAGGACAAGCCGGAGCGCCGCGGTTTCCGGTGGCAGCCGAAGGGGGCCCGTCTGCCCGACTTCCGTTTGTAGGATGATCGATTAGGAATGCTAGTAAAAATATGAGAAAATGCAGTTGTCACAACCGACTCAGAAGAAAGGTGAATGCTTACAGGTTGGGTGAGCGAATGGGGGATGCATGAACCAGGGTTATTCTAAACGGGTGATGTGGGGCTTTCTTGTGTTTCTCCTGCTGCTTTCGACAGGAAAGGTCGGGTTGGCGGTTGCTGCGGAATCGGACCGGAAAAACCACTTGACG
>JBDIVP010000323.1:0-3843 GCA_039794325.1 Candidatus Inrsubterrania sp.
ACCAGAGGTGGTCCAGAATCTCATCGGGATAATCAAGAGAACCGTCCTCCAGGATATCGACTCCCGCGCCGGCTAAAAGGTGTATATCGGTGAACCGGTCTTGCACGTGGCGTATCTCCTTCCATAGTTGGCGTAATTTTTGTGGAAGTAAACCATCCCTCGTCTGAAAGGGTTTTTTGCACCTCCTTCATACATATTGGCACATTGGAATTAATGGCATTATTCGAGCAGGGCGGTAACTGCCAAAAACCCCTGGTCGCATTGGGGAAATAAGCCAGGGTTTTTATCAGGTTACTCTCTTTTGCTTTCTCGAGAAAATAGAAATATATCTACGAGGAAGACGAAGACTGGAGCTTTTGCCGTTGAGGTTCCTCATTGCACTATTTTTTATTTCCAATTATTATTTCAAAATAATGTTTTCTTTCTGCCGAATGTTGATTCAAATATTCAGTAATCCAGCACGGCGGTGTAAGAAGGAGATTTAATCCTTTGGCATGTATAAAGCCACAAATGCCCGGCCTCACGATAGGCGGTCTCCTGCTCTTGGTTGCCCTGGTGGTATTCGGCACTGCCGGGTGTTCCGACAAAGAAGAACAAGGGCCGGCTGAAACTCAGGAAAGCCAATCCACTCCGCCTCAGGAAGCCCCCGGGGATCGGCAACCTTCTTCGAATCTTAGCGAAGCAACCGGTGACGCAGAACCTCAGGACTCTACCAAGAGTTCAGGGGATGAACCGGGCCCACAAGACAGCCCCACTCGAGAAGAAGCTCAAGAGGAATTGACCAAGGCGGGCAACGCGGTCGGAAATGTTGAACAACTTCTTCAGGAGGCTCCCCGCGGTAAGGGGGCAAGTGTCTCTCTCTCCGCGCTCCAACAGGATGTGAAATCCGCTCGCGATCGCCTTCAAATGGCTCAAAATCACTTTGCTGATCAAGAATTCCGCATCGCTCATGACCAAGCAAAAGAAGCCAGGGAAAAAGCAAATACTGTCGCACAACATCTGAGTCAGGCTATCAATTCCGCCAAACGGCAGTCACCATAGCCGGTTTCGTTTCAATGTCCACGGTTTGCATGAATCCGGCTTGACCCGTGAACATCGCCGCGGACAGATCCTGCCATTGTCTTAGGCCGCAGCGGGCGTATGAGACAGATCGCTTCCCATGCCATCAGAACCATAGGGTTGTCTGCTGTATTGATTGTGCCTGTGGGAGGCGTATTTTTACCGGCGCCTCTGAGTGCTCCTCCCAAGCCCACCCTCTTCTCCTCCATCGTTCAAGGGCACCCTTTTCCGGATATCCCTTCTCATCCGGCGCATCATTTTGGTGCTGCTCAAGATAATTCCGACTTTTTTCGACTACTCCAGCCCAGGGTTTCGGCGTCCGGGCGTCCTCAGCCAGAACTCCAACACACCTTGAAAGACATTTATGTGTTGGTGGATACCGCCCAACATCGCCTGTTTGTGAAACAGGGAGGCCGGATTTTGCATGTGGGCGTTGTCTCAACCGGAAAAGGAACCACCTTAGTTGATCCTCAGAATTCCGGCCGTGTTTGGACATTTGATACGCCAAAAGGCATTTACAAAATTCAAAGCAAATTAAAAAACCCGGTTTGGATTCGTCCTGATTGGGCGTTTATTGAAGAAGGCGAACCCGTCCCGGAAACGGCAACCGAACGATTAATGCCCGGCGTTTTAGGATCCTACGCGCTAGGTTTTGGTAATGGATATTTTATTCATGGAGCCTTGTATGAAAATTTATTGGGCCGGGATGTGACGCACGGATGCATTCAACTTGGCCGAAAAGATCTTGAATCTGTATTCCAATTAGTACCGCTTGGCGCCCCCTTGATTATCCTGTGAAACGTGCCCGCCTGAGTTGTGCCCGAGAAGAAACAGATCTGCCGTATGCTTTTTTCTCCTGGATGGTATGTATGTAAAAACCCACTCAGGTGCGGTTCTTTGGATGCCCTAGCTTAAATTTTTCCGGTATCAGCTCCGGTAGATTCCGGCAAGGGAACATATAATGATGACGGCTTGGCTGGAAGGGGTGGAAAAAAGTTCTGCGCGTGATCTCCTAGGGCTTTTGCCAGTTCATCCTTTGAATGCCGGGTGTATCATGAAATGAGTATTTCGAGGGGCATGACAGGCCATCACGGGCATGAGGAAAGTTAAATAATAGTGAGATTACTTCTGGAAGAAAGGGGAGATTTCAACACACATCCCGAGTGCTCAAAAATGTGCCTGTGTTGTCCTGGGAAATAGAGCCGGTAACAAAGGCAAATACCCTCGAAATGTCCGGACAAGAGTAGGGCGGTAGACAAGACAATCGTCAATGCACCGATTGAACATATATAGGGGGTTTTTATGAAAAACTTACGGAACAACAAACCCGTTGTCTTTTTAGGAGGGCTTGTAGGAACATGTTTCATAGCCACCGTCGCGTTTGCTAATCCCTCGATGTTGCCGGATCATCCCGGACATCCCATGAAGGCATTGAAAGATCCGGTAAGTGGTCAGTCGTTGGCCAACGATCCAGGACGAGAGCTTTGGACGGGAAAAAAAGCGTTGGAGGCCTCTACTCAAGCAGAAAACATGAGAGCACCGATACAATCCCGTGCTGAACTTAGTGGGGAAAATCCAAACGAAGTGCAGAACCCACAACCAGAGAAGGTTAAAAAGCAAGGCCGGGAATAATGTAACCCTATACCTCTCCAGACCTGATAAAACGACTGTTAACCCGAGGGAGGATATGCCTCCTTCCTCGGGAGGAGAGGGCAAATATTCCCAAAAGGAATTGGTTTCCTTCGTGCTCACTATCCCCCTCGGTTCCCTTGCCACCTCACCCTGCAATCCCGTTCGTGATTGAATATGATCGAAAGCTGATTCCATGAACCGGTGCTAAGCCTCTTCGTCGGGCAATTTTCGTCCGGGGCGGGAGATGATTCGGCCAATGATGCACTAGGTAAGGAAGGATCATGCCCGGTTCCCACCACATCCTCATTTGGTTGGTGCAAATCTCAGGCATTCCGGAGGAAAGTTCCTTCAGTGCATGCCGCATTGGACAAGATGGAAAATAACACACTACACGAAAAAGCCATATTCAGAGGCTGCGTATTTGATAGGCATACAAGCAGGTGGAGCCGCCGTGTTCATGTTGGTTACACTACGCACTGTCGATCGATCTCAAAAAGACCAGGAGAAAGGAAGTACACGATGAAGGTGTTACTGGCGGTGGAACCGGGGCAGGTCTCCGAATCGGCGATTCGTCTGATCTCAAAATTACAGTTTCCGGCCGGCTCCGAACTGGTTCTACAGCACGTGGTGGCCGTGCCTCATGATCTGACCGGTCTACTGAAGGCGGGCTTATTAAAAATAAATCCGTTGATCAAGGCTGTCGAGCGGGAGGGGCGGGAGCAAGGGCACCAATTTGTGGCCCGGGTCGAGCGGCGTCTGGAGGGTCGTTTTGGCGGGCGAGTCCAGTTGATGGTCACGCGAGGATTTCCAGGAGAAGAGATTCTCCAGGTGATCGGTGAACACAAGATTGATCTTGCAGTTCTTGGGACACGGGGATTATCCAACACAAGACCGTATTTTCTTGGCAGTGTGAGTCAACGGGTTCTACAAGAAGCTCCGTGTTCGGTGCTGGTCGCCCGCCCGGTTCCTCCCAATCGCCGGCAGGCCGAAGGTATGACCGTCCTGTTTGCCACGGATGGTTCTTCCGATGCGACCGCTGCGGCCGACTTTTTGAAGTCCATCCGGTTGCCGACTCCGTCCCGTCTGACCATTCTGCATGTCGTACGCGGCGGAGTGACACAAACGGAACCCGTGCGGACCACCCACCGGGTT
>JBDIVP010000324.1:0-3839 GCA_039794325.1 Candidatus Inrsubterrania sp.
CCTGGTTTTTAGATGTGCTTTTTCCAACATTTCGCCGTGCGGAGGATGCAGAAATATCTCTGGGGATACAGACCTAGGCCGTTATTCCCGGCTTTCACATGGCTTATGGGAAGTCTTTAAAGCTTTTAACCGGTACTAGCGATACGGAAAAATTCAATGGAGAGCAAGGGCAGCTTGTACAGGGGAGAGGCGGTTATTCTGAATTGGACCCTTCCGGGAGACATCCATTGTACGGTCGGGCATCCGAGGTTCATGCGTTCCCCCACCAGTTAAATTTGGTGGTCAGATGGCGCCCTCAGTCGATTGTTGCGGAGCAGTTCCGTGTGGCGGCCACCCGTCTTGACTTACTTGCCGAAGGGGAATCAACCAGTATTGTTTTGGTGACCAGTGCCAAAAAAGGGGAAGGAAAAACCTGCACGTCTGCCAATTTAGCCTATACCCTGGCGCGGGATCTTGAAGAGCCGACCTTGGTGATTGATTGTGATTATAAGTGCCCGAATCTCCATAATGTTTTTGCAACAAGGCCTTCTCCAGGCATCGCCGAGTTTCTTGCCGGGCAAGAATCATTAGAGGCCTGCCAGCAACAGATTGCTAATTTGTCGCTTTGGTGTATGACCGCCGGAAATCTTGGCCAGAATCCGGTCCCCCTCTCAAAGATGCAAAGGCTTTCTTCCATGTTAACGGCTATAAAACATCGCTATCGGTTCATTATTCTGGATGGACCGCCAATTTTACCTCTGGCCGATATCAATGTCCTGAGCGGTTTTGCTTCCATTGTGCTTATGGTTGTACGTTTCGGATCTACTCCGAAAGATGTGGTTCATAAAGCTGTGGAAATGATTCATCATCCAGGACCGGTAAGGTTGGTCCTGACCGACGCTTGGAATCAGGGAATTCCTTCTTATGTCCGCCAGGGATATACCCTACCCAATCTGATTGGAAGTGGGAATTGACAGAACAGATGGCATCTTCCATCTCCCGAAGGGTTCAAATCGTTCCCTTCCGGTAAGAAGGTTGGGTATGCGATAATGAAAAATTCCTTTCTTGTAAGGGAAGTCCTCTAGCGGCGCCACGTCATCAAGTCATGGTTTCCCTTAGGTTTCTTGATGAAGGTGTTTCCGAAGAGTCATCACACCTGTGTAGTGTCCCATTGTAGAAGTTTGAACCCTGAAACCCGGCTGATACCCTGTGGTTGCGCGAATAGATTGCGATGATCGACGTTCATCTCGAACCGGGGCAACGGTTCTCTTGGACCGTTAAGTTCCTGATGTATTGTGGACAAAATCCAGAGGGAAAAGATGATGAGGGGAAGGGTTTGCTCAAATCGATCGTAAAATTCTCAAATTTTTCATTCTCAAGGCGGTCTCTCAAAGGGACGGCTTGCCTTTGAATGCATTTTAAATAGGAATGTTTGCGCGGCTATCGATTTTTTGGCGGTTGACGTTGGGCTATTTGACCATCTTTGCGCTGGTCATCGGAGTGAACTGGTATATTCTCAATCAGTTCCGGGTGTTGACGGACTTGGGAGCCGAACTGGCCACGCATCACTTCCCGGCCGTGGAGACGGCCAAGCGGTTGATTACCAGCCTCTATTCTCAGCTGAAAAGCGACAAACAATATTTGGTTCTTCGGGATACCACGTTGTTGAAGGAATTTCTCCAGGAAGCGGAAAATTTCCGGAAAACTCTGCAAGCGCTCGAGGAAGAAGAACAGCCGGGTGAGCCCCTGGAAATCTTGAAACAAACTCGGGCGTATCATGAAGATTTTCACACCCTGTTTCTGAGTGTTGGCGTGGAACAGGCGGACCGTTCTCCGATGGCGGTGGCTGAGTATGAAGCGAAGCGAGATGCGTTGATTGATAAAATGACCAAAGCCATCAATTTCTATATTACGGCGCAAGAAGCCAGTGTCGGAGATATCTTAAGAAATTCTCATCTGAAGTCGGTGGAAACCCAGAAGATCACCCAACAGCTTCTGTTGATGGCGCTTATTTTGGGACTTGGCTTAGCGGGCATCGCTAGTTATAGTATTCTCCGGCCGCTACGGCGAGTCAAAGCCCAAATCCGTCGTATCGGGCAGGGGCAGTTCGGGGGAACCATTCCGCTGGCCGTTCCGCAGGAGTTGCGGGAGTTGGTGGGCACCGTCAATTGGATGGGCGAAAAACTTCAACAATTGGATGAAATGAAATCGGAATTCCTTGCTAATATTTCGCATGAATTGCGAACTCCGCTGACTTCCATTCGCGAAGGCTCACAATTGCTGTTGGATGGGATTCCCGGCACGTTGACCCGGGATCAGCGGGAAACTCTGATGATTATCTCCGACAGCAGTCAACGGTTGAATCATCTCATCGGGAATCTGTTGGACCTGTCCCGGATGGAGGCCGACATGGTGGCATATAATTTCAGCTCCATCGACCTCAATAAGCTGGCCCTTCGATCTGTGGAAAAAATAAAATTCCTTGCTGATCGGAAAAATATTCAAATTGATCATCAATTGGACGGCGGCCGGGCCAGGATTCAGGACGTCGATGCGGTACGCATGGAACAAGTTTTTGAAAATCTCCTCTCCAACGCCATTAAATTCAGTGCCGAGGGTTCGTCGGTGACCATGTTCAGCCGGTCCTTGGAGGGAGGAGAAGGGATCCATTTCACCGTGTCGGACACCGGTCCTGGGATTCCACCCGATGATCTGCCCCATATTTTCGAACGGTTTTATCAAGGCAAAACGCCGGATGGGCGGGCCTATGTGGGCAGCGGCATCGGATTGGCGTTGGCCAAACGAGTGATCGAGGCGCATGGGGGGCGGATTTGGGCTGAGAGTATTGTGGGGAAAGGCAGTTCCCTTCATTTTATGATTCACGGACATAAGCCGGCGAAATCGCTCACATCTTTCTCGTCGTCCCTATGAGTACATTCCGGATTTTGCTGTGTTTTCTGGTGTTCGAATGCCTGGGGTGCAGCCTCGCGACTTGGGAGGCGGTCTCTTCCGAGTCGGCCGACCTGCCGGCCTCCAAGATGTTTGCCGGTGTGTTTGTTCCGGATCCGGCGGACGTCTCGTTTTTTCAGGCCATTGCCGAGGATCAGGAGAAACGCCTGAGTTCCTGTAAAACCGAAGAGGAATGCCGGGCCGTCCATTATTTGCGTGGGGTGGTGGCCCTATATGAAAATCGGGAATTGGCCGCCTTGCACTTTCGTAAAGTGGTGGTCTCCCGTCCCAGCAGTCTGCTGGCTCAGGAAAGCCGGTTTTGGCTCTGGCTGTTGGATATGCTCAATGCTCCCGATGGTGGAGGCGTGCTCACTTCCCAAGACTTGGTGAAACGGTTGACGCGGGAAGTAGTGCACAAAGAACTGCTCATTCATGAGTTGAGCGGCCGTGTAGAAAATGCCTCAGTGGAAGTGCTTGAACGGGAAGTGGGGCTTCGTAATAAAACGATCGAGGAATTGAATGAGTCGGTTGCCGCTTTGACCAAACAGGTCGAACTGTACAAAAAAGAACAGACCCGGCATGAAGATTTGCGTCAGGAATTGAAAGCCAGTGAAAAAAAGGTTCAAGAGTTGACGAGCCAGCTTGAAGCCTTGCGGAGGATCGATCAGGAAATCAAGGAAAAAGCTCCCCCCACCCGACCATCGGAAAAAATGACGCCGACCTCCGAGTCCGCCAAGGATGGGGAAAAGGAAAGAAGGTTGGAAAAAGACGGGAAAAAGGATGGGAAAACGAATGGTGAGTAGGTAACTTTTCAGGTAAGGAATGTGCCATGGCTGATGAACGAATACTTGTGGTTGATGATGATCAGGGGCTGTTGACGTTATTGCAAATGCGGCTTCGATCGATGGGAT
>JBDIVP010000325.1:0-3837 GCA_039794325.1 Candidatus Inrsubterrania sp.
GCCGCCGTGTTGGCGATTATCGGCGGCGTGGACCTGCCCATCATCAAATTTTCCGTTGAATGGTGGAGAACCCTGCATCAACCCATGTCCTTTTCGACTCGGGGAGTGAGTATTTCCGACGATCTATTGGTTCCCCTGGCCTTTATGAGTCTGGGATGTTGGCTCCTCTTTGCCTATATGTTGATGATTCGCACCCAAATGCTGTACCTGACAGAGCTGTTGTATGCCAAAAAGGGGCGCCTCCTCAGCCAAACCCATTTTTCTCAATCTGCGCAATGACCGGATTCTACACACGATGGGCCTTGATAATCGGAGTGGGATGCCTTCTGGGTATTCTGACGTTTCAAGATTATCGACAACGGTTATCCACCACACCTCTGCAAACGATTATGGTGGACACCCCATCAACCGACCCGGTTCGCATTCAGGGGATGGTCAAAAGTGGAACCCTGGAAGGCAATGTCGAAGAGGGCCAGGCCACCTTCGAATTAACGGATGGAACCCTCAATGTACCCGTCATCTATAACGGCCCGCCGCCGGAAAACCTGCGCGAATTGAAAGTGCTCGTCTTCGTCGGCCGCTGGGATCCGGAGAACAAGGCATTCCAAGCCCGTGATACGGCCTTAGTGCCCAACTACAGATACGTGGCCGCCGCGTATCTGGTGTCGATCCTGGGCCTGTCCTGGATGCTGTTTGCAATGAGCCAAAGGGTCATGGTTTTATTTAAAGAAATCAAGGATTCAAAGCTTTACGAGCCCGAGGTGGATTCTCTTGCCAAAAAACAATAAGAAAATCGCCGTCCTGATTAGCATCCTCCTCATTGCCGGCAGTTTGGGCTATCTGGCCTTCGGCAACTTCGGGGAAAACATTGTATATTTCGTCACTCCCTCGGAGGTCAAGGCGTTCTCCCCGGAATCCTTCACCAAAAAAGTCCGGGTGGGAGGCATGGTGGTCAAAGGCACCGTGAAAACCCAAGCCGAGCCGGTTGGGTTGACGTTTGAATTGACTGACGGCACCTCTACCATTCCGGTCCGCTTTCAAGGCATTCCCCCGGACCTGTTCAAGGAAGGACAGGGCGCGGTGGTGGAAGGCCAATGGATCGATGGCCGGACCTTTCATTCCACGATGATTATGGCCAAACACTCCGAGGACTATATGCCTATGGAGATGAAGCGGGCCGGCGTGGAACTCCCGAAAAAAGACTTCATGAAAACCCTGTCACAATAGACCGGCTCTCTCTGTTTGTACTCTTATGATCATTGAAATCGGACATTTTTCCACTATCGTGGCTCTTGTACTCTCGGTGTTCGGCATGGCCAGTGCCGCTTTGGCCCTGAAAACCCGTAACCCGGACTGGGCACGGTCGGGCCGTATGGCGGTGACCCTGATTTTCTTCCTATTGAGCGCGGGTATCCTCTCGCTGGTCTATGCCTTCATTACCCGGGACTTTTCGGTACTTTACGTCGCCAACAACTCCAACACCAAACTGCCGTTTTTTTACACCGTGGCAGCGGTGTGGGGGGGCCATGAGGGCTCCTTATTGCTCTGGGTCTTCATTCTTTCCGCTTTCAGCACGCTCGCTGTCTGGCTTCATTGGAAAACGCAACCCGCCATCATGCCCTACCTTATTGCGGTGGAGTGCGCGGTCATGCTGGGGTTTTTGGCCCTGATTGTCTTTCTATCCAGTCCGTTCGAGCGCCTGATCCCGGTCCCGCCGGAAGGGAAAGACCTCAACCCCCTGCTGCAGGATCCCGCCATGGTGATGCATCCTCCCATGCTGTACATGGGATATGTAGGATTTTCCATTCCATTTTCATTTGCCATGGCCGCCTTGTTTTCAGGCCGGCTGGGAGAAGAATGGATCAAGGTCACTCAACGATGGACCATGTTTGCCTGGATGTGCCTCACCACCGGTATCTTGATGGGAGGATACTGGGCTTACTATGAATTGGGATGGGGCGGATATTGGGGATGGGATCCGGTTGAAAATGCTTCATTCATGCCTTGGCTGGTCGGAACGGCTTATCTCCATTCCGTGCTGGTCCAGGAAAAACGAAAAATGTTCAAGGTCTGGAACCTGTTCCTGATCATCGTCACCTTTTCCCTTTCCCTGATCGGCACCTTTTTAGTGCGAAGCGGGGTGCTCACTTCCGTCCACACCTTCGCCACCGACCCGGAAAGGGGAGTGTATATCCTGTTGTTTGTGGGCTTGGTAATCGGAATCGCCTTCGGGGCCTTGATCCTTCGATCCGGAAAATTGAAATCCCAGATTGAAATGGATTCTCTGGTCTCACGGGAATCGGTCTTTCTCTTTAATAATTTATTCTTCCTGGTGGCCGCGGCCACCGTCTTTTTGGGCACCCTCTACCCCCTGATCGTGGAAACCCTGCAAGGAGCCAAGGTCACCGTGGGCCCGCCCTATTACAATGCGGTGTTCATGCCGATTGCCTTGGGCCTGTTGTTGCTGATGGGCGTCGGCCCTTATATACCTTGGCGCAAAGCTTCGATCGCCAACCTGAAAAAAAGCTTTTCCACTCCCCTGATGGCCGGAACGGCGATGCTGCTCATTCTTTTGGTAACAGGCATCACCAACCTCTATGCGCTGGCAGGGGGGTATGTCGTGGCCTTTTCAGCCATGGCCATTGCCATGGACTTCGGCAAGGTTTCCCAACTTTACGCCCAACGCAATCAGACCAACATCCTCCAGGGATTCCTGGCCGCCTTCGCCGCCAATCAACGCCGGTATTCCAGTCTAATTACCCATATCGGCGTGTTGGTCCTCGTCGTGGGCATCATCGCCAGCACCATTTATCAAACCGAAAAGGTCGTCTCCCTGAAGGTCGGAGATGAATTCACCATCGGGGATTACCGGATGAAACTGGACAAAATCCACGATGTCGAGGGTGGAAACTGGCACGCACAGGAGGGCGTGTTTCACGTTTACAAAGGTGACAAACTGGTGACGGAATTGCGTCCCCAAAAACGTATGTACCCGCAAACGCAGACTCCCACCACGGAGTCGGCCATTCACGCCATCAATATGGGGCATATTTTTCTGACCATGCCGGAAGTCTCTGAAGACGGCGTGGCGGTGGCCCGCGGTGTGCTCAATCCTCTGATCCTTTGGGTCTGGGGCGGAGGAGGTATCATGGGCCTGGGGGTGATTCTCAACATCCTGAGACCCCGGAAAAAAGACGAATGACCAAAGGTTGGCAACTCACACTCATCCTGGTCCTGTTGGGACTGTTTGCCTTGTTTTATAAGGGACTGTGGGGGGACCCCCGGCACATTCCCACCGTGCTCATCGGCACGCAGGCCCCCACCTTTGAAGGCCCTGACGTAGAAACCGGTCAACCAATTTCCCTGGACCAATTCAAAGGCAAGGTCGTTCTCCTGAATTTTTGGGCCTCCTGGTGTTATGAGTGTAAGGTGGAACACGAAGACATCCTTCGCCTTCATCAAACCTTCAAGGAAAATCCCGATTTTGTCATGCTCGGGGTCAACTATCAGGACGAACTGCCCGACGCCCAAAAATATCTCAAAGACTTCGGGACCACTTTTCAACATGTCCAGGACGTAAAAGGTCAACTGGCCATCGATTACGGGGTGTATGGCGTCCCCGAAACCTTTGTCATCGATCAAGAAGGCATCATCCGGTATAAATACGTGGGGCCGATTGTGGGACCGGTGTATCGCAACCTGACCCAACAGGTCATTGCCCCTTTACTGAATTCATCACCACCAACGACTCCTTCCTGATGACCATTCGTATTTATTTCTTGGCGTTGATCATGCTGAGTGTTTCCTCCCCCGCATTTGCCGATGTGGTGGATGAGT
>JBDIVP010000326.1:0-3837 GCA_039794325.1 Candidatus Inrsubterrania sp.
ACGTCATCACCGGGCTCGAACGGAGCCCACTAGAAAAACCCCACGCCGTCAGCGAACCCGCCATCATCCCCAACGGGTATTCTGGAACTCGTCCCGGATCGTCACCTTTTGCCGTTCACACCTCCCAACAGCAACAAAAGGAATTGCTCCCCACGACCTATTTCGTCACAACCGCAGGAGAAGATCTCCGCATCACCCGCTGGTTCCGGCATCAGTAGGAATCTCCATAAAAAACGGCCGGCACTCATCAATTTCGAGCTTGATTAATTTTGAAATGAACAGGGATTTTCCGTATCCTTCTGAATGTTCAAGGACCACCATAAAAACAGAAAATCAACCGGTTCGGTTCCTCGAACAATCCATCTCAACCACAACCTTCTT
Source organism: Candidatus Inrsubterrania sp. (assembly GCA_039794325.1). Taxonomy (GTDB): domain Bacteria; phylum Nitrospirota; class Nitrospiria; order Nitrospirales; family UBA8639; genus JACKFE01. The sequence goes on from JBDIVP010000326.1 coordinate 382, forward strand.
AAGGCTTATAAGGTGACGAGGAACATCAGCATACTACCAGCCGGCATAGATGACGTGCATGACATTGCCGTCATGGTTGGTGAGTTACTAAATGAAATCATGTCCACAATCGGGATACAGGCATTCAACTTCAGTCTCGATGACACCATATCCACTCTGACAGATTTGATCGCACGAGAGAAATACTTCATTTTCGTGGCCATTAGTGAAACTACCGGTCCGATCGGCTTCATTGCCCTGAACGAAAGCCACGCGTTATATGCGGAGGGGGCATTTGGCACCATCCCCGAGCTTTATGTTCGCCCGGAATTCCGGTCCCAGAAGGTGGGATGGCGACTACTGGAACAGGCAAAGGCCTTTGGCAAGATACGGGGCTGGAAGCGACTGGAAGTAACCACGCCGCCACTCCCGCAATTTAACAACACGTTGGCTTTTTACGAGAGAGAAGGATTTGCAGTAACAGGCGGTCGCAAGCTCAAGGTGGCCCTGTGACACAAGACACAAGAATCTGCTTCGTGGGCGATTCATTCGTCAACGGAACCGGGGATGAAACGATGCTGGGATGGGCCGGGCGATTGTGTGCGGCCGCCCGCCGGCATATGCCGCTCACCTATTACAACCTGGGCGTAAGACGTGACACCAGTCACGATATTTTCATCCGCTGGAAGCAGGAATGCATGATTCGGCTTCCCGAGGGTTGTGACGCTCGAATCGTCTTCTCATGTGGAGTCAATGATACGATCATCGAGGGATCCAACCCACGGGTTCCTCCGGAGAACTCCTGCTTATACATCAGAGAGATTCTTCGCGCAGCGGCCCCATACAGGGTCCTGATGGTCGGACCACCGCCGGTTGCTGAAGCGGATCAGAATAACCGGATCGGGTCACTTTCCAAAGCGTTCTCCCGGGAGGCGCAAGCTCTCGGTGTTCCTTATATCGAACTCTTTTCTTACCTGGCCTCCGATGAGGAATACCAACAGGAGGTATCACGGTACGATGGAGCACACCCAGGGAGTCACGGTTATGAAAAGATTACGCACATTATCGCCTCCTCCCCGCATTGGTGGTTTCACAGGTCTTAACCAGCAGGGAAACTCGGAAAAGCCCAAAGGTAAACACACACAAGCAGATTCCCAACAGAAAGATCTTTGCCGGAAGCAACCTCATCTGGAGAAAATAAGAACCCGCGGACCAATTGGAAAGGCCGAAGGATGAAACCGAATGGCAACCCAGCGATACAGTGACTCGACACACCCCGCCAACAAAAAGGAGGCACATGATGAGTGACAACAAAAAACTGACCACCAATGCCGGTTGCCCTGTCCCCGATAACCAGAACGTCATGACGGCGGGTCCGCGCGGGCCCCAATTGCTACAGGATGTCTGGTTCCTGGAAAAACTTGCCCACTTCGACCGGGAAGTCATCCCCGAACGACGTATGCACGCCAAAGGATCCGGTGCGTACGGCACCTTTACCGTCACACACGACATTACGAAATATACCCGAGCCAAGATTTTCTCTCAGGTAGGAAAAACCACCGACCTGTTTGCCCGGTTCACCACAGTCGCCGGTGAGCGAGGAGCCGCAGATGCCGAACGCGACATTCGCGGCTTCGCGATCAAATTTTATACCGAGGAAGGCAATTGGGACCTTGTCGGCAACAACACCCCGGTCTTCTTCCTGCGTGATCCGCTGAAATTCCCCGACCTCAATCATGCAGTGAAACGCGATCCACGCACCAACCTGCGCAGCCCCAAGAATAACTGGGACTTCTGGACCTCGCTTCCCGAAGCACTGCATCAAATCACCATCGTTATGAGCGACCGCGGCATCCCTGCTACCTATCGCCATATGCACGGCTTCGGCAGCCACACATTCAGTTTCATCACCGCCAAGAAGGAACGCTATTGGGTCAAGTTCCACTTCAAATGTCAGCAGGGCATCAAGAATCTGACCGATGCGGAAGCTGAAACGCTCATCGGGAAAGACCGTGAAAGCCACCAGCGCGATCTCTACGACAGCATCGAACAGGGGAACTTCCCGAAGTGGACGCTCAAGGTCCAGATCATGCCCGAAGCCGACGCGGCGAAGGTATTGTACCATCCCTTTGACCTGACTAAAATCTGGCCACATAAGGATTACCCTCTGATCGAGGTAGGCGTGATGGAACTGAACCGCAATCCCGAAAACTTTTTCGCCGAAGTCGAACAGTCGGCCTTCAACCCTGCCAACATCGTTCCTGGGATCGGATTTTCACCGGACAAAATGCTACAGGGCCGGTTGTTTTCCTATGGAGACGCACAACGCTACCGGCTCGGGGTCAACCACCACCTGATCCCGGTAAATGCCCCACGCTGCCCCGTGCATAGCTATCATCGGGACGGTGCCATGCGCGTAGACGGGAATCATGGCGGCACGGTGGGCTATGAGCCCAACAGCGAAGGCGAGTGGCGCCAGCAGCCGGATTTTGGCGAACCCCCGCTTGCCTTATCCGGCGTGGCCGCCCATTGGGATCACCGTGAAGACCAGGATTATTATTCCCAACCTGGAGCATTATTCCGCTTGATGACTCCGGCGCAACAACAAGAGCTTTTTGAAAACACCGCACGTTCCATAGGCGAAGTGCCGCGTAACATCCAAATGCGCCACATCGACCACTGTCTGAAGGCCGACCCGGCATACGGGCAGGGCATAGCCAAAGCCCTCGGCATCCCACTATAAAAGGGGTCGGGAGTCTTTTTTATTTCCGGCATTTCTCTTCACGGGGGCCCTTGAGTCAATGCAGTTTCAAGGGCCCTCCCCGCCACAAAAACTTGCAGTTTTTCGTATTCCACGACACTCAACACATCTTATCGCTATTCTGGCTTTTTACCCCATTACAAGATGGCCAATTTCTTTCAAATCCGACCAGCTTTCCTCAACCCCCTTCAGTCAGATACCCATTCCCTTACAAGCAATCGCAAGAAAGGTCACTTTGTTAATTCCCCATCAAAAATGAACCATCCTTCTTTGGAATTCCCCTAAAAGGTAGATTGGAGCTTCCCATCGCCCTTCCTCTCCTCGCAAACGCCGAAAAGGAGGGTGACCGAAATTATGTGGTTTTACTCTTTCCCCCTCTCCCCAAAAATCAAGCCATAGACACCTATAGTCAAATTTACCAACGTAGGTTCTCAAAAATGTTAACAAGAAAACCGTGGCCGACGCCCAGCGAACCGCCCTGGTCTTCGGCAATCCCAACATGAGATTGGATCACTCATGAACCCCGAGCATGCCGCGCAGGATATAGCCGAGACCTTGCAACAACTGGACTTCGGATTCATCCTGCTGGTCAATGCGAATCAGAAACATAGGGAACGGGCCATCGGCGAATTCGGCTGCCATCTCTATCAAGAGGGCGTAGGACTGGTTTATTACGCCGAACATGGTGTCCAGATCAACGGCGAAAATTCCATCAT
>JBDIVP010000327.1:0-3783 GCA_039794325.1 Candidatus Inrsubterrania sp.
CTCTCTATGAATCCTACACTGACCCTTATGGGACGGGTCGTATATGTCGGCTCACGCCTGGATTTCCAAATCCCGACCCAATCTACGACCGTAGGCGAATATACCAGACTAGACCTGACGCTGACCCATCGTCCAACTAGGACGTGGAATTGGTACCTGGCCCTCGAAAACCTTACCAATCATCAATACGAGGAATATCGAGGCTTTCCCTCTCCACCTCTGACGTTCCGTTTCGGAGTCGAATACCAGATTGGCCGGAGCGGAACCGAATGACGTCCGCCGCAACCACTGGAGGCTTCCATCCCTACAAAGCACCTCTCCTTCCTTAACCCGCCTAAAGGGATTCTCTGGCATGACCGAAAGAACACGTAACGAGGGTCAATGCCCTCCACTGTATGCGCAATTTTCAAGACATATTTTTATGACGAAGGTTTGAACATGCAACTTTCCCTTCCATTTGAGATTTCCAGCCAAGACACATCATCGTCGATTTTTCAGCGAATTAAAACCTGCCGCTCTCTGCCCGTCCTTCCACCTCTAGCCTCCAAAATCATGAAAATGTGCCAGAGCGAAGAGACCACGGTCAACGATTTGGCTCAATTGATTTCTCACGATCCCAGTATGCTGGCACAAATCCTTTTTATGGCCAATTCCGGGTATTACAGCGGTTCACGCCACAAGGTCACAAGTGCGATCCAGGCCGTTACCGTGTTAGGATTCTCTGCCATGGCCAATCTGGCCCTTTCCTTCTGTTTTTATCGGCTCATTCAAGATTTGCGATGTACCGCCCCTTCCGGATTGGATCAGGCGGCATTTTGGCGACGATCAATTTTTGCAGGAATCGCGGGGCGTGCATTAGGGCTTCATTTTGAACACCCCGACCCGGAATTGGTCTTCGTGGCCTCCCTCCTCCAGGACATCGGCATACTGGCATTAAACGAAGTGGCGGGGGAACAAACCGCACTCATGTATTCCACAACCGGCAACTGCCACGCTGCCCTGCAGCAGCTCGAATTAGAGCAGATCGGCGTGGATCACCCACAGGTTGGGGCATGGCTCGCACAACATTGGCAGTTACCTGAGGAATTTCAAGTGGCCATTCTCTATAGTCACAAACCTGAGTTGCTGGAAACTCCAAAAGAATGGCAACTGATGGTTGATTGTGTCGCGTTATCCGGATTCATTGCAGACATTTGGACCTCCCCACACTCTGAAGTCGCTCTGGCAACCGCCAAGGCACAAGCTTGCGGGCGATTAACCATCACACCCGAAAGTTGGGGATCATTGCTTCACCATATCCATAACGCTCTCCCCCAGATCGCCGCCTTTTTCCATACACGATTGGGGAATTGGGATGACATTTCACAAACCTATCATTTAGCGATGAAACATCTGACCCCTTCCCCCCTCCATCCTCATAACGCTTAAACAGTTCTTAATCCGTCGGCTTCGGCTCGAGCGACGTGCGAACTCCGGAGCCGGGGTCACCGGCCAAACAGATCCGGTTGCGTCCGGTCGCTTTGGCCCGGTAAAGGGCCCGGTCCGCTCGTTCAAGCCAGGATGCCGCCGATTCACCCGGAATCAATTCCGCCCCTCCAATCGATAGGGTGATAGGAATGGAGAGGGCCTGATAGGAAAAACCCTTTTCTTCCACGACCTTCAAAAGACGGTCCCCCAATCGTTGCGCGATCCCCAGATTCGTTTCAGTAAGAATCACGCTGAACTCCTCACCGCCATATCGGGCGATAAAATCGGTTTTTCTGGGAAACGTGGCAATCAGACGATCAGCCAATTGTTGAAGGATCGCATCCCCTGCGGGATGGCCATAGGTATCGTTAATACGTTTAAAAAAATCAATATCCACCATAAATAGGACGGCAGGCCCGGTGGAAAAAACACTCAGATCGACCAGATGCTTGAGTTGGAGGTCCAATGCTCCCCGGTTGAATACCCGGGTCAATGGATCTTCCATCATCTGCTGTCTGGCAGCCCCTAATTCCCCCTCAACCGTATGGAGCTTTTCCCCGAGGGCTTGGATATGCCGGGCATGGCGGCGTTGGCGTTCTTCAACCAGTGCATTGATTCCTTGAACAGCCGATAAGACGGCTCGCTTGACCTCAGGTAAGGATCCGTTTTCCGAGGCCTCACGCAACCGGGAGAGATACATCTCCATCTGATGATCGGTTTCCTGATCCTCCACCACAGCCCGGCCCATGGTCCGGGTAAATTCCCAGAGCACTTCCCGTACATCCCGGAGCTGCTTTTCAACATGTTGCTTTTCTTCCCGCCGATGACCATCGACAAACCGGGTTAATTCACTCCATTCCCGGCGGAGCGTGAGGTCCGGCGATTCCGGTTGCCCCTCCCGCACCTCTGATCCGACCAGCACATGCATGGCCCATCGCTCAAATTCCTTCTCGATATCCGCCGGTGACCGTTGATCGAGGTCAAAGGCATGCCTGCCCAACGTCCTGAGAATTCTGGCGAGAGCTTCCAGAGCTTGCTCTCCCTGGCGATCCAGCCCGCTGGAAAGGGCCCCATGTGCCGCCTTGGAAGGCGAAGACAGGTTCCGATCAGATTGTTCTGATTGCTTTCCCGACGACCACGCACCCAGCATTCGTCGTACCCCTCAAGCCGGCCAACCGGATATTCCCCACCAATTGTGAGGCCACACATTGCCCGTTGATGGATGTTATCGGTAGATTGTGGAGTTCTCTTAAGACTCATTGGGCACACATATTGTCTATGCTCCATCCGCATCTTATTTCCAGCCGTCATAATCCACAATTCAAACGGTGGCTTTCCCTCCTGGAAACCGAGGGCATCAAACGCCATCAACAATGTCTGGTTTCAGGCAAACGACTCGGCGCCGAACTGCTGCGTCATGCCGGATGGAAGGTGGATGAAATCCTGATTCCGGCTTCGACCAGCCGCCTGGAGACCCAACACGTCTCAGCGCCGGTATTCCGACTGGCCGGTGAGTTGTTTAAAGCCGTGGATGTGTTTGGAACCCAAGAACCTCTTTTGATTTGTACCGTCCCCCCCCTGGTTCACCATGACTTGACCCTTCCTCCGAATGGCTTGGAACTGCTCTGCCCGTTGGGCGACCCGGGCAATGTGGGTGCGCTCCTCAGGGGGAGTCTGGCGTTCGGGGTGGATCGTTTCATTCTGTTACGCGAATCAGTCCATCCCTTTCACCCCAAGGTGATTCGTGGCTGCAGCGGAGCCGCCTTTTTTCTCACCATGTCCTGGGGATGCTCGGTCAAGGAACTTGGCCAACTGGAGCATGCCAAATGGATTACGGCCTTGGATCTGAACGGTTTGAACTTGCCCCGGTTCCAGTGGCCCCGCAATATACGACTTCTCATTGGAGAGGAAGGTACCGGAGTCCCCCCGTTTCCGTTTGTACAACGAGTGACCATCCCTCAGGTCCATACCGGCATCCCGCTGAATGCCTCGACCGCCGGTCACATTGCGTTATACGCGTATCGCCAGGCCCATCCGCTTCAACAATCATCCATGCCAAACAAAGGACAAGTAGGATGACACCGGGAATTTACCGCCATTACAAAGGAAAGCATTACCAGGTCATTGGCACTGCGACGCACTCGGAGACGGAGGAAGAAATGGTGGTTTACCGTGCGTTGTATGGCTCATTCGGCCTGTGGGTCAGACCCAGAGCCATGTTTACGGAAACCGTCGATCTGGCCGGAACGGCTGTCCCCCGCTTTGAATTGGTCAAAGGTACGCAAGATACCTGACCCCTACGGCGAGGGCCCTCAT
>JBDIVP010000328.1:0-3747 GCA_039794325.1 Candidatus Inrsubterrania sp.
CCTGCCTCGTCCTGGAACATGGTCGGGGTCGACGCCGACGGCGCAACTTCGCGATAGTCGAGCGCCATGACAGTCCGGGTATCGGCTTTATAGACCAGCATAAAGCCGCCCCCGCCCAGATTACCGGCCTGAGGCAATGTGACAGCCAGGGCAAATCCCACGCCCACCGCGGCATCGATGGCATTGCCACCGGCTTGTAAAATGTCCACCCCCACACGGGTCGCCTGACTTTCCTGACTGACCACCATGCCGTGTTCGGCCACGACCGGGTGGAAGATGTCATGATGAGAAAAGATGGGCGCCTCTTGGGCGCCCGCCTTCCCCCAAAAGCCATAGGCCCCGACTCCCCCCAAAAGGAGTAGGATAAAGCACGTCAGTCGTCCGACTTTCATATTGGTTGTTTTGTGCACGTTACCCACCTTTCCCTATGCCAATTAATGGATCCCACAAATATTGTTGATTCGCAAATCCGGCCAACCTTCGTTTCAAAAACTTCGGATGATCCCATCCTCACACTATTCATGGTCTGAGTTCTACTTCTCTGTCATCAAATACACCAAAGCCGCACCAGACATGATAGGAAGCAGGTGAACATTTAAATAAAAAGCCTCACGTTTACATGCCAAAATTTGCTACGCTATCTTTCAATGGGTATTTTGCCGTAGGAAATCGGAATTGACCACCACTTCCCATACGATCCTGAAAGTGCTTGTCGGCTCCCATGCCCACGGCTTGGCGACCCGGAATTCCGATCGCGACTATCGGCGTGTCTTTGTCCAGCCCACCGAAGACATGTTCAAGTTGGGATATAAACCGCCCGGGAGCCAATGGACCAAAGGCCGGGCCGATGAAACGGGATGGGAAGTGGGGCCTTTCCTGACCCTGGCCACTCAGGGGCATCCCCTGATTTTGGAAACATTTTTAGCCTCCGTCGAAGAGGCGGACGCCTGGGGGCACCGCCTACGGGCACTTTTTCCTGATGTCTGGTCGTCCGAGAAGGTCTATGACGCCTTCCTCAACTACGCCCACAATCAACGGCAAAAATTCCTCGAGAAAAAGGACGGGCGCCCGGAAAAATATGCAGCAGCCTATCTGCGGGTGCTACACAATCTCTGTGAACTCCTGGAAACCGGCACCTTCACGGTGCACATCGCCGAGACGGAATTGGGTAAACGCCTCCTGCCCATTAAACAGGGGACGTACCGGACGGGGGAGGTGATTGACCTGGGGGAACAGTTAACCCTGACCGCCCAGCGGCTTCGCGCTTCCTCCACTCATAAGGAAAATCTCGCGCGCATCAATGCCTTTTTGATCGACCTCAGACGATCATTCTAAACAGCCTTCCCTTCTACTGAATGTGATTGTGCGTGACCCTCCGGCAGATCGCCGATAAACCTACAGTGCCATTGCTTGATTCAATCGGGCGGGACTACAATCCACCTATGGGGTTTTTCATACCTTCTCCCGACACACCGGCCAACCGGCCGCACCAACATCCACCTCTCTTGGACACCTCTCTTGGAAAGGAGGGACAAAAGACCTAAAATTGCACGGGTCTTGTTCTGTCGATACGCTCGTCGGTTGAACCTTGATCTCGTCATGGAAGGAGGGGCTCATGTCATCTCCATTAATCTCCAAGAAACATTCGGATACCCCGCCAAAGCTTATCCAGACTTCCCCAAAAAAGTTATCCTCACCTCACAACCCAACCTCACACCCTGCAATTGGCTCTATTGCCCGCCCCCTGACCTGGAGAGTCATTGTCGCCTCGCCGGTTTTGTACGGCATGCTGATCCCTCTGGCTTTTTTGGACCTGTGCCTTACCCTCTATCATTGGACGGTGTTTCCCCTCCTGCACATTCCCCGGGTCCGGCGAAGCACCTATATTCGCCTTGACCGTCACCGTTTGGCGTACCTGCCCTGGATCGTCAAACTGACCTGCACCTACTGCGGATATGCCAACGGTCTCCTGCAGTATGCCGCCCGCCTGGCCGGCGATACCGAAGCCTTTTTCTGCCCCATCAAGCATCAGCAACGTGCACAGAAATTTCATGCTCCTCCCCACCATGCCGGCTTCGCGGAATACGGTGATGCTCAAGGGGCACAAGCCCGTTATCAACAAGCCCCGATCAAGCCGTAACCCTCAACTGAGGACTCAATGCGGATGGTGCATTTCGGCACCTGCCTTCGATGCCCCCTGCTCTGTTGGGCGAGCCTCCGCATCTCTCCCTATGTCCTCTTCCGGTCAAATATGCTATGAGTAAACTTTTGCAAAGGATTTTGGTTCATGGCCACCAACCCACGTGACTATTACGATATTCTAGGGGTCAGCAAAACCGCTGATGCCAAAGACATCAAAAAAGCCTACCGGCGGCTGGCCCGCCAATACCATCCCGACCTGCATCCCGGAGCCAAAAAAGCCGAGATGGAAGCCAAATTCAAAGAATTAAATGAGGCCTTCGAAGTTCTGGGAGATGAAGATAACCGCAAGAAGTACGATCAATACGGCATGAATTGGCGGGAAGCCGAAGCCTACGAACAGGCTCGGCGAAAGGCCGGCGCTCAGCAGCCCGGCGGCGGATGGCAGCAATATTCCGGGACCGGCTTTGGAGAAGAAAATTTCAGCCATATTTTCGAAGAAATGTTCGGCGGCGCCCGGCGGCAAGGAGGTACGTCCTTTCGAGGATTTGCCATGCCCGGAGCGGACCTTGAAGCCACGGTCCCGATCACGCTTCGGGAAGCCTACCAAGGAACACGCCGGACCTTAAATTTACCCGATCCCTCGGGAACCCTTCATCCTATCGAAGTCCGAATTCCAGCCGGCGTCCGGGATGGAGAACGGCTCCGCGTCAAAGGCAAAGGGGCTCCCGGCCGCGGAGGCGGACCCAGGGGGGATCTTTTTTTATCCATCCATATGGCCCCGCATCCGGTGTTTCAATGTCAGGGCGAGGACATTGTGGTTCAGCTCCCTCTGTGGCCCTGGGAGGCAGTCCTGGGAACCGAGGTCCAATTGCCGACACTGTCCGGCACCGTCAAGATGAAAATTCCTCCCGGCAGTCAATCACAACAACCATTGCGTTTACGGGGAAAGGGCCTTCCCCGCCGGACCGGAGGTCATGGCGATCAACTGGTCATTCTCAACATCATCATGCCCTCTTCGATTTCCGATGAGGAACGGCGGTTGTACGAAGGATTGGCCAAAATCCAACACGCCGATCCCCGTGCTCAATTGCTTCGAGAGGCCAGTCATGAATGAAGAACAGCCGTCCATGGAAGAGCCGGTTACCGCCGAATTTTTCCCGGAAACTTGGGTTCGGCGCGAAGAGGTGTGCGCCCGTTTGGGCATCGGAGAAGACCTGTTGGAGGTCTGCCTGCAGTGGGAAATCATCGAACCGCATGAAGACCCCGAACATCAAGGCTCGCTGTGTTTTTCCCCGCAAGACATCGACCGGCTCGGGCAGGGCCTGCGACTGCATCGTGATTTGGGTCTGAATTGGCCTGGGGTATCGGTGGCACTCTCGCTCCTGGACCGGATCAGGGAATTGGAGCAACAGCGATTGAGAATGCTCCCGTGACCTTTACCGGCAGCGGCGAGAATGTTCACCCCGATGAGACCGTCTTCCCATTCCCCACATTGCAACCAATGACCGGTTTCGTGTTACGGTCATTTTTTTTGTTTACCTGTTCACCGTCATCTTTTTCTTTCACCTGATCAGAATGGGAGGCTCCATGACCGCACCGGATCTT
>JBDIVP010000329.1:0-3734 GCA_039794325.1 Candidatus Inrsubterrania sp.
GCCAAAGTCGGCGGGGTGGGCTTTGGGGTCGGGGTGTTTCTGGCCATTATTTTGCTAGCCCCCCAGGACCGGACGATTATGGGATTTTTGTTGGGAGGATTCACCATTCTCCTCTTCGGCGTGTGGGATGACCGTGTCAATTTGGATTATCGAATCAAGTTTTTAGGGCAAATTCTCGCTGCGGGTCTGGTGTTGTGGTTTGCAAACGGACAACTCTCCCTCCTGGCCTTTCAGTTGGATGGGGAGTGGCCGACCTGGATATCCATGCCGGTTACCCTGTTGTTTCTGATCGGGGTGACCAATGCGTTTAATTTGTCCGACGGGCTTGACGGGTTGGCAGGCGGATTGGCTCTGTTAAGTCTGGGGGGCATGATTTATCTTGCTCATGAATCGCTGGATCCCGCCTTGCTGGTGGTGCTTGTGGCCATGGCCGGTGGAGTCCTGGGTTTCCTGCGATTCAACACCTTTCCCGCCCGGGTGTTCATGGGGGACGGGGGCAGTCAATTCATCGGATTTTCATTAGGTGTGACGGCACTGATGTTGTTTGATCCTGCCAGGGGCGGCTATTCCCTGGGCATCGGGTTGCTGATTTTGGGATTGCCCATTCTGGACACCCTGCAGGTGATGGTTCGCCGGATATGGAATGGTTCCTCTCCGTTCAAGGCTGATCGGAACCATCTTCATCATCAGCTCATCGCACAAGGATTGGCGCAGGATCAGGCCGTGATCCTTATTTATGGGCTCCAGGGCTTGTTGGTGGGAAGCGCCCTTTTGCTGCGCTGGTATCCCGAGTGGATCGGCTTCGCGAGTTATGTGCTGAGTTCAACCGTCATCTTATGGTTCTTTTTGCGAGGGTATGGGCGCAGTTTGTCCCTGCTGCACCACCTGAAACGGTTTGGGCAGACTCATCCCACAATTGTTATGCCCGTCGAGGCTGCTAAGGCGACAGGGTGGTCCCGATGGCTGTTGCCGGGGTTGGATGGCATGATTCCGGCTTTTTTCCTATTAGGCCTGCTCATTCCCGACACCGTACCGGCGGACTGCGGGATTTTGGCCATTCTACTCGGGATCTTTCTAGTTGCCGGGAAAATGGTGGCCGAACGGTATTCCCTGTTCATGGTCCGGATCGGACTCTACACAGGCGCCATGTTGATGTTGTATCTCATTGAATTTTCCACACCTGACCATTCGGCGTTTTGGTCATTCTTGCTGAACGGATTTTTCCTGCTGTTGGCCCTGTTTGTGGTATGGACCATCGGTTTTTATCGCGGCCGGGGGTTCCAATTGACCACGTTGGATTATCTGGTGGTGGTCGCCGGGGTGGCGCTTCCCTTCATGAGCGGTTGGACAATCGCCGAGCTGCATTTCGGTTTGTTTATGGCCAAGATGATTCTGGTCTTTTTTGCCTTTGAATTGGTGTTGACCCTTCGTCCGGAACGGGTCGGATTCTTTCAGCAGATGTTGGTGGTCCTTTTTGGCCTGGTCGGTCTGTCGGCCTGGGGGAGCTGGTAAACGGCCTATGAGTGGGGAGACAAAAACCGGAAAGGGAGGTCTAGTATGAAAGTGGGAATGATCATCGCCGGGTTGTTCCTCATCCTTGTCGGGTGCGGAGGCCCGGAAGAGCGAAAAGCGGAATATTTGGAGCGGGCCCAGGCGTATATCGGGGAAGGGAATTATCCGAAAGCCCGGGTGGCCCTGCGCAATGTGTTAAAGATTGATCCCAAGGATGCCAGGGGATATTTTCTTTTCGCCCAAGTCGAAGAATATGAACAAAATTGGCGGACGGCTTTCGAGCATTACCTGCGCGTCGTGGAGTTGGAGCCTGCTCATCGCGAAGCCTTGTTGAAACTCGGCCGGTTTTATCTGGAAGGCAGGGCCTGGGAGAAGGTGGATGAGGTGACTCGAACCATCCTGACGCATTACCCCAATGATTCGGGTGCGCGAACCCTGCTGGCGGCCAAGGGCGCCGTTCAAGGTGAGTTGCCCGACGCCATCAGAACGATGGAGGGAATTGTCCGTGACGACAAGAAGGATCCGGATGCGGTGTTGGTGTTGGCGACTCTGTATACCGCCAGGAATGATTTGGATCAGGCCATCGAGTTGCTTCGACCCGCGGTACAGCGATTCCCCGACAATGTTGAAATTCTGATCGGCCTGGGAGCGGTATTGTCCCGGAAGAAGGATTGGGAGGGAGCTGAAACGGCATTCATCCGGGCGCATGAACTGGAACCTTATCATTTCGCTCATCATACCCGCCTGGCTTCCTTATATATGCAAATGGAGCAACCGCAAAAGGCCGTCGGGATTTTAGAGGAAGGCATTGCCGCCCAAACCGAAGATCCTGTTCGATGGCGGGCATTGGCGGAATTTTATGCAGGCCGTAAGGACCTTGATTTGGCTGAACGCACCTTGATTCGTGCGCAACAGGCCTTACCCCGAAATACGCAATTCGCGTTCTTGTTGGGCGAGTTGCTTGAGCGGCAAAACCGATCGGATCGTGCCAGGGAAATTTATGAGCGGCTGGTATCCGAATATGGTGACGATCCTCCCGGCCTCCAAGCCAATATCAAACTGGCAGGGCTGGATTTTTCCCAGGGACAAGTGGCCTTGGCGGAACAACGCGTGGCCACGGTATTGGAAAAAAATCCGCGGGACGTGGAAGGCCTGCTGATGAAAGGGAAGCTGGCCCTGTCCGGGCAGGACGGCAGGACCGCGGTCGAAGCGTTTCGCACGGTGATGAAGGATCAACCTCAGGCCGCGGACGTTCAGGTATTGCTGGCGCAAGCCTATATGATGCTTGGAGAATCTCATCTGGCGAAGGATAGTCTTGAGCGGGCCATTCAAACCAATCCTGCCTTGCTGGAAGCGCAGAGGATGTTGGCCGCGCTAGATGCCGGCCAGGGACGATTCCAAAAAGCCGAAGAGCGTCTGGGGCAAGTCCTGGCTCAGCGCCCGGAAGATTTGTCGGCCCTCGGCATGTTGCTGAGTTTGCAGGTGTCGAATCGGCAGTGGGCCGAGGTCGGTCCCACGCTGGAGAAAATGAAGAAAGCCGGTGAGGATGAATTCCGCCTTCGCCTTATGGAAGGGCAGACCTTCCTGGCGCAGCAGCAGTGGCAAAAGGCCGAGGAGGCTTTTGAGGCCGCGGCGGGCATCCGGCCCCAGGATCCGGCCCCGCTGTTTGGATGGGTTCAAGTGGTCACCAAACAACGGCAGTTCGATCGGGCCCAGGCCCGACTGAGCCAGGTTTTGGCCGACCGTCCTGAGGATCCGTATGCTCACGGACTGTTGGGCGAAGTTCTGGTGTTAAGTGGGCGGACTCAGGAGGCGCAAGAAGCCTTTCGGGCTGCCACTGCCCTCAAGCCGGATTGGCCGTTGCCGTGGCTCGATCAAGCATCGTTGATGTTGAAGGAGGGAAACATCCCCGAGGTGCTGGCCTGGCTGAAGGACGGATTGGCGGCAAACTCCCAATCCGCAGAATTGGGGATTCTCCTGGCTTCCCTTCTGGAACGAACCGGGGATGTGGATGGGGCCATTCAAATTTATGAGTCGGTGTTGGCCGCCAACCCGCGTGCCGGTATCGCGGCGAATAACCTGGCTTCTTTGTTGACCGACCAGAAGGGAAGTCCCAAAGACTTGAAGCGAGCTCTTCAATTGAGCGAGGGGTTAATGACCGGAGGTGAGGCCAATCCGTATTTTCTGGATACCTTGGGGTGGGTGTATGTCAAATTGGGCCG
>JBDIVP010000330.1:0-3718 GCA_039794325.1 Candidatus Inrsubterrania sp.
GGAAATGGTATGACCCGCCTGACGCATATTGGTTTCTTCCAAGTGTTGGGCTTGTTCTCCCAGGCTTCGGACGACCGGGACAATTGCCGTAATGGGAACGAATCCGTGAGGAACGTCCAATTGGGCGTGTAATTCTCCCGCCGTGGTGGTGATGGAAAGGTTCAGGCGTTCGGTGGAAGTTGGCATGGTTGACGCTCAAGTGGTCAGGACGCAGAGGTTTTCCGACGTTTTTCCCGAAAATTCTATTGTATAAGGAATGACCGGGGTGATGTCTACTCAATCTTCTTGAAGATATGATCCAGCGAATCACCATGTAAGCCGATGCTCTGAGTGTGGATGGAGAGGTGTGATGGGGAGCTGTGGGATTCCGGAGGAATGAGGTCAGGGTAAGGCATTGACGCCGATTTTGGCCAGGGCCGAACTGGAATCCACCAGATGGCGTTTCAAGCCCAGGCTTCGAGCCGGCAAGCCCATGGCCAGCCCCAGGAGCTGGGGGAGATGAAAAATGGGCAGGTCGATGGCCGTTCGTGCTTGTCCGCCCGCCTTGGCTTGCATGCCGTCCAGATTCAGATGACACAGGGGGCAGGGCGTCACCATGATATCCGCCCCATGCGACTTGGCGTCATGAGTATGAGTGGCTACCATGGTCAGGGAGTTTTTTTCGTTAATGGTGAGGATGGGAAATCCACAGCAGCGGGTTTTTCCCGGAAAATCGACCACCTGCGCGCCCAACAGTTCAATGATCCGTTCCAGTGAACGCCCACGGTCGGAGTGGTGGTCGAATCCCAGTGCCTCCGTCGGGCGTTGAATGTAACATCCGTAAAAAGGGGCGGCTTTCAGGCCGGTGAGGGGCTGCGTGATATGCCGCCGCAAGGTTTCCTCGCCGATGTCTTCCAATAAAATCCACAGGAAATGTTTGACCGTCGTGGTGCCGCGATACGTCAAGCCTTCTTCTCCCAGGATGCGGTTAATGTCCTCAAGATAGGCCGGTCGGGTGGTGAGCCGGTGATTGGCTTGACTCATCACTCCCTGGCAGGTACTGCAAATCGTCATGATGGGGAGGTTGTGCTGTTCGGCCAGGGCAAACGTGCGGGCATTCAGCACGTCTCCGAGTTTGGGATCTTTTTCCTGCAACACGCCGGCGCCGGTACAAGAGGCGGTGTGCAGTTCCTCCAGGTTAATGCCCAGTTTCGGATAGACCTGCATGACGGACTGATACAGTTCCGGGCAGGCGCCTTTCGAGACACAGCCGGGGAAAAAGGCATATTTCACGGTTTGGTCCTCACGCGTTTGAATAAACGTTGAATTTGACCGATCCCGCGGATCGGCCGGTGGAGGGGGCCCGAGGGGGGGACTTTCCCCTTTAGGGCTGAGCGTATCGCCATGGGAACCATACCCAGGATGCGGCCGAACTCTTTGAGTCCGAACGTGCGCACCGCCAGCATGGGTTCGTCCAGAATGCCTTTGTGTTTGATGATGTCCGTAAAGACCTCGGCATGGCGCGAGCCGCAGGTGGAGGGGACTTTTTCGGCCATGCCTTTGGCACGAAGGGCCATGATCCGGTCCATGGGGGCCACCCCCTTGGGACAGACCTGGATGCATTCCATACAACGGGTACAATCCCACATACCACCTTCTTGATTCAAAGCGTGGAGGCGGGGCGTGCCGGCGGCATCCCGCGGGTCGGCGACAAACCGGTAAGCCTTCGCCAGGGCTGCGGGTCCGACAAATTTCGGGTCCACCTCCAGGACGGTGCAGTCCGAGACGCACACCCCGCACATGATACAGCTCATGACCCCGGAAAGATGCGTCATGGATTCAGGGGAAGCAGTGTATTCGGTTTGCGGGGGCGGCCCTTGCGGTTGGAGCCATGGCTGAATCTGGCGAATCTTTGACCAGAAAGGGGTCATGTCCGTCACCAGGTCCTTGATCACCGGCATGTTGTGCATGGGCTCTACTTCGATCAGGCCCCCGGCGGGGGCCACGGAAGTCATTTTGGTTTTGCAAGCCAGCGCCGCATGTCCATTGATGCGCATGCCGCAGGATCCACAGATGGCCCCCCGGCAGGAGCAGCGAAGGGTCAAGGAATCGTCGAGGGTTTCCCGGATTTTTATCAGGCCGTCCAGCACGGTTTCGGAAGGATCCGTTTCGACGGTGTACTCCTGAAAATAGGGTGCAGGATTCGGGATTTCCGGATTGAATCGTCGAACTCGTAGGGTGGTATGCATTTCAGGTTTCCCCGCCACGGATGCTCCCTTTCCTTAAATGATACCACCACCGGCCTGGATATTATTGCCGGTGATCCATCCGCCTTCCTCGCTCACCAGAAACCGGACTACATCGGCGATGTCGGCGGGTTGTCCCAACCGTCCCAGCGGGGACATCTCCATACCTTTGGTCCGGAAGGTTTCATCCGCCGGGAGCATGTCGGTGTCGGTGAATCCCGGTGAAACCGTGTTGACGGTGATGCCCCGTGGCCCCAATTCCTTGGCCAGAGTTGCCGTAAATTGTTCTCCGGCAGCCTTGCTACCCTTATAGACGGCGCCGCCGGGATAGCTGACGGCGGTGGCGCTCGAAGAGATATAGACAATTCGTCCACCGTCCTGAAGATGGCGGGCGGCCTCTTGAAGGATAAAGAAGGTCCCCTTGGCGTTCAGGGAAAAGAGGGCATCAAATTCGGCCTCGGTGGTGTCCATCAATAGAGTTTGATTGAACATGCCGGCATTGGCCACCACAATATCCACCCGGCCGAACAGGGTAAGGGTTTCTTGAAATAATCGCCTGATTTCGGCGACTTTGCTGACATCGGCCTGAATGGCGTGGGCCCGTCCACCGCCGGTTTCAATGGTGCGGACAACCGATTGGGCTTTGTCATGGCTGCCGGCGTAATTGACGATGACGGATGCTCCGCCTTTTGCCAACCGCTCTGCAATGCCTTGTCCAATACCTCGGGACGCGCCCGTAATGATGGCCACTTTTCCTGCTAATGACATGCGCCTCCTTGTCCGGGGAAGACCGGTTGACGTGGTTCAGCGGGGGGCTGGTTAGTACACACGAACCTGTGGTTGCCACTGGGTCATGCGGACCGGCAGATAGTCGATCCGGGGTTCCCCTTCCGGTTGATGATACAGCAGTATATGTTTCAGCCATTCCTCGTCCTCACGGTCAAGGTAATCCGTCCGGAAATGAGCGCCACGGCTTTCCGTCCGGTTGAGGGCTCCGGCGATAATAGTTTCGGCGCAGTCCAGCATAAAGCCCAATTCCAGCACCGCGATCACGCCCGTATTGAACATATGGCCCTTATCCTGAACGGTGAGGCCGGGCCATCTGGCTTTGAGCTGTTGAATGGTCCGGCGGGCGGTTTCCAGGCCTTCCTCCTCACGGAAGACGGAGACATACCGGTTCATGGTGACTCCCATTTCCAACCGCAGGGCGGCCGCCCGCTCGCCCTGGCCCTCACGTGCCAGGATGTCGGCGACGAGCTGCCGGTCGGCCTCCATCGCACTATCGGGAATGCGTGGGGTGGGAATGGTTTTGGCATATTCCGCCGCACAGGAGCCGGCTCGCCGGCCGAAGACCACCGTATCCAGGAGAGAGTTGGCGCCAAGCCGGTTGCCGCCGTGGAGACTGACACAGGCTGTTTCGCCTGCGGCGAAAAACCCCGGCAGGCCTTTCCAGTGTCCTTGAATGTCCCAGCAACGCCCTTCGGTGTCGGTCT
>JBDIVP010000331.1:0-3708 GCA_039794325.1 Candidatus Inrsubterrania sp.
ACCGTCCCTGGATCATCCAGCCGCTCAAGTAGATCCAGTAAAAATTGCTCGCCATCGCCCCGGCATACAAAGTCCACCTCCGGACATTGCAACTTGACCAACTGGGCATTCAAAGTGGCAAAGACCCCGCCGAAAGCCACTTTCACCTTATCATTCGCGGCACGAATTTGGCGGGCCAGAATCTTGGCGAAGGGATAGCTGGTGGTGCTTAAAAAACTGAGGCCGACCAAATCCGGTTGTTGCCTTTGGATTTCCTCAACGATGACTTCGTTCGGCGTAGCCGGATTGGCCTGATCGAACATCACACATTCATGCCCGGCCTGCTTCACTACCGAAGACAGCGACATAATACCGATCGGCGGGAAGCCCATGATGCGTTTTTTGCCATTGATGTCGGGGGTCCCGGTAGGCAGGGCATAAAACTGCGGATCTCGGACGTGGATCAGGAATACACGCATGGACGCACTCCTTTTGTATTGAGCACAATATTTGGTGAACCGACTGAAGGGGGAGGAAATTATAATGGAATGAAGCGTGAGACAAACTTCAGGAGGTTTCCTGAAGGGACGCCTCGAATGGGTAAGGGTAGCACAACTTCCCCGGTTCACGCACCAGGACCAATCACTCTGAAAGATAAATTTGCTACAATCAGCCATTATCAATCCGGGAACCTGACCATGGAAGCCTTACAACAATTCAAAGAAACCCAAAAGCAAATCTGGGCGTCCTTTACCCCCTTCGAGATGCTTACGATCGGAACGGCCGCCCACCTTGTCCGGTTCGCGGGCATCCAAGCCGGAGAACGCGTCCTGGATGTAGCCTGCGGCACGGGAGTGGTCGCCATTACTGCAGCCCGACGGGGAGCCGAGGTCACCGGGCTTGATCTGACTCCGGAACTCCTGGAGCAGGCCCGAGACCACGGGAACACCATGGGCGTCCACGTCACGTGGGTTGAAGGGGACGCCGAAGTCCTACAGTTTCCCGATGCCAGCTTCGATGTGGTGGTGAGTCAGTACGGCCATATGTTCGCCCCCAGACCGTTGGTGGCCATCCGCGAAATGCTTCGGGTCTTAAAACCCGGTGGACGGATCGCGTTTTCCACATGGCCGCCTGACCTATTCATTGGGAGAATGTTTGCGTTGGTGTCCAGCTACCTTCCCCCGCCGCCCTTGGAGGTGCCGCCGCCATCGCAGTGGGGAAACCCTGAAATCGTACGCCAGCGGTTGGGGGAACAGGTTCGGAACCTTCATTTCCATACCGGCCGAATGGTGTTTCCCACACTTGGGCCGCCACATGTACGACGGTTTTACGAACGCCATGCCGGTCCCGTGATGCGCCTCGTGCAGACCTTACGGAATGAACCGGCTCGGCTGGAATCCTTCAGAAAGGATTTGGAGGCACTCGCCGCCCAGTACTTCGAGGACAATGCCATCCACCAGGACTATCTCATGACCAGAGCCTTACGGGTGTAATGGCCATTGTCGGGTGGTATCAGGCGGAGACACATCCTAAGCGGAAGAAACCGTATCTCGAAAAAGGGGCACCTTTTTGCCTTCATACATGAAATCGGGGCAATCGTGTGAAGTTCGCTCAAGCAAGAATCTACGACCTCGCATAACGTAGCAGGCTTATTGGCAAACTTGACCCATGTGAGTCAGCGCACAAAATATATCTTGATGGGGTAGAAAGTAATGCCTCCCGACTCAATAGTGCTTGGCGTATATCAGTTAATCGCCACAACCCCAATGATTTGTCCGAAAAAATCCCATCAGCTTCCGTACATCCTTCGTTGATCACGTTAAGCGGCGGAGGAAATCCAAAAGGGGCCCGTTCCAAGTTGAGGGTGCGCCACTCCCCTGTCGCAATGTCATGGTTGTCCCGGTGGCCCGTAAATGTTGTGGTGAGCATAAATTTGGACCGGCTCTCGCAAACATTGGCCAACGACCGGAAAATGTCTTCAAACGAAAAATGCACGAGGCAATCCCGGCAAAAGATTAAATCAACTGTCGGCAATTGGTCTGTGAGGAGATTCAAATTCATGAACCGTACACCGTTTTTCCCATTCTTCTCGGCATTGCGCTGGATGACCTCTTTCACAATATCCGCCCCTGTGTAATCGATGTGGCCGAAGTCAAAGTGCTGCATCCAATGAAAATCGCCGCAGGGTATGTCCAATATGCTTGCAATACGGTATTCCCGGCACACGGAAGTAAATTCTTTTCGAATCGTTCTGGTCTGGATGATATCCGAACCTGTCCCCGACACCGAATCCTGTCCACCCCAGAAGTTACTTTTATAAATTTCTGTGAATACTTGTTCGGGCGTTTTTGACTTCAAGGGGTTGAGTGCATAACCTTGGTCCCTCGCCCGGTCTCCTACAGGAAAACGGGCCTCAAGCTGTCCAATGCCTTGTATCTTTTTCATAACATTCCTTTCTCAATATTTTGCTACCCTGAAGACCATGGTACGGAAATGTTATATGTTGGACATAAGCAAACTCGGTACCGCAAGAATCCTGTTGACGGTGTTGCAAGTGAACCTCGATAAAAGGTTGAAATGACGGAACTTTAGATACGCCCATGACGAAATGTTCGAAAACCCGAATGGAGCCTTTATGCAGAAGGGAAAATTCTACATGGAGCCATGTAAAATTTACATGGGTTCATAAAGGGGTCGGGAGTCTTTTTTATTTACTTGAAATCACGCATAAGCCCTTGGCCCCTAAACCCGGCACAAAAAAATGAGCGGATTCAAGGGTTCACCCCATGATCTCGGATACCTCTTTCCTTTACAATGGGCTCGGGAAGAACGTGAGGTTACGACCAAGTCGTTTTCCACAACTTGAACCGTGAAGGGTTAGCAGGAGAGGTGGGGGCATGAAGGCCATGACGCCGGATTCGACCGCTCATGAATCAATCCCGCAAAAACGTCACCGGGTAGACCATATCCTGGCCATTCTGGACAAGATCTATCCGGACACCAAACTGGCACTGAACTTTCACACCCCTCTCGAATTGTTGATCGCCCTCATTTTGGCTGCTCAGTGCACGGACGAACGTATTAATCAAATTACCCCGAACCTGTTTCAAAAATATCGAACAGCTCAGGATTGGGCCGACCTGCCACGCGCGACGCTGGAGGAAGCCATTAAAAGTTCCGGCTTCTATCGAAACAAGGCCAAGGCCATCCAGGAGTGCTGCCGAGCCTTGGTGAGCAGATTTGAAGGACATGTTCCCGACACCCTCCAGGAACTTGTCCGACTCCCAGGAGTTGGCCGCAAAACGGCCAATATCCTACTCGGCAATGCATATGGAATTCCGGGGATCGGTGTGGACACTCACGTGAAGCGACTTGCCCTGCGGCTTGGCCTCAGTGCTGAGACAGATCCCGATAAGATCGAGGCAGACCTCAACCCGCTGGTTCCCGATGACTGGAAGGTCCGGTTTTGCCATCTCCTCCAAGCGCACGGGCGAGCCGTCTGTTTGGCACGGAAGCCCGATTGCCCGAACTGCTCCATCAACCGCCTGTGTCCGCATCCAAGACAATCCAACCTACCCTCTCCTGCCAAACGTCGCCCACCATAATGCTTGCTTCGGAATCTTCATGGGTCAGGAAGATGGGTTTCCTCTATCCGAGCCTTCTCGACGGAATGACATCCGGTGGGTACCGGTGTAGATCACAAACGGAGTCACTATTTTTCCCTCTCAC
>JBDIVP010000332.1:0-3698 GCA_039794325.1 Candidatus Inrsubterrania sp.
ATTGGAGTGTCAGGTGAGAGGACCGTTGCCGGAATCCTTTCGGCAAGGCAGCGTACCTTTTCATTCAGAGCGGATTTGAGAAGGGTTCGTGCGCGTTCCAGCAGGTCGTTGCCGGCAGCCGCCCACTCAAACATTTCAAGTTTGGTAGGATCCATCTTAGGTTTCCTTTCGTATCATGTGAAGCCCTGTCAGTTGTTGTGCTAATTGGATACGTGTTTTTATGGAAGGTCCGAGAGCATCTATAGGTAACCGTGCAACGCGATTCCCTATTTCAATGTTGATTGTATTTCTGTCGCAGTTTGGACCAAGGGCCTGGGCGAGGATTGAGAGCTGGTCTTTGGTTTGGGTTACGAATAGGATCTCTTCGCCCAACAACCGTTCGAGACCGTTCCGAGTTCGGCCTGGAAACATGGTCCGAGGTGCGATGAGAAGCATGGTAGCCTGACCGGGCACCCGTGCCACGTCCAGAATGGAATTCTTTAGATTTTGAGCCTTGAGCTGAGTCAGTGCCTTTGACACCAGTCCACGATGAAGGGCTTTCTGCTGAGCATTTAAACTCCAAGCCAGGAAGCGCTGTGCATTGGCAAATTGGGATAAGCACTCAATAACAGTGGCCAAGTCAGTAAGGAGAACGTTGGTCGCCCCGCCGAGCAGTTTCTGGGTAAACCAATCACTGAGTTGCTGGCGAACTTCCTGCTCCATTTTGGCGATGTTTTGCAAGAGTAGATCAGTGAGGTTTTTTCTGGCTCGATTCCGTTTTTCTTCTCCACTTTCCATACGAGCTGAAGCCAAGCGTCCGCCAAATTCGGTTGCTGTCGCTGCGAGACCCAAGGGCATCTTAAGTGGAGGAAGGACCATGGCGGCCATTCCCAACCCGGTGGCGATAATCTTTGTGCCCCAGACCAACATCTTTTTACTATCATTAATTTTGTCCGTCTTGATGTGGCTAGTACCAGAAAAAGTAGCGTTGAAGGGTGGCTCAGGTTTTAGCTCACGCGCGAGTCTGCTTAGTTCCCTTTGGTATTCATGAAGCAAATTTTTTGCCAGGGCCTCAAGTTCGGAATTTATCCCCGTGGATTTCACACGATATTCCCACCATGCCCCCGCAGTACACTTCCCAACGTAATCTTCCGAGAATGGATCAACCTCCTTGCGCAAGCGGTTAAATATCGTTGAAACATCTGAATTAATGAGGGCCTGCCCCTTAATCCCAAACTCCTGTCGCCAATTCTCGAGTTGACGGCGCTTGTCGAATAGATCCTGCCAAATTTTTGAGTTTTGTCTGTTGAATTCGAGGAGCCGATCCGTAACATCCATCATTGGAACAACGATCCCGTCGATGAAGCTCTTGACGCGTAAGAAGGTTCCTCGTTCCACCACTTCTCGTACGATTTGGGATTCCACCCCCTCGAAGCGGCTGGCGGCGAGGAGCTGTTCCCGGTACGCAGCAAATTGTAATTGTTGAGCAAGGAACCGGGCTCGGAGGTGTGTGACCATGAACGGCATGCGTGCTCCTGGCACATGTTGGTCGGCCAACGCGTGGAACTGGTTGAAAAGCTGTTCGAGACGTGTCTGATCAAAATATTTCTCCGGTTTCCGCAGGAAAAGCCGGAGATCGTCTTCATCTTCGATAGCCACTTTGACGTTGCAGATTCCGAGAACGGGCTTGCCTAGTCGGAGGACCCTGGCCAAACACTCAGCCTCCACGGTTTGAGGTGCGTCGTCTGTAATCAAGAAGAGCACAAGGTCGGCTTGAGAAGCAGCCTTAAACGCAAATTCTGTGTCTATTTCGCCTTCGAAGGCTGCTGTTCCGGGTACGTCAGTGATTTCAAGTCCGTTCCAGGCGTATCTGCGAATGTCTCGAGTCGTGCGTTGTCCGCCTTTTCCGATCGATTGACCGTCACCTCGCGTCAGAATCTCCATCAAGGTCGACTTTCCCGCCATAGTCCGGCCGAACAGCGTGATTGAGAAATTGTCGAGGCGTTGACGACGCTCTTTAAGTTCCGAGGCCGAAGCTCGTTTAAGTTTATCTAATTCGGTTACGACTTCTGACAGCTGCTTTTTGAGCTGGGGAATGATCCCGGAAGTTCGGATGTGGTTCTCCTTTATTGCCTGTAAGCACTGAGAAAGATCCATTCTTGCCTTATCGATCGCCTTGGCTGATTCTTGGAGGCTTTCCTTCGCAATCTGATACCCACGTCGAGCCGTCTTGCGACATTCTTTCAGGGCTTCTTCCAATGGAACAGTCTGTGCTTGAAGGGCATTTGCTGCCTCCCTAAATCGAAGATTTCTGACTGGCCTCACAGGTCTGCACCCCGGTCTTGGTCCTCGAACTTTGAACCCCAGCTCTTCTAGCTTTTGCTTGACTGTACCCTCACTGCCACTGAATTCAGCTGGTTTGAGCGGTCCTTTTTGTGGAAACTCGTAGCGATGCGCCACACCGATAATGGCTTTGGCGTCGTATAGTTTCCCATCATACGCTAGAAAATAGAGGCGGGCAGGCCGAAAACCATACTTGTTTAAAAAGACATCCCGGCCAAGTTTATTGTACTCGTTAATTGCGGAAAGGATGGCTTTTCGTGACTTGATATTTGATAATGCCATTATAATTGGCCCGGCTTTACGGGTTGCTTGTGAGATTGTGGGGAGTCCGTCTTTTGACGGACTTGATTGTGTGGATGCGATTGCCGGAGAGCATAGACGTCAATCCGCATTTCCCATAAAAGGCCTACCCCCATTAACCTGGCGGAGTACATAAAATTCAAGCTGCTCCGGTTGCATCGGTGAATTCATTGAATAGAGGGCAACTCACGGGCATGAAAGGGTATAGGATTGGGAACAAAATGTAGACACACCTCCCTGCGATGTCAATGATTTTTTCTGCTTCAGGAAAAGGGCTGGAGAAGGGCAGGAAGAGTGGGGAAAGGTGATGTTGTTTGTGGGGTATCTCACGAAGGTTACATGGGAAATTAATTCCGGGAAATGCTTGCCCGCCGGCGAGTGCCGTTCCAACCTTTTCTTAGTTATCATGAAATTGTCCTTTTATTGATATATCTGGAGGGAGGAGCATCGTGCCTATTATCAAGCCAATCTCGGATTTGAGAAACAAGACGAATCAGATTTCCGATCTGGTCCATAAGAGCCATGAGCCTGTGTTTATCACCAAGAATGGCGAGGGGGACATGGTGCTGATGTCTCTGGCCAAATTCGGAGAAATGGAACGGAAGTTGGAGCTTTATGAAAAGTTGGCAGTGGCAGAGGCTCAAGTGGCTGCCGGTCATCGGGGTCGTCCGCTTGATCGTGTGATGGCGGACCTGAGGAAGCGTATTCGTGCCTTCCAATAAGTACCGGGTTCGCTTGCTCGAGGTGGCCGAACAGGATTTGGTGGAATTGGTATCGTATCTTGCTGCAGAAAATCCAGGGGCCGCCGTTGAGACACTTGATCGTATTGAGATTCGATTGCAGACCCTTACAGCGCATCCATTCGTCGGCCGTCTTCCCCAAGCGCCCAAGCTAAGTGCCCTTGGTTACCGAATTCTTGTCATTGACCCGTATCCGGTTTTTTATAAAGTGGCTCTTCTCCAAATCGTGTGGGTAAAAATTAGCCTTAGAGATCGGGAAAGGCAAGCAGGGCAAGGGGATATGGCATTTCAGGCAAGAGCAAAATCTGGCATGATTGGCGGATGGCAACGAAGAAA
>JBDIVP010000333.1:0-3649 GCA_039794325.1 Candidatus Inrsubterrania sp.
CGGCATTGCCGTTCGTGACGAGGCGAAGGAGCCGGGGTTCGGTGCGAGGCCGCAGGGCCGGAAAAACCGGAAGTGTATTCGCTGGAATACATTGAGGATTTTTTCGGGCCGAGAACGACGCACCGGGCCACGGATCGTTCGCCGCAGTAAAATGCTGCAATGTCGGACACGCTCCTAGGCCGGCTTGCCGATGATGCGTTGATAGAGCGTATGCACCCGAGTGGTATGCAACCGATATTCATTCATAAAGGCTTCGGCGATTTGAGCCGCCGATCCGTTCTTTCCCCGTCCCATGCGGATGGCGCATTTGGCGATCTCTTCGACTTTGGCCGGCAGCAGATGGGTTTGTAATTCGTGAACCATTTGGATTTTATGTTCAAGGTCCCGCAGGAACCGGTAGGCACTTCTTAAATGCCCCGCGTCGTGACTGTTCATCAGGCCGACCCGCACCAGCCGGGCCAATCCTTTGAGTGTTTGCCGGTTCATGATCCGTGGATGGTGATGGCCCCAACGCAGTTGCAACCCCTGCACGATGAATTCGACTTCACGAATGCCGCCGATGCCCAATTTGACATGGCGCTCCAATTCGTGGCGCCTGCCGATTTTGGAGAGAATTTGCGCCCGCAACGTGCGGATCGACGCCATGATTTCATCGGCCTGGTCCAGCGGGCCGAGAACAAACGGACGCAGGCGCTTGAGCAGGGTTTGTCCGACCTGGAGGTTGCCCGCGATGGGTTTGGCCTTGAGAAAAGCCAGACGCTCCCAGGTGCGGCCCCGGGTCCCATAATAGTGGAGAGCATCCTCGACCGAACACGCCAGGGCTCCAACACTCCCCTCCGGACGCAGGCGCAGATCCACGCGGAACAAGGCGCCCTCGGAAGTCGTTGCGCTTAACACTTTGGTCAATTCCCGGCCCAACATATCGAAATATTCCTTGAACCCGATTCCGGAGGCACCCATCCGGCCTTGCGGTTCTTTCGGCGGGGTCTGATAGACATAGACCAAATCCACATCAGAGCTGTAGTTGAGTTCCCATCCGCCCAACTTTCCCATGCCGAGGACGCAAAACCCGACGGTGCTCGGCGGGGAGCGGTCGGAATAGCCGAAATCGCCGTATTTGTTTTTCAGATCCTCGTTCACCAGTTCATACGCCGCCTGTATCACCACCGCGGATAATTCCGATAAGATCTGATAGGTCTCTTCCACACTCGCTTCACCCAAAAAGTCCCGGATGCCGATCCGGAGCATTTCCCGGCGTTTGAACCGTCGCAACGCTTCGTATTTCGCTTCGGTCGTTCTGACCGCCTCCAATGCCCTCCGGCATTGGTCATGTAAAGACTGGCGGGTCTGACGGCGCAGGAGGACACGGTCGTCTTCAATCCAGTACACCAACAGCGGGTCGCGATGAAATGTTTGGGCCATGGCCGGACTGTGACCGAAAACCGTGCTGAGGACGGTGACCACATGGGGGGCGGCTCCCAGGAATTGGTAGAGCTGTAGGCGATGGATACCCGAACCGGTAAACCGTTCCCATTCGTTTAAGGCCTGATCGGGATCGGCGGAAGCCGAGGCGGCCGCCAACAATCTGTTCACAATTCCGGCCAGGGCTTTCCGTTCAACCGGCTCCCCCGCCATGGCTTGAAGATTGCGGTCAGCCCGTTTCCAATCCTTGAAATCATAGGCCTCGAGCAACCGGCGGACTTCGATTTCCTCGAGTCCGGTGGCCAACAGGAGCGGAGTGGCATCCGGGAATTCCGTTTTGCGGGACAAACGTGGGGAATGAAGCTTTCGGGTGGGATCGGCCATACGGTGAAAATTATACGGAACCCTGCGGGACCTTACAATCGGCACGGCTTACAGTATACTCTTCATCATGACCAACGCACACGATCCCTCCACGTATTATGCCCAGTGCCCCGAACTTCCCCGATCGTTGATCGATGATTTTATCATGGGCATGGATCCGGAATATTTTGCCGGGTTTTCTTCGTCGGTCATTACGGACCATTTGACCATGGCCCATGGACTAACCTTGGACCGCCCCTGCGCCACCGCTCTCACGGCGCTTCCTGATCATCGAGCCCGGCTGACCGTGGTGGCGTTCGATTATTTTTCGGAATTTGCGGTGATCTGCGGGGTCCTGTCGTCCTTCGGCTTGGATATTCGTGAAGCCTTGATTTTTACCTCCTCGGATCGGCCGCGTTCGCAGGCCGACCTGTCCAGGCGCCCCCTGCACGCCCTTGGCCCCCGCCAGGCCCCTCGCCTGCCGCCGGCCGGCCTCAAGCGGAAAATCGCCGTGGATGTCTTTACTCTCCAAACACTGGAGGGGTTTCAGTTCGGCGAAGCCGAACACCGGCGCTTGTCTGACCTTTTGAGCGGTCTTCTCCGCCTGCTCCAGCACAATCAATTAAAACAGGCCCGCCGCCAAATCAACCGGAGCCTGGTGGAAACTCTCGGACGATTACCCCAGCCTCCCTCCTCTATGGTGCAACCCGTCCAAATTCAATTTTCCAATTCGCTGGCCGCTCATGAAACCGTTCTGGATATTCGTTCCACCGATACGCCGGCCTTTTTGTATGCTTTCGCCAATGCCTTGGCCATGCGCGGGATTTATCTGGTGAAAGCCAAAATCGAAGTCGACAAGCAGCGGGTGCGCAACCGGCTGTTCGTCCGGAACCGCCACGGTGAAAAAATTCAAGGCAAGGCCGAACAACAGGAACTGCGGACCGCCGCCGCCCTGATCAAGGAATTCACCCACTCCTTACGCTGGGCCCCCGACCCCGGCAAGGCGTTGGAACATTTCGATCAATTTCTGGACCAACTCCTCGACGAACCCGAGTCCCGATCCGCGCTGTCCATGCTCCACACCCCCGCCACGCTGGGACAACTGGCGCAATTATTCGGCACCAGCGATTATCTGTGGGAGGATCTGCTCCGGCGCCAGCATCACAATTTGCTGCCGATGATGGGACAGTATCGGCATGGGCCGCCGGTTCCCTCCAAATCCGCCCTGCAAAAAAAGCTCGATCAGGCTCTGTCCGGAACCAAAGACGTCGAAGAACGAAAACGCCGGCTCAATCAATTTAAAGACGAGGAACTGTTTCGGATCGACATCCGGCACCTGTTGGACAACAGTCCCCTTCCGGAGTTCTCCACCGCGCTCACCCACCTGGCGGAAATCATCCTGACACAGGCCTTACTGGAATCCCGGAAAGTGGTGGCACCCCGAGGCCTTCCCACACGCCCCCTTCCCATGGCCATCTTCGGATTGGGCAAGCTGGGAGGGGCCGAATTGGGCTATGCCTCCGACATCGAAATCATTTTTGTCTACGAGTCTCCCCGGCCGAAATCCCGCACCTCCATGCCGGATGACATTTATGAACGCTGGGTCCAGGAATTTCTGCAATGGATCGAGGCCAAACAGGAAGGCATTTTTCATCTGGATACCCGCCTGCGGCCGCATGGCGACAAGGGGTTGCTGGCCAATTCCCTCGAAGAAATCCGGCGGTATTACACCTCCCACGGCGGGGCGGCTCCGTTCGAACGCCAGGCTCTCCTCAAACTTCGGTTTATCGGCGGAAATCCCGCCATCGGTCAGGCGGTGGAGCAGCATCGTGATTCGTTCGTCTACAGCACCGATCCTTGGGAC
>JBDIVP010000334.1:0-3645 GCA_039794325.1 Candidatus Inrsubterrania sp.
GTTTCCGTGATATTAGCCCCGACGATCAAGATCGCCTTGGCTTTATTGATCTCCGCGGAGGAGTTCATCGTCCTGGTTACACCCAAGGCATCATTCAGAGCCCTGACAAAATTCATATGCCCATATCGGGCACTGCTATCCACATGATTGGTCCCGATCACCCCCCTCATGAATTTCTGAAACACATACAGTTCCTCATTAGTACAACGGGCGGTGATGACTCCGGCAATGGCCTGTGCTCCGTGCTGAGCCTTCACATGGGCCAATCGCCCCGCCGCATAATCCAACGCATCGATCCAGGGGGTTTCCCGAAGCCCGGATTCCGTTTTCACCAGGGGCGTCAGGAGGCGAGCCGGACTATCAATAAATTGAAACCCGAACCGGCCACGCACGCATAATCCGTCATGGCCGTTGATGGTATCGGTCCGATCCCCCCATTTATTTTTCCATGACAACGGCGACGTGACCCGCACCACATCCGTATCCTTGGTTTCAATATAGATCTGACATCCATCTCCGCAGTAGTTACAGGTGGTCGTGGTCTTCTTCAACTGCCAGGGCTTATACACATATTTGGAGAATTTATTGGTGATGGCCCCCACCGGACAGACCGCCAAACAATCTCCGCAAAACTCGCACTCCAACGCCTGGTCCCCTTTGGCCACCACTTGATTGAATCCGCCCTTCTTCATGAACTGCAGCGCATCAATACGTTGCACATCCTTGCAGATATTGATGCACTCCCCGCAGGCAATACAGCGGTTCATATTGAAATCCAGAACAAGACTTCTGGTGTCTTCCGGGATGTTTTTTTGTTTGGCATTTTCCAGGTTGGTCACGCCGTGCTCAAAGGCCATATCCTGTAATTCACAATGGCCATCCGCATCACAAACCGGACAATCAAGCGGATGAACGGAAAGATGCTTTTCAACCGCTTTCTTTCTGGCAAGAAATAAATCCTCTCCCTCGGTCCGGATAACCATCCCGGCCGTAGCTTTGGCCGTGCAGGAGCGAACCGGAGCCTTTTTCCCTTCCTGACTGACCAGGCACATACCACAGGACCCGAATGGGTCAAAGGTATAGTGATAGCACATGGCAGGAACAATCTTGCCGGTACTGGCAATGACGTCATACAACGACACACCTTCCTTGGCCTGAACCGTCCGGCCATCCAAGGAAAGTTCTATTGTAGCGGCTTCAACATCTGGTGCGGTGACTGGTTTTAGCCCCATATGATTCTCTCTCCTCCAGGCGTCGCGCGCTTCAACCCCGGTCTATCGATCACATTCTCCCATCACAATATCATAGGACCCGAACAGCGTAATGGCATCGGCAATCATATACCCCCGTGACATATGATCGAAGGCCCCCATATGAATAAAGGACGGAGCACGGATTTTCAACCGGTAGGGATTTCCTCCCCCGGTACTCACGATATAAAATCCAAGCTCTCCCTTATGGGCCTCGGTCCCGCAATAGATTTCTCCGGGCGGAGCATCAAAGCCCTGTGAAAACAACTTGAATTGCTGAATCATGGACTCCAAATTGGTAAACACCCGATCCTTGGGGGGCAGGGTCACGCTGGGCACCTCCGCCATAATGGGACCCGGTTCAATTTGCTGAAGGCATTGCTTGACGATCTTGATACTCTCACGTAATTCTTCAATACGAATCCAATATCGATCATACGTATCCCCGTTCTTCCCGACAGGAACGCTGAATTCACACTTCGGGTAGGCACTGTAGGGCTCATATTTTCGCAAATCATAATCCACCCCGGACCCTCGCAACGTCGGACCACTCAACCCAAAGCTCAAGGCGTCTTCCGCGGAAATGACCGCCACGCCACGAGTCCTGGCCAACCAGATCCGGTTCTTTTCAAGAAAGACCACATATTCATCAATTTTCGGCGGGAAATAATCCAAAAACTGCTTCAGTTTTTCAAACAGCGCCGGAGTAAAATCCCTTTCAACTCCACCGATGCGATACCAACTGGTCGTCAAACGCGCACCGCAAAGTTCATCGAACCAGTCCAGAAGAATCTCACGATCACGAAAAGTGTAAAAAAACACCGTCATCGCTCCGATATCCAATGCCTGCGTGCCCAGCCAGAATAAATGGCCGATAACCCGCTGGACTTCCGCCACAATGGTCCGAAGATACTCCGCCCGGTCCGGGACCGTCATCCCCATCAGTTTTTCCACAGCCCGACAATAGGCGAAGTTGTTATACATCGCGCATACATAATCCAAACGGTCGGTGTGCGGAATAAATTGGTGATAGGTCCCTCCTTCCGCCAACTTTTCCACCCCACGATGAAGAAATCCCATCACAGGAGTCGATTTCACCAACCGCTCGCCCTCCAATTCCAAAATGACCTTCAACACCCCATGGGTACTGGGATGCTGGGGGCCCATATTCAGAAGAAGTTCCTCCGTTCGCAGAGTCGGCAGGGACTCCGTTTCCGGATTATTGGGATCAACCTTATAAACTGTTGTACGTTGATCGTCGAGTTTCATCGTCGGTTAATTCGGATCCTGCAAAAATTCAAACGTGTCCCGCCAACCCTTCCCCTGAACGGGAAAATCCTTCCGTAAGGGATATCCTTCCGTATAGTCATCCGGCATAAGAATGCGGCGAAGGTCTGGGTGATTACGAAATCGGATGCCCATCATATCGAAGACTTCCCGCTCCATGAAGTCGGCTCCATGCCACAGGTCCGTCATGGAATCGACGATACAATCATGTTCGGGCACCCGGGTTTTAATCCGCACCCGATGTCGCCTGCGAATAGAATACACTTCATACACCACTTCGAACCGTTCTTCCTCGTCTGGCCAATCCACCGAACTGACATGCACAATATAATCACAATCCATATCCGGGTCGCGACGGAGAAAGGCGCAGATATCATGAATGGCCTCTCGCTTCACCGTGACCGCCAGGTCCCCTCGCCACTCATTGGCATGCACAAACCCGCCGGGGAACCGTTCCTGAATCTTTTGGGCAATGGGATGCATCACGAATTCAACCGCTCCATCCTACCTAGGCTTTTACCTGTTCCGGCTGCCGGGTAAACACCCGCTTCTGCATAATGCGGTCCTGAAGTTTCAAAATACCATCGAACAAAGCTTCGGGTGTCGGTGGGCACCCCGGCACATAAATATCAACCGGGACAAAACGATCAACGCCCTGCACCACACTATAACTATCATAAATATTCCCGGAAGTGGCACAGGAACCCATGGAAATTACATATTTGGGCTCCGGCATCTGATCGTAAATTTTTCGAATCACCGGCGCCATACGACGGCAAACGGTACCCGCCACAATCATGAGATCCGACTGGCGTGGAGAAGCCCGAAACACCCCCGCTCCATATCGATCGATGTCGTACCGCGAGGATACCGCGGCAATCATCTCGATGGCACAACAGGCCAGTCCAAAGGTCATTGGCCAAAGGGAACCCTTTCGAGCCCAATTGACGGCCTTTTCCAGGGAAAGCGTCATGACTCCCAATTCACCGTCCTTAGGTTTACCAATTTGAATTAATCCCATTCCAACGCCCCCTTACGCCAGGCATACACGTACGCCACGACGAACAGGCCAATGAAAATCATCATTTCAAGGAATCCAATAAACCCC
>JBDIVP010000335.1:0-3642 GCA_039794325.1 Candidatus Inrsubterrania sp.
AAGGGGCCTAGCGCAGGGCCACTTAAAACCAGGTCGGCAGAGATCGGGCCGGGAAGTGCTGAGATGAAGGGGGCTGGTGCGGGGCGGTTTAAGAGCAAAGACTAAAATATGAAGAAGGAAAACTCCCTCTAAGGTTTTTTCAACGTAACGGTGGTCATTGCCCATCCTAACGAGGCAGCTGTGGATTGATGAAGTCTTCGTTATTTCTCAAGGGCATAAAGCTGGGACAGGTCCTTCGCCTCCGGCTCAGGACGACATGATCTCATTGTAGGGCGGGCATGGCCCGCCATGCTGAGATTTTTTAATGGTGAGAAATTGACCTACTTCCAACTGACAACGGTTTTGGTCATGTTCGCCTTGGCGGAATCCTTCGACCAGTTGAAAGGGGAAGCGGGTGGTTTAAAAGTGGTCGGGTCGTAAGACACTGGCATCGAGCACGAACACACTTCCCGTATGCCGTTCTAGGAAGGGTTTCAGGGCCGTGAGGATGACTTCCACCTTTTCCTCGGGCACGACGGTCAGGACCATTTGCAAACTGCTTGTGTCGTTAAACATGAGGTGGCCCTCATGATACCCGCTGTGCCCTTTTCCCGAAATATTACTGAAGACGGTATACCCGCTGGCTTTGATTCGATCCAAGACATTGGTGACAAAACGGAGATGTTCTCCTTCGATAATGATTTTAATTTCTTTCATGGGATACAGCCTGATGCTCATTGCGACGTTTGCCTCCTGGAGATGGAATTAAAGGATGATCCGCCAATCGTCTGGTGACTGGTAGAGAAAGAATTCCATGGTGACCGGATCGAGGGCCACCAGATGGATCCACTGATTGCCGATGAGTTTTTGCAAGAGATCCTGCCTGGCGATGATGCCGGAGATGCGCTCCAACGGTGCTTCGATAATGGCAAAGAGTCGCATCGGTTCATGGTAAGGCTTCTGGCCGTCATAGACGGTCTGCACGGGCAGCCCGATGCGCAAATCACTTTGTGAGCCATACATTACGCCGATCCGGCCGACGACATTATGGTACACCTTGCTGCCGGCTCCGTATACTTCCGGATCCACGGTGGAAAAATAATGTTCCATGTTGATCCAATTGCCCACAATCAACGGTGCCGTCATGATGATTTCCAGATATTTTCCCGTCGGATCCTGCAGGTAATCATAGGAATGCAAGAAGGTCCGTCCTTCTAGGTTTAAACCCCTCGTCAGTAAGCGCCGCCCGATGATGAATCCGGAGTGTCTCGAGAGGCCCCATTCGGGTCTGACCTGGGACCAATCCCAACTCCGTCGCTTGGTCAACCTCGGACTCCTCTCAGGGGAGGGAGCGGCGGGTTCATCGGGAAAACGTCTCAAGCGCTCCTGACTGTTTCGGCGCCCTGCTTCCTCCAGATAGAGTTGGAGGCGCAGGAGGTCTTTCCGGTGGGTGGCGGGAACATCTTCCAAATCGTACAGTTCAACCTCGTCGGTGGTGGTATTGTGTTGTCCGGGGAGAAAGTGCGTGTCCTGGGGAATTTCGATGCCTTTCTGGGCGAGGATTTGCCGAACGTGCGGTTTATTCGCCATGGCGACAAAGGCCCGCGCGTTGGCGATTCCCTGGTTGCCCCCGCATGCTCCGCAGTCCAGGGCCGATTCATACGGATTATTTTCCGAAACGCTCCCATGAGCACAAATCAATATCAGTCTGGCAAAGTTTTTGGTAAATCCCATAATCCGCAAGGCGGTTTCTACAAAATAGGCCTGTTCATTGGTGGTGAATCCCCCCTGGGTGATCCGGTTCATCCGTCGGCTCACCGCCCGGTGATGAATGCCGTGATTTTGGCGTAATTCTCCGAGGAACTGTTCATGGCTGACGGCATTCCATCCCAATAATCGGTACAGGGCGTCTTCGTCATCGCCATTTGTTTCAAGTTGATACAAGGCCTGTTTGCGGAGCCGTTCCACCTGATCATGTGACACCGCCATACCTGTGAGGCCGTACCGTTCGATCAAGAGACGGCAAATAACGGCCCGGTGCTCTGCCGCTACGATTTCTTCCGCCTCGTCACGGGACAATTTGTCAACCGTCAGGGTGGAGCCAATCGGAATGGTAAACCAATGATGCAACCACGTGGTCACGGTCCGGTACCAGGCCGGGGCGATGGTCTGGCCGAAGAGTCTCAAGCCGAAAAACCAGCCAATCGCTTCCACCATCACATAGGGCGTAATCACGTTTTCCTTTAAATCATGAAGCAGGGCATGACCGGTTTTGGCCAGCCCCTGCCGTTCGAGAAATTTCTGAGCGGCTTTTCCCTGTGAGGCCCTGGGAATTTCTCTGACCCGGTGTTTGGGTTTGAGCAGGACCGGACATTGATCCGTTTCCTGTTCGTGGCCGAATTCCTGATAACAGATGGGAATCCCGAAAAATCCCGCAAATCCGAACGTTTCATTCCCCCCCACTTCCTCAAAATGTCGGCGGAACCTTTCCGATCGTACATCGATACAAAAAACGGCTTGGGCCGGGGGTCTGGATACTCCGGATGTTTCTTGTTGGGCGTCATTGTCATGCACGATGGTCAAATTGGGGGAAAGGTCCTTGACGAAGCCCTTCAAAAAGCTCATCTCGAATGCCTGGAGCCAGCGGGGACCATGGATGGATTCGGGAAAGTCGGCGATCCAACCCAATAGCGTCTCCAGGGTTTCAAGCGGACATGCCGTTAAATCCTTGAGTTCAAGCCCCAGCGCCCCGGCCAGATGACGAAGAGTCAACCCCTGCCCCTTGGCCGTTAAATCCTGTTGGATTCTTGCCCATTCGGCATCTGCTTCCCGTCCCAGGTTATCGAGGGTTTGCAATGGCAGCGGTGTCATCGTGAATAGAGCCTCGTCCAGGGCGGGAAACCTTTCCGCATGCAGCCTTCCAGTCCGGTAGGCCTGGTAAAGTCCGAACCCAAAGGGGAACTGCTCCAGGGAGGACACGATAGACGAATAGGTGCCCGGAATGCCGAGGTGTTGGCGGCAAACCACGTCGACCAACTCACGCTCGTAAAAAAGACGAATCGCCAGATACTGCACCAGATCAATAGGAAAGGCATTTTGCCATGCATGGTCAATCTGATCGGCGCGCCACTTCAAAAATCCGGTCCATCCCGGCAGTTGCGCCAGATGCAGGGTAAACAGATCGCTCCAGACACTTTGGGGAAGCTCCAAGGCCTGTAGGCAAGCCAGTACGGCATCTTCCGGCCGCTCCGGAAGGTGTTGGATTTTGCGTTGCCAATCCTGAATACCCAGCAGGAATCCGGTGCCGTCCTGCTGCGCCAGGACTTTCCAACTTCCGTAAAAGGTCTTTTCCCGCATGGGCATCGGCCAGGCAGCGTGGCCTTGGTCCAGAAATCCCGCACACCATTTAATGAGTTCCTGATTGATCTGGTCTTGAATGGAGGTGTCAAGGGTCCGGTCGCACCAGGCGGCCAGGGTATGCCGGGTCACCAGATCATGGCGTGCCTGGTCCGATTGTTGACGGAAGGATGGGCGAGTCTCCGGTGATATCCCGCGGGATTGAAGGCGGGTCAACAAGTCCGTCATAGGGGAGTCGCGGAGGGCATGGAGAAAGACTGCATCCCTGACATCTTCAGGAATGTCGCCGGTCCCGTGAATCAGGAG
>JBDIVP010000336.1:0-3636 GCA_039794325.1 Candidatus Inrsubterrania sp.
TCTCGGCCCGAAAAAATCCTCAATGTATTCCAGCGAATACACTTCCGGTTTTTCCGGCCCTGCGGCCTCGCACCGAACCCCGGCTCCTTCGCCTCGTCACGAACGGCAATGCCGGACAGGCTCCTAGGGGACGCGACCCGCTCCGTCGTGGGTTGGTAAGTCGATTTCCATAGACGATGAGGAAACAATTGTGAATATCGACGTGAAGAAATCATGGGTGTGTGGCACAGAACAGGAAGAGGGCTGAATTGTGGGCGGGTTCCCTTGTAAGGCAGAGAAACCCCAAATTCCGAGGAGATGGTAATGAGGTATGGCCGGTTTGTCGTTTTATCCGTGCTGGTAATGGGATTGGCAGGTGTCATCGGTCCGTTGGCAGGAGCCAGGGCGTGGGGTGAGTCCGAGCCTGCGAAAGACCCGCTCATCGAGCACTTGGAATATCTCGGATATCAATGTGATCAGGTGGAAAACGGCATCCGCGCCAAGCATTTTTCAAAAATTCACATTTTCATCACCTTTTCCTTTGGGGGCATCCGGTTACAGACGGGATTTCCCGGAAAATCCATGGAAGGTTCCGCGGAAGCCCGGTACCGGGTCAGTAATGGTCTGATGAAACACATGAAGGTGCTGCAAGTGTATTGGTCGGAAACGGGAAATTTATTTGCCATGGCCTGGATGCCGGGTACGTATGACAAATTCCGGTTTGCCGCATTCATGGAAGCTTGGGAGCATGACACGATGTTGTTGCGGCAGGCCTATGGAGAGTTGCAGCCGTTTTTAAAGGACGATTCCGGAGTTTCGAGTGATTGAGGCGCTTAGATTGGAACGGTTCCGGCAAATTCCCGCATTCCGAGATCACATTGAAGGTGCTGAGGTGCCGGAGCTAATGGTGGGGGTGGAAATGTCCGAGCGCGGCATGGTGGAGTTCATGGCCGCAGATTTCGAAATTCCATTTGGGGCAATATAATGTTTTCGTCGTAAAATCATAAAATCCTTTCACGACTTTCATCGAGGCCATTCCTCCGGCCATCATGGGTTGAAATTCGGTACCCGGCCGGCCGCTTCGTTCCTGCCATTTATCCTGAAGACTTTTTTCATCCAAGAATACAACCTTGAGGTTGTTCAGCTCGTGTGTTTCCATATAACGGGCCGTGCCGGAACATGCCGGTAATCCGAACAGCAGGGTCAAACACAGGGTCCACATGCCGGACCAATGAAGTGCCTTATGAGGGCACTGCCTTTCGGTTTGTCTTGTTGGAAGTGTGTTCATCGCTGCTGATCTGTATCGGCAGGCCATTGGCAAGAATTAAGAGCTCAGGTTTGGAGAATGGGCATGGGGAATGCCCCGTCCTCTTTGCTGGGGAGCGTGCAGTGTGGGGAGTGAGATGTGTTGCAATGTCGGTCGGTTCCCTATAATGTTCCTTTTCATTCCACGGCGGGATGAGTCTCATGATTATTCCGTCCGAAGGGGGAGGGTTGCGTGAAAATCAGGGCGGCCTTTGGAGTCTGGCAGGAACAGCCCGCAAGTGCTGATGGGTATGACCGGTGCTAGGAGCCTGTCCGGCATTGCCGTTCGCCGCAGTAGAATGCTGCAATGTCGGGCAGGCTCCTAGGGCAAAAGTGTAATGGACAGAATGGTTACAGTTTGATTGATTGGATTGAACGGATCAGGCGGCAATTTGACTTCCACCGGGATCTTTTGCAAAAAAAAAGGAGCTGAGGAACCTCAAAATGGCTTATTTCATGAAAGTGGGATCACGCAACACATTCCAAATGAAATCGGTTTGCTCTCTTTTTATGGTCGGTGTCCTGATCGTTGGGCAAATGGCAGGGGGCGCCTGGGTTTGGGCCTTGGACGGCGCTGCTGCCGGTGGAATGGGATCCATGACTTCGCATTCCACCCCGCTCATTGCCGGACTCCGGGGGGAAGTTACCCTCTTTCAACATCTCAAACAGGGGAAAGGGACGGTTCCCCAATATCGTCAAACTATTGCTGCAGGAGATGTCTTGTCTACGGGGCAGGAATCCGTTGCAGAAATCTTGTTCCCACAGGGAGCCGGGTTGGTCACCGTGCAGGAGTTTTCCGAGGCATCGGTGGACAACGGTACGGATGGGAAGCTGCGCCTAACCATGACCGTGGGAGAGGCTGAAATCTCATCCCCTCTGAGGGACCAGGGGCAGAATGGCCCACTGCTCCTCGCCACACCGAATTTGACGGCCCGCACGCAGGGGGGCTTGATAACCATAGAGGTGAAATCGACCGTGGCTCAAACTGCATCACAGCCCAACCCTTCTCCTTCGTATCTTCACCGGGTCAACCTGACAAGCCAGATGCGCGTTTCCAGCAATACGGTGCTGTCCGAAAAGTTTTGCGTCAAGGAGGGAACGCTGGACATTGATTATCACACCGATACCCAAGGGGTCAGGCACATATCTCTTTCGGCGGGGGAATGTGCAGGCTTTTCAAATGGCCTGTTGAGCGATTCCATCGAGATGGTACAAATCACCGATTGGCGCGCCATTTGTGCCGTGAATCCGCATTGTGAAATTCCCGAATCCATTCGCAAATATATAACCAAGAAGCAGATGGGGCAGGCGCTTGCGCTGGAGCAGGCCTTGATCGGGGAGGAAAAACCCGATGCTGAAATGGATGAGTTGGTCATTTTGGCCACCACCGGACTGGTGCTGGCTGCCGCTGCCGAAACCGTCATTGTGCC
Source organism: Candidatus Inrsubterrania sp. (assembly GCA_039794325.1). GTDB lineage: Bacteria > Nitrospirota > Nitrospiria > Nitrospirales > UBA8639 > JACKFE01. Next base: position 2,715 of record JBDIVP010000336.1, read on the forward strand.
GGGAGGTTCGACCGGATCTCCTCTGAATCCCTGTTTGTTGGATCCTGAAGCCTGCGCCGAGGGAACGTTTACGGATGTGAATCCCAATCCGGTCAATGAGCCGCCCCTGGTGGGTGGTGGAGAGCCCCAGCAGCCTCCCGCCCAGGATACAAATATTCAAAATACCGCCACGCTGATGCCCCAGGATGGTGTGGCCGGTGGGGCCGGATCATTGCTGTATACGAACAGTGACTTTCTGGCAACAAAAGAGTTGTTGCTGGTGACGAATAATCCCGATCCCGACACGGCTCCTCACAAAGGGAAAGTGCCTCAAACTCCTCTTGTGATCAGCACCTTAACCCCGGTCGAGGGCTTTAACGGTGTGACCCCCACCAATGAATTCATTCCTCCGGTCTTTCCCAGTTTCGACCAAATCCCGACGACGGATGTGCAATTGGGTATTGAAGGGGGAACCCGTGAACAGATTTTGGAACAATTGGCTCAATGGCTTCGGTCGCCGTTTATTGATCCGGATGATCCGCTACAGGGTATTACCGTCAATGGGGCGGGGGAAAATTGTGCCACGATTTTGGACTGCGCCGAACTGATCTGGGCGTTAGGGCAGACCGGAACGTTTCAGTTTCCGGGATTTGATGCCGGAATTGATGGATCCCTTCAAGCCAGTAGTCCGGGCGTCCCGATTACGCTGAAACACGGCGTCACCTTGGTGAACACGACGGTTACCCTGAGCAATCTCGATACTCTTGGAGACCCGACTCAAACCAGCCAATACTTTTCCCAGCTGGATCCCTCACTCGGAGTTCCGCTTGACGGAAGTCTGATGGCGATTTTAGGGGAACCCGGCAATCCCGCCCTGGTGTCGGTGGAAGACCGCCTGTTGGGCATTCTGGCCAATAGTCGCGTGCAGCCCCAGAATGACAAT
>JBDIVP010000337.1:0-3630 GCA_039794325.1 Candidatus Inrsubterrania sp.
CGGGACGATGACGACGGGACAACGGTCCGCCCATTCCCGCTTGAAGGCCAAAATTTCATCGGGAACGGCGAGGGCACTATGGATCAGAATGCCGTCGGCTCCGGCTTCATGATAGGCTTCGGCCCGGCGTAAGGCCTCCCGCAGGCCCCACCCGCAAATAAAGGCTTCGACGCGGGCGATGATGGAAAAATCCGGATCGGTTTGAGCATCCTTTCCTGCTTTGATCTTGCCGCAAAATTCTTCCATATCGGCCAGCGGTTGTGTGTCACCTTTGAGGAAACTATTGGTTTTGGGAAATAATTTGTCCTCGATGCAGACGGCGGCAATATGGCGCTGCTCCAGTTTCCGGATTAACCGTTGCATATTGTTAAAATTGCCATAGCCTGTGTCCCCGTCCAGGAGGATGGGGATGCGGGTTGCATCCGACATAAACTCAAGATTGTCCAGGACTTGTGTCCAACTGGCTTCGTTGTTGTCACGGACTCCGAATTGGGCGGAGATGGAAAGGCCGCTCGCCCAGATGCCCCGGAAACCGGCTTCCTCCACAATTTTGGCGCTGAGCCCGTTGTGGGCTTCACAGATGAATTCCACCTGTGGAGAGAGCAGAAGTTTTTTAAATTGTGAAGTTCGATCGGGTGGTAAGGTGGTGGCCATGGCAACGTATTATAGAACGTGTTATAGGTTGAAGTTGAGTGACGACCGGAAACGTAAATCTACACGGGCTGATGAGGTGTGGTCATCGGGAGCGGATCACGGCGTCCGGCTGGTGATTTCCAGCAGGTGATAGCCGAATTGTGTTTTAACCGGGCCATGGACTTTTCCCAATTCCCCGCTGAATACTACGGTATCGAACTCCTTGACCATTTGGCCCGGGCCGAATTCACCAAGATCGCCGCCCTGCCGGCCTGACGGGCATTGAGAATGCGTCTTAGCCAATGAACCGAAGTCTCCTCCGGCCTCAATCTGTGTTTTCAAGTCTTCGCATTGTTCCTTGGTCGGGACCAGAATGTGACGAGCTCGTGCTTTTGCCATAACGTTCTCCCTGTAAATGGTTGAAAGAGATTCTTTTGCCATGTTTCTTTCGGCATGTCAAATGCATGAGAACCGGGTGATCCGGTCGGTCAGGCATCATTGGTCGGATCGTCCCGGGATTCCGTGTCCTCTCCCAAACGTCGGTACAGTGTTCGACGCCCGATCCCCAACACCGTGGCTGCCTGTCGCTTGTTGCCTTTAAGTTTATTGAGGACATAGCGGATGTACCGTTGCTCAACTTCGGCCAGCGAAACCAGGGATTGATCGGACAGAAGTCCAAGTGGGATTTCAGGAGGCTGCCTATCCGATTCCAAGGATTCTTCGGCTAGGTGTGATCGGCGAAGACCGGGTGGTAAATGTTCCAATCCCACCGTCTCGTCCTGGCAGAACGTCACCGCCCGCTCGATGATGCTTTGCAATTCACGGATATTTCCCGGATAAGAATATGTCTTGAGCCGATGAAGAGCTTCGGGAGAGAGGCCGTTGATGGTTTTGCCCATTTGCATGCCGAAGCGACTCAAGAAATATCCGGCAAGCAGTTCAATATCTTCGCCTCGTTCACGAAGAGGGGGGATACGAAGAGTAAAGGTCTCCAGTCGATAATACAGGTCTTCACGAAACTGCCCTTCGTCGATGGCCGATTTCAAGTCTCGATTGGTGGCGGCCAGAATCCGGACATCCACCTGTTGGATGCGGCTGCTGCCCAAAGGCCTGACCTGACCGTCCTCTAAGATGCGCAACAATTTCCCTTGGAGTTGAAGCGGCATTTCGGCAATTTCGTCAAGAAGCAGGGTGCCCCCATCCGCCTCTTCGAATAAGCCTTTACGGCCATGGGTGGCTCCGGTAAAAGCCCCCGGTACATGGCCGAACAATTCGCTTTCCATAAGATTCTCAGGAATGGCCACACAATTTATGGCGTGAAACGGAGCGGAAGCACGTGGGCTTTCACGGTGGATGGCGTGAGCCACCAGCTCCTTGCCCACTCCACTTTCTCCTAGAATCAGGACCGGCCCTCGAGCTTCGGCGATTTGTTTAATGAGATCGAACAAAATCCGCATGGGGCGACTGCGTCCCAGGATGCCATGGAATCGTTCCCCCCCTAAGGCTTCACGAAAACGACGGACCTCCTGTTTGAGCCGACGGGTCTCCAGAACTCGTGACAAACTGATCATAAAATGATCGAGATCAAGAGGCTTGGTTAGAAAATCATCGGCTCCGGCCTTGAGGGCGTGGACGGCCTCCGGAACCGTTCCAAAGGCGGTAATGACGACGAAGCCGGGAGGAGCATGGAGCGCACGAACTTCGTCCAGCAAGTCCATGGCGCTGCCGTCGGGCAGGCGCAGGTCACTGACAACCAGGTCGGGCTCCCATTGCATCAACAGCGTTTTGGCCTCCTGAATGATGCTGGTGGTCTTGACCGCGAAGCCGTGATCTTGGACTTCCTCCCCCAACAGTTGGTTAAGTCCGGGGTCATCCTCCACGATCAGAATACGTTCAGGGCGTGTTTCGCTGAAAGGACTCATGGGTGCTGGAGGGCTCCAGGAGGGGAGGAGGGATCATGGCGGGGAAGTACCATGGTAAAGCGGGCCCCTCCAAGTGGGCCTTGGACGACCTCAACTTTTCCAGAATGTTCATTGACGATATTGTTGACCAATGCCAGGCCTAGCCCGGTTCCCTGCCCCGGTTTCTTGGTGGTCACAAAGGGTTCGAAAAGTCGGGTGTGAATATCGGAAGCGACTCCCGGTCCGTCGTCGTCGACGATAAAAGCGACTTCTCTTTCCGTTTCGGCCACGCTCAAGTGAACCTGTCCGCCGGGAGTGGCCTGAATGCCGTTTCGAATCAGGTTCACCAACGCCTGCTGTAGCCTGAATGGGTCACCTCTGAGGGATCGACCGGCGGACGATTCCTTGATGGTCAAGCGGACTCCGGCCAGTTCGGCCTCATTTCTGACCATGGTTGCCGCGGCTTGAGCAAGCTGGTTCGAGGCCATGAGACGTTGTTGTCCTTCCTTCCATCGACCGAAGTCCAATAACTGCCATACGGTGTGCTCCATGCGGGAGACTTCCGCTCGAATATCTTCCAACCCTTTTTTAAGTTTGTCGAATTGAGGATCAATGTTTCCCTGGTTGGTGGGATGTTCATCAAGCGTTCGCAAAGCACGTTGAGCCTTGCCGCCTATTACCGAAAGGGGCCCGCCCAATTCATGGGCGACTCCGGCGGCCACCTGTCCTATGAGCGCAAATTTTTCATTTTGTCTCAGCCGTTGTTGAAGTGCTTCCTCGTTTAATCGCCGCCGTTCGATCTCGGCTTCAGCCTTGGCCATATCGTTCAACATGGTATTAAGGGCAACGGCGAGTGTTTTGACTTCGTGCGGACCGTCCGGGTCGGTCCGATGGGTTTTATCCCCTTGACCGACTTGAATCATGCTTCGGACCAAGCGGTTCAGATGCCGGCCGATCGCTCGTTCGTGCCCGTAGACAATCAACCCGGTGATGACCAAAGCCGAGGCAAACAGCCACCCCAGGGAATGGAGGCGCCAGGTCGAGAGATAGTCATCGAACTCGCTTTTTCGCCTCGTCACTTGCAATAAACCATTGA
>JBDIVP010000338.1:0-3626 GCA_039794325.1 Candidatus Inrsubterrania sp.
TTTACCTTCCTGCCATTATCCCGTGTGGGCGGTCGGGTGGACGTGTGGAGGGATGGATCTTTTTGATTGGCGTCTCTTTGCCGTGCTCCGCGCTATTTTTCTGTTGACCCATTCGGCTAAGTCCTTCCAGACCCTTGGCTCCCCCCTCCCCTCTCTGCCGGCTTCTTGCGCGAGGGTCAGAATCTCCTGATATGAACGCACGTGCAAGGGCACCTGGTCCGGCTTGACGATCCGGACAAATTGTGTCCATTCCTCCGATCTGACCTTTTGAGCCATGGGGAGCGCCGGATTATCGGCATAGACGATGATCACGGCCGGATGTTTGTTTTTTTGTCGCGCCACCTTATACGCCACGACGAGATTGCGCATCCATTGGTAGGCGGGTCCTGCGAAAGGGCAGGGTTGATAATCGGCGTGGGCATCGAGATGAAAGACCTTCGGAATGATGTCCCAATACTGGATGCCTTTTTCACTGAGGACACATCGATGGCCTAGGCCATTGTGGGCAGAGCTCTGTGGGAGGTAATTTCCTGGGCACGGCTGAGAACCGTTTCGCCGAATGGTTTGTGAACAGGCGCCGCCATCCTGCTCCGTAAATTTGCATTCGAAGAGGATCACCGCCCCGGGGCTTTCCGCGTAGACATCGGCCTGTGTGGGTCGGGGTTCATTGAGCAAGGTCGGACGGGCCGTCCATTCCAGCGTGACGGTCCAAGGCCCGCCTGTTGGCAGTCCGATATGCTGAGCGAGGGCATCCAGAATGGTGTCGCGATCGGGTGACGTTTTGATGGTGCCAAAGACATCAATGGCCAGGGCCTGGGATGAATGGGCCACATGGGTGTCGATGCCACCTCCCCTGGCCGCGTGCCAGGGAAAGGTGTCCCAGGGTTCACAGGCTTGATGCGCGGCAGGAAAGAGGTTCCGCGCCAGGCGTATTCTGGTGGCTTGATCCATATTGAGGTGCAGACTCGCTACGTTATGGGAGGTTGAGGGCTCCCCACAGGTATTCATCGGTATTTGGAGATGCGAGCTGAAGGAGCTAAATAAAAAGGGGTCGGGAGTCTTTTTTTAAACCGGAATTCATGAAGGATCGGTTTTCTCCTGCCTTGTGGCGGTTAAAAGCTTAAGGCCGGTTGCCTGCTGTATGCTGAAGGTAGGATGAGATTCTTCGATATGGGATTCCGCTTATCACGGCCGGGGCTGAGATGGTACGATCGGGAAGGAGCAAAGGGAAACATGTGGCTGGAAGGAAACACTGTACCTGGGCCCAGATCTTTCGCCTGCGGCTCAAGATGACGAAGAGAAGAAGGCTATGGTCTTTCTCCTTCCCAGGCCGGTGTTGCTGTCAAAGGCCGGAGATTGGCATTATGTCCGGTGTGCGATCGAGGGAGAGAGCACGGTGGCGTAGCATATGATCTGGAGCTCGGAGCATGCGATTCTATATTTTACGTAATCAGGTCGTCGTTCCCGCTGCGAATGCCAAGGAATTTGGCGAATGGGTGGAAACGGCTGACCGGGTTGTGAGTCACACACAGGTCGCCGACATTGAAGTTTCTACGGTGTTCCTTGGGATTGATCATCAGTTCTATCCCGGCCCCCCTCTCCTTTTTGAAACGATGGTGTTTGGTGGCGATCTTGATCAAACGTGCCGGCGCTGTTCCACGTGGGAGGAAGCCGTGGCGCAACATGAAGGCATCTTGTCGGAAGTGTTAAACCGGGTGTATGGCTATTATAAGCCAAGCTGAGCCCGTGCCGTTCGGTTCGTCTTCAATCACTTAGAAAGCCATTCTAATCTCAAAACTTTCCGGGGTTTCGCCCCCGGACGACGAGCCACTTTTGTTTCGGCAAAAGTGGCCAAACACCATTTCTGCCGTGGCATGCCCCTCCGGGTGCCCTGCGCGGTTCACCGCCACCGGCGGCGGGCAAACTCGCTTCGCTCAAACAGTGCCCACCTTCTCTCCGGTGCCGGTTGCACTGCTCGGCCATGCCACCAGGCCAGGTAATTCACATAAAGGAATATTGATTGGAATTAATCTGGCGCTAGGGTAAGATGACTCAGTGAAAATTGGTGAATTGCTCAATAAGCTCCGAGAGGATGGATGGTTCCTAGTGGCAACTAAAGGCAGTCATCGCCAATTTAAACATCCCACTAAATCTGGCCGTGTAACGGTGGCGGAAATCCCAGCGATGAACTTCCACCAGGGACCTTGAATAGTATTTTCAAACAAGCTGGCTGGAAAAAGTAGGAGGACCCTATGCGATATGCCATTGTGATTGAACAGTCGCCCACCAATTTTGCGGCGTATGTGCCTGATTTACCGGGGTGTGTGGCAACCGGGGCAACCCTGGATGAAACTGAAACCCTCATTCGAGAAGCGATTGAATTCCATCTCGAAGGACTACAGGCCGATGGCCAAACGTTCCCACCTCCGAGTTGCCAGGTCGAATACGTGGAGGTTTCAGTCTAACTCCTCTTACCACTGTGTTCTTTGCCGGACGGGTTACCGCCCCGTACGACGAGGTCCTTTTCTTTCAGGAAAAGGACCCGAAAACGATTTTCACCCAGGGGCAGCTTTCCCGGGCACTTGACATCAATTTGTGACAGGTTTAGCATTTTTCTGGATAGGAATACGAACACTTCCGGGGGGGACGGCAAGGGCACTCAAGTCTTCCGGCTCCCGGACACAACAGGAGGGGTCATTCATGACAGACCTCAGTCCACCAAAACAGGCAGGCCCACTGTAGGCGAAGGGAATTATGTCTCGCCAAAGCGGGATGCCTGACAAGGGCCGAGTGTGACTCACGCGACCTCCCGGATGACCCGAAGGGACGCGTAAGCCCCAGGTGACAAAAACCAAAAGATGTTATGCCGTGGAGGAATCGCACCGCGTGAGAGTACACTCACCTAGCAAGGGTTCATTAACCCGGCGAACGACAAGGCGGATAGAATAAACCATCGACCTTTCGCCCATAGAGGGGTCTTACATACGCCGTAGATGAATCACATCCAAGAGGGGTTGTCTTTCGGGAAGAAGGACAGCCCCTCTTGTTTTCCCCGGTGGATGATATGGGGTCGGGAGTCTTTTTTTCATCCGTCATCTGTGAAGAATAGCTTTTCTCCAAACGTGCGTCGCTTTTCTGCTCACCGCTGCCTCTCTTCCCATCCAGCAGAATGGGAAGGAGTCCTGGGAATCTTGAATGGCCATTCGTTATGATGACCGCATGATCCATCATAGATGATTCAGGAGGATTGGCTTTGGCCACGACGACCATTTTCCATCGTCTCTCTCCCCTTTCACCCTGCTCACCTCCTAGGCCTGTGACCGGTCTACCTTCATTGAATGAGCGGCACCCTATTCTGATTGGGCGATGCGTAAGGAGGGGAATTACCTCATGATCCAAATTTCATACATCAGCACGGCCACGAAATCGATGTCTCAGGAGGACCTGGAGGAGATTCTGAAGACGAGCCGGGAGAACAATGCACGATTAGGTATTACCGGAATGCTGCTCTACATGAATAACACCTTCATTCAAATACTGGAGGGAGAAGAGAAAACGGTGAATGAGCTGGTTGAGAAAATCAAACGGGATTCCCGCCATGCCGACTTTCAGGTCCTGCAGAAAAA
>JBDIVP010000339.1:0-3620 GCA_039794325.1 Candidatus Inrsubterrania sp.
CGGGTTTAGATTGCACTGCGATATGCCCGCCATGTTTCTTGACAATGACGTCATGGGCGATGGCCAGTCCCTGCCCGGTCCCCTTCCCGACCTCCTTCGTCGTAAAAAACGGCTCAAAGATCCGATGGCGAATGGTTTCCGGAATCCCCGGCCCCTCATCGGCGATGCGAATCTCCACCCAACCGGCCTCCCCCTGCGTACTGACGGTTATCCGGCGCCGCTCCCCACTGTTCGGACGAATGATCTCCCCAATGGCCTGCGCCGCATTCACCAACAAATTCAAAAACACCTGATTCAATTCTCCCGGCAACCCCGGCACCAGCGGAAGAGTCGGGTCGAACCGGCGCTCCACTTCCGCCACATATTTCCACTCGTTCCGGGCCACCGTGATCGTGGTCTCCAGCGCATGATTCACATCCACCAGTTTCTTCTCCTCACTGCCGGGATGGGAGAACTCTTTCATCGCCCTGACAATTTTGGCCACCCGTTCGGCCCCTTCCAACGATTGCGCCAAAGCTTGCGGAATTTCCCGGCTCAAATAGTCCAGATCGCCCATCTGGATGGCTCCCGCCAGGCTTGCGAGCCGGTCGGACTCAGGACCGGCAGGATCCGGCACACAACAGACCTGCGCCGCCTTCAGAACCTCCTCCAGCGCGGTAAAGCCTTCCTGCAAAAACCGTAGGTTGTCGCTGATGAATTGTATGGGAGTATTGATTTCATGGGCGATCCCCGCCGCCAATTGCCCGATCGATTCCATCTTTTGAGCCAGGGCCAATTGAATTTCCAATTGATTGATTTCGGTGATATCCGTTCCCAAAATCAAAAATCCCTCCTCGTGCGTTTCCGGGCCGGGGGTCTTGCTCGCCATAGGAGCAATTGATAAATCCAATCGCCGGACGGATCCATCACGACGCCTGACCGTCATGGGTTCCAGCTGAATGGTCTTGTTCCGGACTTTGGCTTCGAAAATAGCCCGGCTTATGTGATCCCATTCCAATTGAAGATCAAGTTCCATCAGCCGTTTCTGTAACACCTCCTTTGCAGATACACCAAAAACCTCCTCCGCCGTCGAATTCCACCGGATAATTTGATCGTGCGCATTGACACCAATCAGAATACCGGTCAGGGTGGTGAGGATTTTCTCGTTTTCCCAATGCCCCAACTCAATTTCCTGCATCGCCCACAAACGTTCAATGCCAATGGCGATATATCCGGCCGTCCGCTCCAAGTCAGTCAACAATCCAGGCGACAATTCATAGGGCGCCAGGATTTCCAGACATCCAAGCCGCTTGGACCCGATCAATAGGGGGTAGCCGGCAAAGGTGACGACGCCTTCACCCTTCACCCGTTCCTGACGGCGAATGCCATGGTCGCCGATCACCCGATTGATCAGGTAGGGTTTTCCCTCTCGAATAATGTCCGCAATAATAGCTTTACCGAAACTCTCTCCTTCCCTAGCCCCATCATATTGAACAATTTCTCCGGCACTGGCCTTTAAGACCAACTCATTCTGACGTTCACTGTATGTCCAAATCCGGCAACAGACGTCATCTAAATCGCCATGAATGAGGATAGCGCAGGCCTGCAGGATGTCAGTAAGCGTCGAATGTTGCATAATGGCCCGCGCGACGCCATGTTCCAGACGGGCCCAACGTTCCCGATCCCGTTTTTCCAGTTCCGCCAATTTCACCTTTGTCACATCAGAGAATATGACCACAGCCCCCACCACCTTGCCTTTCCCATCTTTCATCGGAGTTGAGGTATATTCAACAGGAAACCAAGACCCGTCCTTCCGCCGGAAGGTTTCCTCCCGATTTTTCTGGATCTCCCCTCCATTGAAGGAGTCTGCAATAGAACAGGACGAACAGGGGGCCGAGTGTACGCCGACCTGTTGACAACCCCGAACCATTTCATAGATTGGTTGCCCGATTAATTCCGGAGGTTCGTAGCCCAACATCCTGGCCGCGGCAGGATTGACAAAGGTGGTCAACCCGCCGCAATCAAGACCCCAAATTCCCTCACTGGCCGATTCCAACAACAATCGTTCATTGGCTTCATATTGGCGCTTTCGCTCTGTAATGTCCCAATTTACCCCGACCATACGAACAGGTTTTCCATCCCTGTCACGCTCCACCAAGGCATGCGCTTCGATCCAATGGAGAGAGCCGTCCGGCCAGATAATTCGGAACGTAGTTCCGAAATCGTGTTGCCCCTGAAGGGCTAAATGAATTTCCTCATGAGTTCTTTTTCGATCATCAGGGTGAACCAAGCCGAGCCATTCTTCATACAGCGGCAGGCGATTGGTTTTCTCAATACCATACAGGGAGTACATCATTTCGTCACAAATCAACATATTGGCTTCCACGTCCCATTCCCAAATTCCGATCCTGGCGGACTCGGTAGCCAATCGAAATCGATGCGACAAGGTCCTCAGCTGAACTTCATGCCGTTTGAGGTCGGTGATATCGGTGGAAATTCCACAAATGCCAAAACGTTGTCCCCCGTCATCATACAGAGGAAATTTCACGGACAAATATGTATGAGGTCCATCCTCCAGCATGATCACTTCTTCCATGTAGAGGGGATGCTTGGCGTGGAGCACGCGAAGGTCATTTTGTTGGAAGGTATCCGCCACCTCGTGTGGAAACAAATCATAACTCGTCTTTCCCTTGATGTCCTGGTTCTTTTTCCCAATGATTTTCTCATAGTGGCGATTGATGAGCAGATATCGTCCCTCCGGATCTTTTACATAGATCAAGGCTCCGGCGTGCTCAAGAATTTTATTAAACAACCGTTCGAGATTGAGAATCCCCTGTTTGGTCCGTTCCACGGCTTGATGATCTTGACATCTGGAATCATTCAACTCCGGATCCGGCCTAGTCCGTTCCACGGCCAATTGTTCTAATGTAGTCTGAAGATTCTGCAGTTCTCCATTCTGGCGATTGAGGCACAACACAATCCATGTGGTCCCATAAAGGACCCCCAGGGAGAGGATACGATTCAATTGGCCCTTCCAGGGTTCAAGACCTTCCGGAGAAATCCAGTAGCCGATACCCAGCATCATGCCGGCCATGACGCTGCTGGCCAGCGTAAGCCGGCGGCATTGGAAAGGGATGGTGCTCACGACAGCAAGAATATACAACACCCCAAGGGCCACTCCTCCAGGCACCCAATAATCGATGCTCAATAACAGAACCGGAATCGAGAGGATCGGCCCTGTAATTTTCAAAGGCGGTAATTGATTCATTGAAGTCCTGAGGGAAACGGCCAATGGAACCTCCACTCGATGGTCCCCTCCGGGAATTTCTGGGTGAGGACCATCAAGTCACTGCCGGAAACCTTATGACTTACGTCGGTTTCCGAAATATCAGACTTAATGCCCACAGGCAGGATTTACCAGCAGGTTGTAGTCAATCTTCAATTCATAAAGGGGATGAGCTGGACGGAAACCATCAGGATTCGCGCGATCGGCAGGGTGCACTCGTTATGGGGCCGGGCGCCTGGACACCAGAGTCCAATAGATTTCAAACTCTCTCATGACCTTAAGCAGCCCTTCGAGATTCACCGGTTTTCGGATATAGGAACATGCTCCATGCCGAAAGGAGGTGATCACGTCTTCC
>JBDIVP010000340.1:0-3563 GCA_039794325.1 Candidatus Inrsubterrania sp.
TTTCCGGAGCCTTGACGATACGGGACTACTGGCATGGGCTAAGAGAGGCCGGGTTTCGAGGCCTTCATCAGGTTATGGTTCTCCCCTGGCGTGTCATTGACGGCATCCACTTCCTTTCAGTCACCATAACCGGATACAAGCCGGTCACCGCTAACGAACACCCCCTTCTCAATTTTGCGACCTTTATGGGACCATTTTTACAGGTCACAGATGAAAACGGGATGACCTATCAACGAGGCCTGTCCCGTCAAATCGATGAACAATCTTATGTTTTGTTGAATTTACCTTCATACAAAGAACGGTTTGTCCTCACAGAGCAACCTCTCATGATCACTGAACACGATCACAGGCTCATTGCCGTACATCCGGAAAAGGTCCCATGTATTTGGGAAGGCCATTTTGCCGTCCTGACCGGACCCTTTCTAGAGGGTCAAGACGATGACAATCATCTCTTCCGGTTCGGGGAACCATTGGAGATCTGCTCAAAAACTTCCAAGGTTTTGCAGAGTCCCCATTACCAACCGTTCTTTGGCATTATCAATCGGGCCCAGGAATCACCGCATTCCGATCCGGTCATTTGCGGAACCTCATCCGGATGTTGTTAAGATGGAGTCAAAAAACCTTCTACTCTGACAGGCATCACGCCTTAAATAATCAACACCACCCCATGAACCCTGTATCACCCCCCTTGATTACTCCCACGTCTCATAGGAGTTCCTTACCATCTTTTGAGGATCAGTTGACGGAACATCAACTCAATCCCTTAAGAGCCCAACATCTGACGACGATGCAAATCAACGTGGGAAAACTCTGCAACCAAACCTGTCATCATTGTCACGTCGACGCCGGCCCCCATCGCACCGAAATCATGGCCAAAGATACCATGGATCACATACTCAGGATCTTATCCCACACACCCTCGATTACCACTGTAGACATTACCGGCGGAGCCCCTGAAATAAATCCTCATTTTGAGTATTTGGTCGAGGAATGCCGCAAGATGAAACGGGAAGTGATCGACCGGTGCAATCTGACGGTTTTCTTTGTCAAAGGCAAGGCTCATCTACCCCGCTTCTTGGCTCAGCATGCGGTCACCATCGTGGCCTCCCTCCCCTGCTATCAGGAAAGCAACGTTGACCGCCAACGAGGGAAAGGGGTGTTTGATCGAAGCATCGCGGCGCTCAGACAACTCAATGAATTGGGATACGGAAAAGAAGGGTCGGGGTTAATTTTAAATTTGGTCTACAATCCCCTGGGTCCCTCTCTCCCCCCCCCTCAATCCGAATTGGAAGCGGACTATAAGGAAGAGCTCGGGAAACACTTTGGCATACGGTTCAACAAATTGTTGACCATTACCAATATGCCGATCAGCAGGTTTCTGACAGAATTGGCTGAAACCGGGCAACTTGAAACGTATTATGCCTTACTGGTGAATAGTTTCAACCCGGCTACGGTTTCCGGATTGATGTGCCGATCCTTACTCAGCGTGGGATGGGACGGGCGCCTCTATGATTGCGACTTCAATCAAATGCTGGAAATCTCGCTACATTCCTCATGCCCCCAATGGATTACCGATTTTTCACTTGATCGTTTGGAGCATCGCTTTATTTCGGTCGGCTCACACTGCCTGGGCTGTACAGCCGGATCAGGCTCTTCCTGCGGTGGGGCACTGGATGGAAACACCCCATAAAGCTAGGAGCCTGTCCGACATTGCAGCATTCTACTGCGGCTCCTTCGCCTCGTCACGAACGGCAATGCCGGACAGGCTCCTAGGAAGGAGGGCCGGCTCGCCTAAAATGACGGGCACAGTCTTCACTGCAAAAATAATAGGTTTTTCCTCCCAACCGTTCGACTACCGCCGTCCCGGCCGGAACATAGGTCTGACAAACCGGGTCTTGAATCATGACATCTTTTCCAGGAGTCGCAACCGGGGGGTTCGCTGCCCCCCAATCCCGGAAAGCCCGACGAACCATATAGAATAAAATCACCAATAAAATCAGGATGATTATGATTTTGGCCACGAATTATCTCCCCATACTCTCTACTTGTGAGTTTGTACCATGTTTGTGAACGCGTCTCCAAATGTAAGGTAGAATCCTGAATTGTCACCCAAGAATCCAGCGGGCAAATTTTTCACCAGACCGGGGAAGCTCCTCCCGTACGATCCTCAGCAAAACAGCGCCCTTGCCCTCGCATTGCGTTGCCCGCCCGATTGACGACTTGCTAGGATTTTCGACCATGTCGGCACAAGGAAGCCCGGGATACTCCCCTTACCTCCCTATCCTTATCATAGGATCAGGCATCCTGACATATCTCCTCTCATCCTGCGCCCCCCCACCCTTTTCTTACCGAAACCCCATCGATATGAGTCATGCCTTCGACGAGCACACCATCTATTGGCCGACGAACCAGCCTTTTCATTGGGAAAAAACAAATTGGGGAGTGACCCCAAAAGGCTACTGGTATACGTCAGCCGTTTTTTCGGCATCCGAGCACGGGGGGACCCATCTTGATGCTCCGATTCATTTCTCGGAGGACGGCTGGACGATTGATCAAATTCCTCCTTCACACCTCATGGGTGAAGGTATCGTGATGGATATTCGAACCAAGACCCTTGCCCAGCCGGACTATATCCTGGAAATCGAAGATATCGTGCAATGGGAATCCCGACACGGATTGATTCCCGCCAACAGCATCGTCTTTCTTTTGACGGGGTGGGGGGAATTTTGGCCGGATCCCGTTCGATACCTGGGAAGCCACACCCCCACAGATCCTCAAACCTTGCACTTTCCGGCATTTTCCAAAGCATCCGCGGAATTTTTAATTGCCCAACGCAATATTCGCGGTCTCGGAGTGGATACCGCCAGTATCGATGCCGGTCAATCTCGGGATTTTCCAGTCCATCAGATATTAGCAGGCAAGAATCGATTTGCCTTGGAAAACGTGGCCAACCTTGAGCACCTCCCCCCTCGGGGCACATGGGTAATTGCCTTACCCATGAAAATTCGAGGCGGCACCGGAGGACCGGCACGAATCATCGGCCTGCTTCCCTAGTAAAGTGTTGACCGGACATCCCCAGGCTCTGTTACATGATCCGACAATGGCATTCTTCCCTTTGCTTCGGGCTTGCATTCAACAACGATAAGTCTATGGAATATTCCTATGCCCCGCCAACAAGAATCCGTTTTTAGGGCTGTGGAGGTAAGCCTGTGGTGTTGGCTTCCTTATTCAACTTGTTTTGTGAGATGTTGGCTTACCAGTGACGCATGGAAAATGGCTTCTCGAACATGGGCAGCAGGGACATGATGAATCTGTTTCTTTTGACATTTCATTTTTTCAAAAGGGTCTCCCTGTTCTGCCTGTCGCTACCCTTTCAGAGAGAATCACGGGGAGATTCTTGTTCCCCGGAAGAGAACGTTCACTAACCGGAGGTTACCTAACCAAATGATTACCATTACTCTCATGGGAGATCTGCAAACCCCTGACGGCGAACGGGCCTTGGGTTGTGAAATTACCGACCCGATTTCGGTGAAACAACTTATCCGCAAGCAAGGCAAACCGCT
>JBDIVP010000341.1:0-3541 GCA_039794325.1 Candidatus Inrsubterrania sp.
CCTCGTTCGGCACCACCTTCCGGTCGGGGTGGCGGCCATTACCATTCGATGAAGAGGAAGCCAAACCAGCTTCATCCCCTGATGACCTTTCCATACGAGACCGGCCCTCATGACCGACTTCCCTCCACGTCATATTTGAGGCCAGGAGGGCCGGCTGGAGCAGGGTGGCGGCCGTATCCAAAATGGCCTGGGGCTCCTCCTGTTGATTCACGGCTACCGCCAACTTCTGCCGCAAGACCTCGTAATCCGGCCTCCGTAACACCACGACATCAACCAGCCAGATCACAGCCCTCCGCAGGTAGGGATAGATCAGGGCCGTGGCAATCCAAAGGGCCAGAAACACACCCAATCGAGAGATATTGACCATGCCATGGCTTGCCTCTCTCTCCAACATGGGAATCCCGACGGTAATCAATATCCCCAGGGTCATCAGGGCCAACGCCAAAAAGGATAATGCCCGCTTGAGAAAAAGATCACCCAGGGCAAACCGGAAATCCTGATACAGAATGGCCAGCGCCAACAGGAGGTTCGCATGATGCCCGACGAGCTCCATGCCCCAGGAATATTCCCCGGTTTGATGTTGACTGAAAGGCAGGGCGGCAATGGCCAACCCGGCGAACACGACAATTCCCCCCATCCGGTCCCACCCTTCGGTCCACACCCGCACGGCCAAAAGACCGGCCAACAGGATAAGAAATCCTCCGACCATTATGTCCAGGGCCGATTCCGCCATATCCGCCGATAAGGCAAAAAATCCCGCACCCAGATGCACCCAGGCAGCCCATCCGCTCAGCAAAAACCCTGCGATGGAAATTGCGCGACGCACCCACGCCGACAGCCTCATCGTTTGTGTTTGGACCATCGCCAGCACCACCACGGCAGGCAAAAATCCCAAAGCGGCCACACCCATGGCATATAACCCTGGCAAGGGGGGAGTCAGATGTAAATACGGGAGCAAAAACGCCAACAAAGCTCCCACATTCCATGCCAAACCTAGAATTCCGGCCCACAAGGAAAGCCATTGGGGAGAGGACTCAGACAAGTCACTCTCCACCCCCTCGCCCGCCTCACGCATCGACCGAAAGACCAACCCCAGCAGCATGGCATACAGGATCACCCCGGTGACATAACCGCTGACGTGCGCAATAAAGACCGTTGAAATATCAGCCACTTCTGTCAACATGGCCTGCATACACCTCCCAACCTGACTTTTTCTCCTTGACCTAAGGGCGGCTCATCATACCCCTCATACACAATATTTCCCGACAGACTCCTCATGAATGGTCGTTTTCGCACAATCAACGGTCGTATGATGCCCTTCTTGATCCCAAATCACCTTCCCTCACCTTTGCCTTTTCCGGCCTTTTTTCTCAAGCAAGAAAAACAGCCAACCGAAACAACCTGTATGGCAGTCATGATTCAACCCGTCATCACCCCCTGAGAGTACACACCATGCCCCTTACCCTTTTTCTCACGATGTTACTGATTTTTTCCATCCTGAAGCCGGCTGTTGCCTGTGGATTTTTGGGTGTCATGTGTCTCCATACCGGTTTTCAATTACGCCGAGCCCGCCGTCTTTCCAGCGCGTATCTGGATCGGCGGCTGTCGGCGTAACCTCCTTTTCGCTGGGTTTAATTCAGTATTGGCTGGCGAACCCCTGCGGCCCTGACAGGCCGGGCAGGGCTACATTCGTTGAATCAGCACTCCGATCCCTTCTTCCTCTTTCAAAGGTTGAAAGAGTGAAAAACCCGGACCACCCATGTGATGATTCAAAACAATGCCACTTACGATTTACGCAGGAAGGTAATGGGGAGGAGCACGTGAAGGGCTTGAGGTACGAACGGGCCGGTTCGTCACGAGGAGGTTGGGCTGAATCGTTCCATCACCCTGGGCTAACCACCCCGGCCAGACGGAAGCGATGTCCAGGGAATGTGAACCGGTCGTCTGAATTTTCAACCAATCGCAGAGGTCCCAATCGGAATGGGCATGAGCATCCGATTCCGCTCCGGACAAGGCATGTTGCACCCCCAACGCGGAAGAGACGGGTAATAACCCCAGGATCAGGGCAAGCAGTATTTTAATAACCGTATGCTTAAACGGCATGATAGAGGGATCCGAATGTTTCGGCCACTCTAACCAAGAGCCTGCTGGATTTTCAAACCCGTCATTGGAACAAACCGGAGGGGGCGGCATGCACAAGTAGCCACATGCCGCCGTTTCCTTCATTTTTTCAATGCGTCTCTGATTTCCCGGAGGAGAAGGACATCCTCGGGCGGAGCCGCCGGTGCCGCCGGCGCCTCGGCTTCTTTTCTTTTCATCTGATTCATCACTTTAATGACGAGAAAGACGCTAAAGGCCACAATCAGGAAACTGATGACCGAATTGAGAAACACCCCGTAATTGATGGTTACGGCCCCGGCACCCTGGGCATCAGCCAACGCATGATAAGGCCCGGCGGACGCCGCTCCGTCTTTCAACGTCACGAACAGATTTGAAAAATCCACGCCTCCCAATAGCAACCCGATAGGCGGCATCAGCACATCCTTCACCATACTTTGGACGATCGTTCCGAATGCGCCGCCGATGATGATACCGACCGCCATGTCCACCACATTCCCGCGCATCGCAAACTCTTTGAACTCCTTGAGCATTGAACCCTCCTTCCAGAAAAAGTGAAAGTTCCGAACATCCGTTCTTGGTCCCAGCCCAGGGTGGTACGAAGCACGTTGGGCAAGCCGTATCCTCTCCTAACCTTCAAAAATTTTCAAGGCCTTTGCCTTTACCCTCTTTCGGCCGGATCCCTCCCCCTGTCTCCTCACCGAAAGATGGACCAACTGCGAACTTCTCATTTTTGAGGCATTTTCAAGGCAGGACTGACTGAATACCTTGCCAGGATTAGGGAGGAATCCCAGGGTGCAGGGAAACCGGGATCCTGACGGAGTAATCCACCAGGATTCTCGGAAAGGCTTCAACAATCAGGATTCAAATGCATAGCCAATGGTTAAAAGATATTGGATGTCGGTATTTTTAAATCCCGGAGACGGGGTATTATCATAACGCCAATTGACCTGGAACGAGGAAATTAAATTCCCCCAAACCTTTAAACGAATCCCCTGCTGAGAGTTGATGTAAAAATCGCTGGGTTCTTCCACGGCAGTAAATCCTTGGTGTTGATGAAAGATCGTCACGGTAGGGGTCACCGGCCAGTCAAAATTGACGGCCCATCGACCGGATACGCTGCTTTGATCCTCTGCGATTTTAAAGTCCTCGTTGTAAAACCCGACACCCAATTCTCCGCTGAGTTGCATTTTTTCGAAATAGGGACTGGAAAAATCACCTTTTTCGATAATTTGATAACCGGGACCGCTGAAAAGCATAGTCCTGAGATTCAAGTCCTGAAAGGTATCCTGCTCAAACAGGGCACCGACATTCATGAAAAATCGTTGGGTGACGAAAAAGTCCAATTTAATGGTGCCGAAGGCATTCCTCGCCACCAATTCACCGTTATTCTCTCCGTACAGGTAACGCCCCAACATCGACA
>JBDIVP010000342.1:0-3499 GCA_039794325.1 Candidatus Inrsubterrania sp.
CCATTCCATGGATCCCTTTTCGCGTATAATCTTGCTGACCACGTAGACATCCTCCCCTTGTGAGGCCACTCGCCATTCTCCTTCATGAAGGATAACCCCTTCTTCTTTCAGTTGGGAAACCATAAGGGCCAGGGCCTCCGCCACCGTACCGTCCTCACGGGCTGCATGATTTTTGACCAGATCCAGCGCAATTTTGGCTTGAGGATCGGCGGGGAGATACACCTTCTCTCCCGGTATCTGTAAATACAGCCACCATCCAATTAAACAAACCAACAGGACCGCTACCCCGACTACTTTCCGCGATTGAACCGATGTATTATTCATGCCAACCCACTTAAAGATCGTCCATAAAACAGGATTATGCCCGTCCCCGCTTCTTGTGTTTTACTGTATTTACCGCCGAGAGGACAAGCCGGATGGCTGGCCATGGAGTGCGTCAGATGTCAAGCATGATCATGATAATGAAACAGCATCCCTTCGCCTTCGTTTCCCGAAGCTTACCCTGCTTCCGCCCCTCTCTCACTGACGACCTTCCCTTTATTAAAATCCTTGACGGCCATGACGGAAGTTCAACACTTTCCCTATCAATCATGTATGACCTATAAAATTTGTACCGCGAACCAGGATTTCTTTTAAAAGCGTGACCAGGCGCCTGTTTTCGGAAGGGCGCCTCACCGCCAAACGAAAGGCCGGCTCCCTCATTCCCGAAAAGCTCCGGCAATCGCGTACCAACACCCCCTGTTCAAACAACCGGTCCTGGATTCGCCGGGATGAGCACCAGCGGGGGAGTCCGACCAGAATAAAATTTACATCAGACGGATACACCCGCAACTCCGGAAGGGTTCGTAGCCGGGATACAAATTGATTCCGTGCGCGATCGGTAAAAACCAGGGTCCGTCGTCGAAAGTCCTCATCCTCCAGGGCCGCAACCCCGGCAACCTGTGCCATCTGGTTCACGGACCAGGGAGGAAGCACCGCCCGGATAGTTCGAATCACCTCCGGCCGGCCGATCACATACCCCAATCGGATTCCGGGCATTCCATAAAATTTGGTAAAACTCCTGAGGATGAGGAGATACTTATAGCGTGCGACCAATGAAACCATGGAATGGGCTGCACAAAAATCTATAAACGCCTCATCAATGACCAGCCAGATCTTTTTTTGTTCCATCTCCCTGCACAATTGCTCTAACCGGTCACGTGGGATCACGCTCCCGGTCGGACTGTTAGGATTACACACAAACACGATCCTCTTGACCGACCCCGGTCGCACCTGAACGGCTGAAGATGGATGGGATTTATCAAGGCTGGCAACGCACCGAGCCAGAGGCAGGCGATAATCTTCCGAAGCCGTTCCCGCTAGACGATGGGAGGATGCACCGGCCAGCCGCAGAGAGCGTTCGAACTCCATAAACGTCGGACCCAGAACATACCCCACCGACACCTGGAGAGCCCGTGGCAACAGGCGAATGAGTTCGATCGATCCGTTGCCGATCGCAATTGAATCGGCAGAAATCCCGTGGAAGGCCGCCAATCGATGCCGGAGTCCCGTCCACTCGGCATCGGGGTAATACCGGCAGTCGGGGAGAACCTGTTTAATCGCTCGAAGCACCGACTTCGGAGGTCCTAATGGGTTAAGGCTGGCACTGAAATCGACAATCCGGTGGACGGGAACCCCTAATCGTTCGGCCGCCTGATAAATTCTCCCTCCATGTTCGATCTCCCGGTTCATAGAAACGTCCCAATGACCAACACCAGAACGGACAATCCTGATCCCAAAACCATCAGATGTAAAGCCGACCGGATATGAGCCGGCCTCAACACCATCCCGGGACGTCCGAATGGTCCCCGGACATCGACTCCTCCTCCATAGACATTCACTCCTCCCAGCTCCACACCCAAGGCCCCGGCCATGGCAGCTTCCGGCCAGCCGCTATTCGGACTGGGATGATTCCCTGCATCACGGCGACAGATGTTCCAGGCCGCCCTCCCTTCCCGTCCGCTGAAAGCGGCAGACAGACTGATGGCCAAAGCCGTCAGCCGTGAAGGCACCCAATTCAACACATCGTCCAGGCGAGCCGAAGCCCATCCGAAATCCCGATACCGCTTATTCCGGTGGCCGATCATGGAGTCCAACGTGTTGACGGCCTTATAAGCCATCGCCAACGGTGGGCCGCCCAAGGCCAGATAACACAGAGGGGCAATCACACCATCCGAGGTGTTTTCGGCGACGGACTCCACCGTCGCCCGAACAATGTCGGGTTCCATGAGATGATCGGTATTCCGGCCCACCAACCGGCCCACGGCCACTCTGGCCTCTTCCAACGTTCCATGGTTCAAGGCGGAATACACAACCATGGCATGATCCCAAAGGTCTCGTCCGGCCACGGTGGTATAGCCGACGATCACCCATGCCAGCACCCCGAGCCAGGGATGCATGCCGGTGATCCAGGCCAACCCTTCCTGGATCAGCAGAAAACATCCAAGCGGCAGACCCACCGCCAACACCGTTCCGGCCATTTTCTTGCTGAGGGGACTTCCCCCTTCCCGAAGCACCAGTCGTTCATAGCCATGAATACACCAACCGATCGCCCGTACAGGATGCGGCATCCATCGAGGATCCCCGGCTGCCGCATCCAACAGGCATACCGCAAGGATCTGAAGCCATCGAAAATCATCCATGCCCCGCAGCCTTACTCCGAAATTGCCTGCGAAGGGTCTATTGGAGAATTTCCGGTGAGGTCGGCCAAACACCGTGGACAAAGACAGTCATGATAAGTCCGGACGATCTGTTCATACAGCCGGTCATTCACGGTCACCTGACCACACCAACAACGGGACAAGCCGCAACCAAAGGTCGTCCCACAGCGTTCACATGTTTTGGAATAGGTTCGCGACATCATGACATCCCAGTCTTTTCAGATGACGGAAAAGGCCACCGGCGCCGCAAGTAGAAACAGAATTTCCACGCATTCATTGATGGTGCCAAGCAGATCTCCGGTGATACCACCGAACAGTTTTGAAAACTTCATGACCAACAACCGAACCAGACTATACATGGCAACCAATACGCCGGCCGCCGCCAACCACCCAAACAGGCTGATGAATCCAACCGCTACAAAACCGGATGCGGCCAAAAGGTCCCGAAAGGTTATATTACGGAGAAAGGAGGCGGCCAGCCCTTCGGCACGGGGATACACCATCCTCCATGATCCCAGCACCATGCTCCACCGGCCAAGCGCCGGCATACTCAAAAGAACGGCCTCTCTTATCTCGTTGGGAAGAGCCGCCAGCCCCGCAAATCGCAGTCCCAACGCCAGGATCAGCCCGGTCGCTCCCAAGGCCCCGATTCGAGAATCCCGCAGGATCGCCAGTCGATGCTCGGAATCACGCCCGCCTCCGAGCGCATCGACCGTATCCGACAATCCGTCCTGATGGAGTCCACCAGTTACCCAAACCAGGAAAACCAAAAGCACCATGTTCCGAACCCCGATATCCAG
>JBDIVP010000343.1:0-3446 GCA_039794325.1 Candidatus Inrsubterrania sp.
CCGAGATCGAGCGCTACCGCGCGCCGCTCGCAGCGCTCTGCGAAGCGCTGCCGAAGCTGCTGCCGGAGGGCGATGCCGCCGCGCTCGCGAAGGATGCCGCGTCGCGCGAGGCCGCCGGTTTCGCGCCCGAGCTCGCGCGCCGGCTCGCCTTGCTGCCGCGGCTCATCGGCCTCGCCGAGATCGTGCGCCTCGCCCATGCCGAGGATCAGGCTGGCCGGAGATGCCATTGAAGAGATGGATGAAGCCGGCAACCCGATTGTAGACGATTCATTTCTGCTGCTGCTGAACGCCTATCATCAGGCTCTTCCTTTTACGTTGCCGGCCCATAAGAAAGGGGTCGCCTGGGAATGGGTGTTTGACACGTCAAAGACGGATAATAAAAAGGTTCCTCAAACCTGGCGGGGTGGAAAGATTTATCATATGGAAGGCCGGTCGGCCGCCTTGTTCCGCCTACGCTCCTAAGCGGGGGGGCTACGGATTTTCCCCAGTCTTCTGGGACGGATTGAGACACCGACCGGCTTGTTCCCGGCAAAACCTCAGATTCGGTCCTCCACAAATCGTTTTCCTTTTTCCACAAAATCCGACACGCGGTCCTTGGTGTCATCCGCGAATTCATTAAAGCGTTCCGTGGTGTCATCGATATAGTTTTTCAGCTGGCGCCGCGTCCGGCGGCCGGATTGTGGAGCCATGAGCAGCCCCATGCCGGTGCCGAGAAGCACGCCCGTTAAAAAGGACAACCCCCCGAATAACAGCACTCTCGTATCTGAATCCATAATACACCCTCCTTCCGTGTGATGACCCGGCGCCCCTGAATTGAGGAGCCTCCTTCGCCATTGGTGTGGCCGACCTTTTGTGTGTGCATATTTTACGTTCTCATTTTATTGTAAAAAGAAAATGAGGGTATTTCCAGTTTCTCTCCGATTTCATTTTCTACTTCTTGTCACACCATTGTCGAGGTTGTCCACCTACCTGAATTCGTGCCTGACGTTGCGAAAGATGCCGCACATGAAAGGTGAAACGGCCTGCGCATTACCGCGTAAGGTGTTTTTCTTGCTGCAATGCAGGTTTTATGGTAAGCAGAAAGGAACACCGTCTTGAAATACTGAGAACGGTGGAACAGCCAAAGCTTGACAACCTGATCTTATCCATTTGGCCTGATCCGACATGCCTGCACCCGGACCTCTTTTCCCCGGTAACCAGAATCGCGAACCGAACTCCCTGCCATTGTCCGCCCGCTTACGGGACCTGGCCGAACGGTTGGGCGTCGAACCGGACTATATCGATGGACGTCAGGAGGTGCATCATGCCTCCAGGGATACCCTGTCGGCGGTTCTTCGGGCGTTGGACCCCACCCTTCCATTTGAAACGGTGTTTCAGGACGATGCCGTGGCATCAGCGTATGAAGTATCGCCGGCGGTGGTGGAGCCGGTCCTGGTCTACGATGTTCAAGCCGGTCGTGAATTGGAGTTTCGGATGACCATCCCGGTCTCCGATTTTGTTTCCGAGTTTCCGTCGCTTCAAGCCCGGCTTCTGGATGAGCAGGGCCGCACGCAGGTGATCCCGGCGCACAGGGATTCCCTGGGAAAGCCGTTGGATGTGTCCGTCATCGGGGGGGTGGCCTATGGCCGATGGACGGTCCGTCTGGCGGTCAAGCCGAAAATGGGGTATTACGATTTGTCTTTGCAGATTACGCTCGGAAACCGGAGGATTGAGGGGCATAGTTTTGTGATTGCCGCGCCCCGGCGGTGTTATGAGCCGTCATCCCGCCGGAAACGATGGGGCGTGGGGTTGCAGCTCTATAGTCTGCGTTCCCGAAAAAACTGGGGAGTCGGGGACCTGGGGGATCTGCGACGGATTGTCAAAACAGCCGGTGAGGACTGGAAGGCCGATACTATCGGCGTACAACCGCTCCATGCACAGGTTCCCGGATTGGCCAGTCCCTATTCCCCTTCCAGCCGGTTATTTTGGAATCCCCTCTATTTGGATATAGAGCGAGTGGATGAGTTCCGCCGGTCCCCTCTCATGAAACGCCGGTACCGGTCACAGTCTTTTCAGCAACGGGTGCAGCGCCTTCGTGAAGGTTCCCTGGTGGAGTATGAGCAGGTGTTGGCGCTGAAGTCCTCGACCCTCGAAATTCTGTTTCGCCGCTTTCAACACGTCCATCTTCGGAAATCCATGACCCGGCGGGGCCAGGCGTTCATGCGTTTTGTGGAAGAAGCCGGCAGTTCCCTCCGGCGTTTTTGCACCTTTCAAGCACTGCAGGAACATTTCGGGACGCCGGTGTGGCGGAATTGGCCGGCTGCCTATCAGCATCCCGCCAATTCGAGTGTTCAGGATTTTCAGAAAACGTACAAGACGAGAATCCGGTTTCATGCCTATGTGCAATGGCTGTGTGAATTGCAGCTGTCCGAATTGAACGCGGTGGCCAAGAAGGCCTCGCTGTCACTCGGGTTGTATCAGGACTTACCCGTCGGTATTCATCCGGATGGGGCCGATGCCTGGACCTTTCAGGAGCAATTGGCCCCCGATATTTCCGTGGGGGCTCCCCCCGATGATTTTAATCTGCTAGGGCAATGCTGGGGACTCCTTTCGCCCAATCCCCACAGTCTTCGTACCCACCGGTACCAATTTCTCATCCAGACGCTTCGCCAGAATATGCGGTTTGCCAGGGTTCTGCGGATCGATCACGCGCTGGGATTGTTCCGGATGTTCTGGATCCCCCATGGGAAAACCGGACGAGACGGCATCTATGTTCGGACCTTTGTCGATGAAATTCTGGCGATTCTGGCTTTGGAAAGTGTCCGCAATCAGGTGATGGTCGTGGGGGAGGATCTGGGAACGGTGACGCCGGTCATCCGTCACAAACTTGAATCGGCCGGGTTACTGTCGTACCGGCTGTTGTTTTTCGAGCGCCAACGTAATGGAGCGTTTGAAGTTCTGTCCGGATTTCCGGAGCAGGCACTGGTGGCGGTGACGACACACGATTTACCGACCCTGCGTGGGTATTGGACGGGGCGGGATATCACCGTGAAGGAAAAGGCCAATTTATACCCTCCAGGCCATGATACCGGGATTGACCGTGCGGAGCGGGGGCAGGACCGAAGTCGGCTGTGGCAAGCCTTGGACCGGGAAGGCTTGGCTCCGGATGGTCCGCTGCCGGATTTGCTTTCAGATGATGAGGTGGCATTATTTTACAGGTATCTGGCTAAGGCTCCCTCACGGTTGCTGATCGTTCAAGTGGAAGACTTACTGGGCGAAATGGAGACCCCCAATCTGCCGGGTGCCTCCGATGCCGCGTATCCTTCCTGGCGGATCAAATTACACCGGCTGTTGGAATCATGGCTCAAAGATCCCCACGTCATGCGGTTTGCGCAAATGGTCGGTCGGGCGCGTCGTGAATCTTCCGGAAACCCCCGCATTCGAAGGGCAGGGAAGTGATGACCGGT
>JBDIVP010000344.1:0-3429 GCA_039794325.1 Candidatus Inrsubterrania sp.
TGGAGGAAATACGGAAAACGTTTGAAGACCACGGCCTCCGTCAGGAGCAGGAGATCATCACTTATTGTTTGGGAGGGGTTCGGGCGGCTTGGGTCTATTGTCTTTTGCGATACGCGGGGTATGGTCACGTCAGAAACTATCCCGGGTCCTGGTGGGAATGGTCCAGGGATTTTGCGGCGCCGACCGAAAAGGATGTGAAATTGTTGTATAAGGTCACAAATCAAGAGCACGTTAAACCGTCTTGATCTCTAAATGGGGGCATGAGAGGATTCATCATCCCCCGGTTCATGAATCAATCATTCACCTTTATTGTAAGGAGGACAGGGATGAGCACGTTAGCAAAGAAAAGTGTGGGACTCTTAGCGATTCTTGTGTTCGGGGTTGTAGGATGGTGGAGCGGGTCCGTCCTCGCCGGAATCAATCCCCATGTGGCCGAGGCGATTGCACATGCTGAAGGTGCCGCCAAGCATGGCGGCATGGGACATGCCGATGCGCTGGTTGAGCATGCGTCCGAAGCCTTGACCCATGCTCAAGCCGCCCAAAAGGATGTTCAGAATCCTCATTTGGATGAAGGGGTACATGAATTAATGGAAGCCGTGAGTCATGGTAAGGCCGGTCATGCGGAGGTGGCGACCAAGCATGTGAAAAACGCCATTATGCACATGAAAGAGGTTCAATGAATCTTTACCGGTCAGGAAAATGACCAGAGCGGGTAGAGAGTGACCTCTACCCGCTCTTTTTTTAATAAAATTAGAGGATTATTGGATTCATGCACGTAGGGTTTTTTCAGTTTGCTCCCCTGTTCGGAGAAGTGCAAAAAAATCTGGACGTAATCGTCAAGGCGATCGAAGCGTTTTCGGGGGATCTGCTGGTCTTTCCGGAGTTGGCCTTGTCGGGGTATCAGTTTGTGAAGAGAACCGAGGCCGAAGAATTGGCTCAGGAGGTCCCAGACAGTTCGGTCATCAGGCAAATTGTGGACGCCGTGCAAACCCGTCACCTGTATGTGGTCATCGGTATCGCAGAAAGGCAGAACGGCCTCTTATACAATTCGGCTCTGATCCTGGGGCCGCAGGGATATTTAGGAACCTATCGGAAAATACACCTGTTTTTTGAGGAAACCCTCTGGTTTTCGCCCGGGAATACGGGGTTTCAGGTTTGGGATATCGGGTTGGCAAAAGTCGGGATTCTGGTCTGTTTTGATTGGTTTTATCCCGAGTCGGCCCGAAGTCTTGCCTTACAGGGGGCTGATATTCTTTGTCATCCCAGTAATTTGGTCTTGCCGTACTGTCCTGATGCCATGGTGACCCGCTGTTTGGAAAACCGGGTCTTTGCCATTACGGCTAATCGAATCGGTGTGGAGGAGCGTGGAGGGAAACCTCCGTTACGATTTATCGGGTTGAGCGAAATTGTTGGACCCGATGGGCACATTCTCCATCGAGGTTCCGAATCGGACTCCGAATTGTACAGCTGCGAGATTGAGGTGAGCCAGGCCAAAAATAAACGAATCAATCCGTATAATGATCTGTTGCAGGATCGCCGTCCCCAGATGTACCTGTGAACAAGAAGGGTGAAGGAAGGGAATAAGGGCCTTACGTGAGGGACGTTCGCACCTTCCTTATGGTTAACTCCGGGTGTCGGTGGCTTGACATAGCTCTGAGAATGCAATACATCCTGAAGTAACGACGGCAATCATCAGGAAATCTGGATCGGTGTTCCAGGTAATCCTTAAAAGTAGGGATTTCAATAAGCAGGGATGAGGAGGGTGCATATGAGCAAGTGGGTCGCTATTTCCCTTATTTTATTAATTGGTCTGACAGGGTGCATGGTTTCAAAAACCCAATATGAGGCGACCGTAGCTGATATGGAGGCGGCCAAGGCGGATTTGGAAAAGAGTCGTATGCATCAGGAGGCTTTGGAGGAGCAAATCCGGAATTTGAAGAGTGTGAATGAAAAGATTTCCACGGATTTGGAGATGGCCACGACGGAAGTCCAACGTATCAAAGAAGGCAGGAAGAACGAACAAGCCCTATTGGAAACACGTGAACAGGAAATGGAGCGGGCAAAGGCCCAATTAACCGCAAAACTACGGGTGTTAACCGAGCAATATCAAAAGGTGAAAGCCCAAAACCGGGCCTTAAAGGATACGGTTGTCCGGTATCAGAAGGAACTTAAGGATACCCGTGAATCCGGCCCTGCCGGAATAAGTGGTATGACGAAATCGGTTGACCCAACCACTGCCGTCAAAAAGGAGGCGGTACCCTCGGTACCCTCTGATTCGGCCGGTTCACCGGCCACGCAGAAACCTGGCACGCCCAAAATCGCATCAGCCCCTACCTCGACCGGTCAGGCTCTTAACATTAATAAAGCCACGGTGAGTGATATGGTTCTCACCTTAGGGCTCAGCCGTGATGTCGCGGAGGAAGTCGTGGCCAATCGTCCCTATCGGCTTCGTGGAGAGCTGGTGGCAAAAAATATCATTCCTAAATCAAAATTTGATGAAATCAAGGATCGGATTACGGCCGCTCCCTAATATGGAAGGGGGAAGGGGGAAAGTGAAGCGCGAGAACCAAGTTTGGTGTTTTTCGCTTACCCTCCGCCTGGCTGCTCCTGCGTGGGATCTTTCACCTCAGGTGGGCAGGGACGCAAGCGACGGTCGTCGGTGATCTGTCCGTCCTGGAGTTGGATCAAACGATCGGTTTGCAGGGAAAGCTTTTCATTGTGAGTGACGATGACAAAGGCTGTCCCATGCCGTTCATTCAACCCGCGTAATAATTCAAATAATTCATCACCGGTGTGAGTATCCAGGTTCCCCGTCGGTTCATCAGCCAAAACCAAAACCGGGTTTCTGATTAAGGCTCGTGCCACCGCCACGCGTTGCTGCTCTCCTCCCGATAATTCTCCGGGTTTATGGTGTAATCGATGGGCCAGGCCCACCTCCGTTAATAACCTGGTCGCGGCGTCTACGGCTTGTTGCTTGGGAATTTTTTGCATAAGGGCCGGCAACGTCGTATTTTCCAACGCTGTGAATTCCGGCAAAAGATGATGAAATTGAAAGACAAATCCAAGAAACCGGTTTCGGAATCCGGCCAAAACCGCTTCACTTGACCTAAACAGGTTTTTCCCCTCGAAAAACACCTGTCCGCTTGTGGGCCGGTCCAACGTTCCCATGATATGCAAAAGGGTGCTCTTCCCAGCCCCGGATGCACCGACGATCGATACCATTTCCCTTCGGTGTACCGTCAGATTGATGCCGTTGAGGACATGCACGATTTGTTTGCCCATGGTAAAGGAGCGTCTTAAGTCTTGAATCCACAATAAGGGCTGTGAATCAGGAGTCGGAGAAGAGCCGGGTTTATTCATAGCGGAGTGCGCTGACGGGGTCGAGTTTTGCCGACTGCCATGAGGGATACAGTGTGGCGGCGAAGCTGA
>JBDIVP010000345.1:0-3402 GCA_039794325.1 Candidatus Inrsubterrania sp.
GTATAACTGTTCAGGTCCAAAAACGGATTAAAAATCGGCCGGTGTTGTCGAAGCCGATTCCAACGTTCAAAATCACTTTCATGGGTGTCAGGGTCGGACGGTTGAACCGATCGTCCTTGGGCCATGGCCCAGATGGAAACATCCAGCCCCAGTTCCGAGTCGGTAAAGGCCGGAATATAGACCGGAACCTCTTTTTCGTAGGCGCTTTTTAAGATGCCGGCCCCGGGATGTTCCAGATGAAGCGTTTTGCCGATTTCGCGTGTGAGGATTTCTGAAGAAATGATCTGGCCCGGTTCAAGGCGCCTGAGTGTGGCCCCGACCACCCGTTCGACGTGGTTGAGGTTTATCTCCATCTCCAGGGTGTCATAGACGCGATTATACCCTTTTTCAAACAACTCCACGTCGGTCATGGAGGGGTGATATTTGTAATGGGTTTTTCCTACGGCTTCACTGAGCCCGTGAGCAATGAGTGCGCCGGTTGAAACAATGCCCTGGATCATACCGTGATCAATCATCGTGCAGATGATTTTGCCCATTTTGGCGATGGTCATAGCTCCGGAAAGTGTCATGATCACCGTGCAATCGGGATCCTGCACCATTCTGGTGAGCACCTCGAAGGCCTCACCCAGGCGCCTGCCGCCGAAGGCCGTTTTCTTCATCGATAACAGTAAATCGGAAAATGAGTGAATCGTGGTGGGATCCAGGGCCTCCAAGGCTTCGAGGCCGTCTGATTCCCCGTCGTGAAAAGTCCGTGAGGTCATGGCAAATCCTTATGGAAACCTGTCGTAATAAAAATGAAATGTGGCGTTTGGTCGAAACAGCCCAAGGGAAGCGAGTCCGGAATTGGATGCCCCGCAATCTGTAGGTCCGCACCCTGTCGGAAATCGTCAAAAAGGGCAGGAAATTGCGATCCTTATGGTCGACTGAGGGAAGGCGTCGGCAATCCTTCTAAAAAGTTGGTGGTCCCAACGGGATTTGAACCCGTGTCTGCACCTTGAGAGGGTGCCGTCCTAGGCCAGGCTAGACGATGGGACCGATCCTGGTGCTGTCACTGCTTGACGGGAAAACAACCCGACGAGCGCCACGGTATAAAAGGTGGTCAGAATGTACCATCCGGGGCTCCCCGCGTGCAATGCAAATGGAATTTTTGTGGAAAAACAGGCGGCCGGATGGTATGAGCTATCTGTAAAGTGGCCCCTTATGAAACACAGCTTCCGTGAACTGCCCTTGAAGGCTTCAGGCAAGGTTGGACGGTTCCTAAATCTCCGAAGCGGACGAAGGAGAAGGCGCGTGGACGGTCAAGAGCCCGCGCATGAAGGGATGAAGGCCACAGTGATAGGGATAACGGCCAGGTGGCAGGTGAGGGAGCGTAAAATATTCGTTGGGCCTAAGGACTTCCGAATCGAAGGAACAGCCAGAAAATCGGGTGCAATCGTCGGCAACGATGGAATGGGGTTCCTGGGTAAAATTGTTCCAGGACAATGGAGTCCCGGCTGAAATGGCCAGCGAATTAGGTGAAAAAAACGGCGGTTCCGCTTGAATAGTAATGTTGAAGGGGCCGGCCTGTAAGGATGCGGCCGATAAGGTACCTACAATGATAAGGCCGAATAACAGCAGCCCTGCCCTCCTCTTCTGTCTGGAAGAGGGCAGGCTATTGTGTCCCGATAACGGGAATTCAGGTGTTGAAGTGGATGGTAGGTGTCGAGCTTGGTGTCTCATGTCCGTTAGGGTTTAATTGTCAGGAAAATAGTTCCACTGCCCCGTTGGAGCAAAACCAGTACCGGTGACTTCGCCTTCAGGCTTGAGACGGCCTGCTCGAAATCCTTAACCGAATTGACCGGGGAGCGATTCAATTCCAGAATGATGTCACCGGTCCGTAGGCCTGCCCGTTCCGCCGGCGAATTGGGCTCAACCTTCGTGACCACGATTCCCTGGCCATCACGCGTTTGTCCCGGCTTGACCGGTTCCACCGTCAGGCCGGAAAGGGCATGGTCACCTGTAATGGACCCCGGGGCTTCCTTGGCCAGTGATGCCACATCTTTGGGCATTTCTCCGATGGAGACGCTCAGGGGAACGGTTTTCCCGTTGCGCCAGACTTCTACCTCAACCGAACTGTTCGGCTCCGTTTCCGCCACCATGGTCCGAAGATGGGTGGGATCTTTGACCGGCGTGCCTTGATAGGTCCGGATGATGTCCCCACGCTTCATGCCGGATTTTCCGGCCGGACTG
Source organism: Candidatus Inrsubterrania sp. (assembly GCA_039794325.1). Classification (GTDB taxonomy): domain Bacteria; phylum Nitrospirota; class Nitrospiria; order Nitrospirales; family UBA8639; genus JACKFE01. The sequence goes on from JBDIVP010000345.1 coordinate 2,230, forward strand.
TCTCCGAACACATCCCCGACCAGCGCGCCCTGGGTGTCAGGGGCGTCAAACTGGGCGGCCAAATCCTGTGTTAGTTCCTGAATGGAAACGCCCAGCCACCCTCGGATAACCTTGCCATGACCGATCAAACTCTTCATGACATGTTTGACCATCTGGCTGGGGATGGCAAAGCCGATTCCCATGTACCCGCCGGTTCTTGAAAAAATAGCCGTGTTGATACCGATCAACTGCCCATGAAGATTGACCAGGGCTCCTCCGGAATTGCCGGGGTTAATCGCGGCATCGGTTTGAATAAAGTTTTCGTAGTCCACAATGCCGACATTGGCCCGTCCGACGGCGCTGATGATTCCCATGGTTACGGTCTGGTTCAGGCCGAAAGGATTACCTACCGCCAGGACAATTTCCCCGACCTGAAGGTTCGTTGAATCCCCCCATGGCAAGGTCGGTAGACCGGTGGCTTCGATTTTAATCACCGCCAGATCGGTTTTGGGGTCCGTGCCGATAAGTTTTGCCGGGAATTTTCGCTTATCTCCAAGCATGACCGTTAATTCGTCGGCCTGTTCCACCACATGATTATTGGTAACGATGTATCCGTCCTCCGAGACGATAACCCCCGAACCCAGACCCTGTTCCTGTCGTTCGCGCGGTTCCTGAAAACGCTTCTCGAATTCGTCGCCAAAAAAACGGCGGAAAAATGGGTCGTCGAAAAACGGATTGACCTGGTTTGGGGTTGTGGTGCGTTTCGTGGTGGAAATATTGACGACGGAGGCCTTGGCTTCCTTCGCCACTTGAACAAAGGTTTCATTGTATGAGAGTAAAGGCGCTGAAACCTTCACAACCGGCGGGCGATCGGCGGCCATGGCCTCCAGGATCTGGGGACTGACGTCTCTTTTAGCCATTGATTGTGAATCAGAGCCTTGCGAACATTGAATGGCGAGGAGTCCCACCGTGACAGTCAGAATGACTGTGATCCAGGACCGCAAGACGGAATGAGTGTCCCGGCAGAAATCACAATTCCTCTTTCTCATGCCGAAAATCCTTACTGTTGGTTGATGGAACGTTGGGCCAACTTCGAAAAAGTATAATCGAATGGTCGAGATGTTTGGCCTCTGTTTGCCTTCATCTTAGCATCTCAATCGGCCGGGGTGAAATGCTTGAGGAGGCACCACCCAT
>JBDIVP010000346.1:0-3395 GCA_039794325.1 Candidatus Inrsubterrania sp.
AAATCGGTCGGGCCGAAGGTCGGCGGAGGGGTGAAGGTGACGCCGGCGACCAGCTTGCGGAGCGGGGGCGGTAGGGATTCCACCGGGAGTTCATAGCCCGCCGCTCGTTTGGGCTGGATTACCTGCCATCCTTTGCGGTCATGATGTTGCACTGTGATGTGAAAAACACGTTCGAACACAACAGGGGGCGCTGTGATCGAAAAACTGATTCCCACCAAAGGGCTGACCTGAAATCCTAATGCGTTCAGTTGTGCCTGGGCGTCCTGCACCACACGGGGGTCGGGACGAAAGGTCTGAAGGGTTTCCGCGGTGATGACATCCTGCCCGGATGGTTTCTTGCCGGATGCCGAATAGAGCAGCACGATCGCCGAAATCAATGAATCATTGGGTTTGGGCATAGTAGGCCTCACAGGAAAAAATGCCCCCTGACGAAGCAGGAGGCTCAAGATGATGGATCGAACCTCTTTCAATCATCCGGAAACCATCGGCAGTTCAGCGCGTGGCCGAACCGGCTCGGACCAGGAATGGTGATCGGAATGCTCGTCTTCCCCGGCTGGTTTCCATGGGGCCGGCGCGGCCTCCACGGCCAGACTCAGATAATGGGTGCCGTCGGTCACCATCAAACCATAGTCGCACAGCGATTGTAAAAACCTGCCGACATCCGAGTGCGTGAAGGGTTCATCGGGAAAGCGGTCTTTCAAGCGCCGGACAATCGACTGTTCCGCACGCAACTCGTCACAATAGCGGTAGACTTCAGCCTCCATACCCGTGAAATGAAAATTTTCCTGTAGGGCGCAGGAACGGGTGTCCCGCAGCCACACTTCGGCCTCATCTCCTTCCTGCCACCACAGGCAACCGGCTTCGGGGGCCTGCCGCCATTCATCGCAATACCGGATCACTTCGCGGGCAAAGAGGTCCGCGGGCCGGCCGTCCTGATAGTCATACTCGAAAAAATACGCGATCCGATTCAAGGCTTCTTGAGAAAACGGATAGAGATGCCGGTAGACGCCGTTGGGGCGAACGAGAGTGAGCCCATAGCGGTGAGGGTCATTGTAATAGGGGCTGAACCGGTCCAGCCGGATGGGGGCACAGGCGCCCGGGGCCCCGAGAAACCGGATGGCGGACAACAATTGCACCATCTCCTGATAATCCTCGGCGGTTTCCCCGGGAAATCCGTACAGAATATTCCAATCTACCCCGATGCCGTACGTCTTGCACCACTTGAGCAGTTGAATGTTGCGGAGCGCGGTGGTGCCCTTTTTCATGAGACGCAGAATATGATCGTTCATGCTTTCGATGCCCGGTTGGATCCGGCAGACGCCCGCGGCCGCCAACAGTTGGATCTGGGCTTTCGTCAGGTTGGATTTAACTTCGTAAAACAGCGTATAGGGGGCGCCCCGGCGTGCCAGAACGGGCAGCAGGTCTTTCAAGGCCCGCAGATCCATGATGTTATCCACTACCTCCACGAAATCAATTTGCCAGCGGGAAGCCAATATTGCCAATTCTTCCAGGCTGCGTGCCGCGCCCTTACTTCGATACGCCATGGTGCCGCCATTCAGCCCGCAGAACGTACAATGGGCCTTCTCCCCCCACCAACACCCGCGTGAGGTTTCCACCAGTAACACCGGTGCCACTGAAGCCGCCACGGTGCTCTCGCCGAGGTTGTCAAAATAATCGGTGAAATCGGGAAGAGGCAGCGCGTCCATTTCACGGATCAACCGGGCTGGCCCGGAATGCACCACTGCTCCCCCTTCCCGCCACGCCAATCCGGGAATATGGTTCAAAGGGGCCGGATGCGTGGAGGGTGTCATGAGGGTCTCCACCAAGGCCGGAAAGCTTTCATCGGCTTCACCTGAACACACATAATCGACACAAGGAAATCGGGTGAGGAGTTCGTGCCCCATCTCGCCTTCCCAATTGGCTCCGCCAAAGACGATGGAAAGGTGAGGGAACCGAGCTTTCAGGCGTGCGGCCAGGGCAAGAGAGGCCACATTTTGTTCGAAGGTGGAGGTGAAGCCCGCCAGACGATACGTGTCCCAGGGCAGGCAATGCAGACAATAGTCTAAAAACGGAGCAACGAGCGACCGGATACGGAAGAGGCGGGCGATATCCGCTTCGCCCAACTGCCAGGTCTCACGGAGAATGTCTTGGACATACGCCTGTTCCTCCGGTTCCCGGCGGCCGTAGAGGGCTTGCCGAAACACCCAATCGCCGGCAAAGGCCGTATAGGGCAGGGTATGGGAAATCCATTGATAGTCGTCGTACCCGATATATTCGGCAAAGGGAAAGGTCAGATACTGGATGTCGCACGGAATGCCGAGGCGGTCGAGTTGCGGTTTCAACAAACTTAATCCCAATGCCTGACGTTCCAAGGAGCCGAACGGCATGCTGAGTAATATCACCTGATTCATACGTTTCCTCCAACAGCGTCTCATAGGTGTGTGACCGGTATGGGACGAAACAAGACCATAACAAGGGGGAGGCCGTTCCGGGCCGAGCCTGCGCCCGGAACGGCACCTCTTGATCTCGGGTAACCGTTTATGAGCGAAGGTCGTCCAGGTCCAGCTCCCCGCGTTGGGCCATCTCCTGTAAGGCCTCGACATCATCCTGGGTAAACCCCCTGCCTCCGGCCGGCTCCGGCTGGGTGCCGGGCTCAGGCTGACCAGCGGCTTGATACCCTTCTGCTCCCATGCGGGTGCTCGGAGCAGGATGGGCCGCAGTCTGGCGGGGGCCGATCGGCCGGATGGTGGGTTGATTCGGCCCAAGCGGCCGGATCGGAGTGATCGGCGGTGGTTGGACGGGACTGATCGGGCTGATGGGCCGCACGGGCGTCACCGGGGTGACCGGAGGTGGTTGTACCGGCGTAATCGGCGGCCGGATCGGCTCGATTGGTGGAAGAATTGGTGGAACAATGGGCGGGCCGATGGGCAGGCATTGCAACTTGGCCCGCAGGACAGCCTTATGAACATCCACCAACCCATGCCCGGTCGCCAAATCCGGTCCGACGGTGGCCGGGTGGCCCTGTCCCGGGGGCAACCCCGTGCCGGGTACCGGGCTGCAGCGGCCGCGGGTGACGTCCCGCGCCGTTTTCATAAGAATGTTCCGGACTTGGGCCGGTGTGAGTTTGGGGCAGGCCTGTTTGACCAGTGCGGCCGCTCCCGCCAATTGCGGGGCGGCCGCAGACGTACCGCTGAAGGCCGCCCATCCGTCGTTGGGGTCGGTTTCATCGCCGTTGGGATGCGTGCCTCCGCCATTGCCGGTGTCAATGCTTGATCCTTTCTCCAGCGGCAGCATCAGATAGATGGCCTTTGGCCGCATGCCGACCAATCCACTCAGGTCAGGCACCCGCCGGTCGGGATAGATATGGCTCTTGAAGCCGCTGGCATAATTGGAGG
>JBDIVP010000347.1:0-3364 GCA_039794325.1 Candidatus Inrsubterrania sp.
CCCCTGAAGTCAAGTGGTTGCCGGAAATGGCATGAAAAGATATCATGATATCATTTGGAGGAGGTTCAATGGCACAACTCATTGTCCGAAATCTCGAGGAAGAGGTAAAGGCCCAATTGCGACAACGGGCTTCCCGGCATGGTCGGAGTGTCGAGGAGGAAGTCCGTGATATCTTGCGGAATGCTACAAGGGGAGAGGGTAAACGGAAAAAAGGAATCGGGACGGCCTTCAGTCGCCTCTTTTCCGGAGTAGGGCTTAAACAGGATTTCCCTGAACTGAAAGGTATGGTACCCAAGGTGGCGGATTTTGATTCATGATCATTTTGGACACGAATATACTTTCCGCGGTTATGCACGATCATCCTGATTCTCGAGTGGTCTCCTGGCTTGATAGCCAACCCTGGGAATCAGTCTGGATTACAGCCATAACCGTGTTTGAAATTCGGTTGGGCTTATCGATGCTTACCAAGGGGAAGCGGCGGGGTAAACTTGAAAAGGCCTTTCAATACGCGTTGGATCATATTCTGGAAGGGCGTGTGCTGCCGTTCGATGAGGATGCGGCCTTGTTTGCAGGAGAATTAGCTGCAGGACGTCGGCGTCCTGGGAGGACCGTCGATATGCGGGATACTCAGATTGCGGCCATCGCTCTAGTCAAACGGAGTGCGATTGCTACTCGCAACGTCAAGGATTTTCAAGAACTTGCCGTGCCTGTTATCAATCCGTGGGGTGAATAAAAACCCACACCCTGATAAGGAACCTTTTTTTATCCCTCCTTTAAATACGGACGTTTTTCGTAGACTTCCTTCTCCAAATAGTCGGTAAAAATACCTTACCCCGCCTTCACGTAACGTTGGAAACGGTCGGTGAGGAACGGCAGGTTTTTAATATCGGTATAGTCCTTCAATAATCCATCGATTTTTGAGATGCGTAGGTTTGTCGAGGGATGTGTGGTGAAAAATCGCGATTGGACCTTGCCTTCTTCCCTGGCCAGGGTTTTCAGGTAATCCCGGAGACCCTGCGGGTGGTACCCCGCGCGATAGGCATATTCGATCCCCACCACGTCGGCCTCAAACTCCTTGTCCCTGTCCAGGCCTTTGGTGAACAATAACTCTGACATTTCCTCGATGACATTGGAAAACATGGCCGGGTCCTTCCTCATGGCGGTCAGGGTAAATTCCGAGACACTCCCCAGTATGGCCCCCCGGCGAATGGTCTCCAGCATATGCCGTTCGGTGACATGCGCCACTTCGTGGGCCAGCACCCCGGCCAATTCAGCCTCGTTTTTCAGGGTCTTCAGCAGGTCGACGGTGATGAATATGTACCCGCCCGGCGCCGCAAAAGCGTTCTGCTCCTGGCTGTTCAGGATCGCAAACCGGAAGGGGAGATTGGGTCGATCCGACACTTCCGCGATGGTTTGTCCTACGAGGTTGATGTACCGCGTCCATTCCTTATTCTGATATTCCCCGCCGAAGCGGCTGAAGGCTTCCAGTGCGACGGCTTCACCCAACGTGATTTCCTCTGCTTCTCCGATAGGCTCCAAAGCCTGGACGACGCCAACGCCTTTTTTGAGAAGATCGATCTTTTCTTGTTTCATGCCGAAGGCCGTTCCAAGACCTCCGATCAGATCCGGTTGGTCGGAAGATTGTCCGGAATGCGATCCACCGCAACCCATGCTGGAGAGGAAGAGGCTCAGAATGCCAATGCCGGCTAAGATTTTGACGGTTTTCATTGAGCACCTCCTGAAAATTCGCCCAGGTTGCCGGTTTTCTTAAACTGCATCAACTCCTCGGGGGAAATGGAATAGGCCGTCATGCGATCCACGGCATCCCGGTGTTCCTGTTGAATTTCCTTGGTCTTGGCATATTGTTCCGTTGATTCTTTCAACCCGCGGATACTGCCGCCTGCCCGGGCTTCGCGGGCGGCGATGGTCGTTTTGCCGGTCAGGCCCGACAGGCCGAATCCTCCGCCGGTCGAGGGCTTTTCTTCCGTAAGGCGGAATTTAAAAACCCACCCGGTTTTGCCGGCCGCGGTTTTGACCTTGACCAGGCGGCCTTCTTCACTCAGGACCCTGACTTCGTCGCCGAGGTTTAACGTCTCCACGACGGCGGAGGTTGGGACCTTGTCGGCGGTCACGTTGACGCCGTCCTGTTTGGCAAAGAGGGAGGCTGCCCAGGCAAGCGACGGCCAGAGGGTGATCAGGCAGCCCAGGAGTGCCAGGTAAAACAATCGAGAACCGGCAGTCCATGCCGTGCCGGGGGTCTGTAAGGATAAAAATCGGTCTGATCTCATTGAAAGTCTCCAATCAGGCTGAATCCCGCCCAGTAGGACGGGTGCGGGAAATCCCGTTTGACGATTAATTGGGCTTGTCGCAGGCTTCTTGCCTTATTCTGGGTGACATAATTCCGGTAGAAATGTTTCATCAGCACCGAGGTGGACAGGTCATCCACCCGCCACAGCGCCGAGACGAGGGCATGGGTTCCGGCATAGATGAAAGCCCGGTTCAAGCCGATCAGTTCCCCGGCTTCCAATTTGCCTAATCCCGTCTGACATGCGCTTAAGGTAACTAAATCGGCATTCAATTCCAAGCTGAAGACCTCTTTCACGGTCAACCGCCGATTTTCGGGGTTGGGAGAGGCCAGCCACAGGCTCGACAACAATGGATTGAATTCGTCGAACTCACCGTGGGCAGCCAGATGAATGATGCCATACCGGGAGATATTGTCGATGACCCATTCCTTGGTGGCCTTGGAGCCCGTCAGGATATCCATCTGCGGATAATTCCACCGGATGCTATGGGCTTCCAATTCGGCCAAGGGTAGTTCGTAATTATAACTGCCCAGGTCGGGATTGCCGATGGCCAGGACCCTCTCGTTCTTTTCGGCCTGCCGTTTAGCAAATGTGAATTCCAATACCGAGGCCGAAGGGGCGTAGAACAGGGGGATCTCCTCGACCAAATAGGCCGGTCCATGTTTCAGTGCGGCAAAGGACAAAAAGTGCAGCGGGCCGTCGGGAATAATGCCCAGGAATTCCAGGTCGGCGATCGGGTCGGCCAGCGGGGCGATCAACCATTGATAGAGTTGTTGGAGTTCGTCATCCACCGGCTCGACATGCTGGACGGATTGGCGGTAGCGGGTGATCAGCCGGGTCAGTGCCTCCTCTCCCGCGGATACCTTCCTGAACAGGGTTTGATTCCGGGTGATCAACCAGAGATACAGATGGTCGGTGGTCATAAAATAGGAGATGAGGCCGACCTTGGGTTCCAGAAGGTCCTGAATGCCCTGAAGGTCCAGCGGGTCCACGGCGACAAAACTGCTGAGTCCCGGATTTTGTTGTTTGACCACCAGAATGGCTTCCTCATACTGCGT
>JBDIVP010000348.1:0-3357 GCA_039794325.1 Candidatus Inrsubterrania sp.
CCCCTTGGGCACATTGCCGGCATTGTTCCGTCCGTCAAACGACAGATCGCCCTTGGGATCGCCCAAACGATAGCCGAACATCGCATCGGACCATTTCACCACACCGGTCAGCGCCTTGGCATAGGGATCGATCAATAATTTATGATGATTAAACCGGTGGCCGGCCTCGGGTTCGTAGGGACCGTACACACGATACCCATACAATTGCCCCGGGCGGACTTCCGGAAGATAGACATGCCAGACAAGGTCGGTACACTCGTCTAAACGGATACGGTGGCTTTCCCGCTCATCCTGCGTATGGTCGAATAAACACAATTCCACTCCCGTGGCGTTTTCAGAAAACAGCGCAAAGTTCACCCCCTCGCCATCCCACGTGGCACCGAGGGGATAGGGTTTTCCCGGTCGTTTTCTCATAGAAGATTTCTTTCGCTCAAAATGTCATAACCATACGGACATATGTCGGCCGAAACGGCACGTGACTGTAAAGCAGGCAAAATCCTCCTGCACACTTAAGGGTACGCTGAATCCGTCATTCTATCGCATGTTCCCCCCTGAAATGGCAATCGGGGCAAAAAAATTCTCCTCAAATTATTCAAAGTCAGGTGACAAATCAAATTCCCATGTTAAAATGGGGGAACCTTAGGCCATGGGTCCAACGTTTCAGGTCTTCATTAGTCGCATCATCCCCGAATGCCACGCACCCCTCGCAAACCACTGTCCATCCTTCAAGAAGATTCCTGGGTCGGCGCTTTCGTCACCGGCCCCTCGCAAGTGACTTTCCGTGCCTGGGCCCCCTGGGTCAAAACCCTGGCCGTTGAAATCCTGAACCCCTTTTCCGAAACCGTGCCCATGGAGCCGCGCCCCTTCGGTTATTGGGAGGCAACCATCGCCGATCTGGCCGCGGGCGCCCGTTATCAATACGTGCTACATGACAAACTCAAACGCCCCGATCCGGCCTCACGGTTTCAACCGGAAGGGGTTCATGGCCCCTCGGAAGTCATCGATCCTCATGCCTTCCAGTGGACCGATCATCACTGGAAAGGCCTGCCCCTCAACGAGTACATCATCTATGAATTGCATCCGGGCACCTTTACCCCCGAAGGCACCTTTGAGGCTGTCATCCCCTTTCTCCCTTACCTGCGGGACGAAGTCGGCATCACCGCCCTTGAACTCATGCCGGTGGCACAATTTCCCGGCAAAAGAAATTGGGGATACGACGGCACCTATCTCTATGCCACACACAATTCCTATGGCGGCCCGCATGGTCTCCAACGGCTGGTCGATGCCTGCCATGCGGCCGGATTAGCGGTCATCCTGGATGTGGTCTACAACCACCTGGGGCCTGAAGGCAATTATTGGGGCGAGTTCGGTCCGTTGTTCACCGACCACTATCGCACGCCGTGGGGCAGTGCCATCAACTTTGACGGGCCGCACAGCGACGCGGTGCGCAACATCATTACCGCCAACGCCGTCTATTGGACCAGAGACTTTCATTTCGACGCCCTCCGCCTGGATGCCATTCACGGCATCTACGACTTCAGCGTCACTCATATCCTGAAAGATATTCGTGATGCGGTGCATGCCTCGGCCGAACAGGAGGCGCGTGCCGTGTGGGTCATCGCCGAAAGTGATTTGAACGACGTCAAAATCATCGCCCCGCCGTCCAAAGGCGGATACGGCCTCGATGCCCAATGGAACGACGACTTTCACCATGCGCTGCATGCCCTGGCCACCGGCGAACGGCAGGGCTATTATGTGGACTTCGGCACGCTGGATCACGTGGCCACCGCCTTCCGCAAACATTTCGTCGTGGCAGGAGACTATTCCCAACACCGCCACCGCCGCCACGGCAACTCCGCCGCCCAATTTTCACCGTCACAATTCGTGGTCTTCGATCAAAATCATGACCAGGTCGGCAACCGGGCGCAGGGCGACCGGCTGTCGACGCTCATTCCCCATGCGGCGCAACAAGTGCTGTCCGCCTCGGTCCTGCTGTCGCCCTTCATTCCGCTGTTGTTCATGGGTGAAGAATACGGTGAACGAGCGCCGTTTCACTATTTCATCGATCATGGCGATGAAGCCTTGATCGAAGCTGTCCGCAAAGGCCGCCTGGCCGAATTCAAACCGTTCGGCTGGAAAAACATCTCGGACCCCTATGCCATGGACACGTTCGAGAGTTCCCGTTTGACACCGGCCGACAAACGGGATGAAGGCCAGCAACACCTGGCCGCCTGGACCCGGCAACTCATCGCCTTGCGGAAGAAACATGCCTCATTGGGAACCGGCACGAAAGGCCATCAACTCAGAGTCTGGAAAAATCCCTCCCAAACGGTGTTGACTCTCTACCGCCGGCAACCCAATGAACCGGCCATGCTGATCATCCTGGGATTCAACACGCAACCCACACACATGACACTCAACCAACCGAACGGGCAATGGTCACTGCTGTTAGACAACGGCCACCCCGATTTTGCCCCGCCTCATGCCCCCCCGACTCTGACCGCTCCACCGGCGTTGAATCTGAAGGAAGACAAACCAACCGTCTCCCTTCCCCCCTACCCCGCCTGGATCTACCAACAATCCTAAGCCGTTTTCGCACCATTCCAGCTATTCGCTTTTAAGAACAGCCCCGTTTCTTGGTTATTCCAAGCAATGCAAGCTCTCCGCACCGCCTTTCCCAGAAGGTCATTCCGAGGGAACCGAAGAATCCGACCCAGCCGAAAAACGTTTCGATCTACACACCCACCACCCCTTTCTTGCCGTCGAAACATTGAAAGGTTAGGAAATGTGCCTACTATTGTTTTCACACCATTTCGTACAATAAACCTATTTCCAAATTTCCAATAAAGATTCCCTACCTCTTTACATTTCCAGGCATATTCCCCTTTTACACCGATGTGATTATAATCATCACTACCCTGCCATTCCAAAACGGAGGATCGTCATGCACGCTCTCCGCCAAGCATTGTGGTGTTCCATCATCTCTGTAGCAGTTTTCTTTTCGATCCCAGCCAATATCCACCCACAGGCACGAGTTCCAACCAGAAGCGTGGACGAAGAGGCCTTCCGAGATCATCTCAGTCGTGCCTTGTCCAACCGGGTCATGGGCTATGCATTTGTACTGGCGGATCGGCGCGGAATTATGGCAAAAGCCTCAGGCGGATGGGCGCAAGCGCCCAACGACGGCCGATTGGCCATGAAAACCACCATTCCCGCCCAAATCGGCTCCGTAGCAAAGGTGGCCAGCGGCATCGCCCTCCTTGATCTGCTTGAGGCCAACCTGGCACCTGGGCAATCAATCGATCAGCAACTCGACACTCCGATCAGATTTTATCTGCCGGACAAGTGGATCACATC
>JBDIVP010000349.1:0-3341 GCA_039794325.1 Candidatus Inrsubterrania sp.
CCTATGGAGCTCTGCTTATCGTGGATACGGTGACGTCTCTCGGCGGTCAGCCGGTAAAAATCGACGAGTGGAACATCGACGCCTGTTTCAGTGCCACGCAAAAATGTTTAAGCTGCCCTCCCGGACTTGCCCCATTGACCCTCAATACCAAAGCCTTGGACATCGTCCGACAACGAACCACGCCCTGTCAAAGCTGGTATCTGGATTTTTCACTTATTCAGGACTATTGGGCCGACTCCAAACGGACATATCACCATACAGCTCCCATTTCCATGATGTATGCCCTCAGGGAATCCCTCCGGCTTATTCAGGAGGAAGGGCTCGAACCTCGATGGGGCCGCCATAGGCTCAACTGTCAAGCCTTATTGGCCGGATTGTCTGCATTGGACTTTGAATTACTTCCCACCCCGACCAAGGCACTTTCCACGCTCATATGCGTGAAAATACCTTCTTTTTTGGAAGATCGCCACATCCGGACCGCATTGCTGAGGGATTTTGGGATTGAAATCGGAGGGGGCCTCGGGCCCCTGGCCGGGCAGGTCTGGCGCATCGGCCTGATGGGTGAATCCTCCCGACCTGACCATGTGTTGGCATTTCTCTCCGCCTTGGAACAACTGATGCCTTCATCGACATTCGCATCCGGAGCCGCACTTTCGGCCGCCCAACAGGTCTTTCAAAATGCTTAACCAACTACCCGCCCGGTGTGTGTCCAACCGGCCCGCCATCGCCTGGCTCGTCATTTGGGGGGTCTGGGAGTCCCTCCCGCATCGAAAACTTCAACTTCACGTGCCAACAACCTAGTCCCCCCTGATTTGTAAGCAGCCCTGCACCGGTCCGACATCCTCCCACTCTCCCCCTAAGGTCCATTCTTGGATACAATGAGATTATCAAACATGATGAGGCATCTTTTGAAAGGAACCTGACGTGTGGAATCTATTTAAGCGAACCCGCGAACGGCGGGATTCTTCCCAGGATATCGGCCCGTACTCCAATTACCGAATGACCGTGAGGCTGGAACTGACTCAACGGACGGGGGTCTTTGCCCAATTGGCTACGGCCATTGCCGAAGAAGGCGCCAGTTTGGGAGCCGTGGACATCGTCTCCGCCACACGGACCAAAGTGGTACGAGACATTACATTGGACGTACAGAGCGAAGAACACGGTGAGCGGGTTCTGAAACGCTTGAACAACCTACCGGATGTACAAGTCATTGCATCTTCAGATCGCATCTTCTTAATGCATTTAGGGGGGAAAATACGGGTTGAAAGTAAATTTCCCATCAAAACCCGCAATATGCTTTCCATGGTTTATACGCCGGGAGTGGGCCGGGTCGTCAAGGCCATTGCAACCGACCCTCAAAAATCCTATACCTTTACCACCAAAAACAACAGCCTGGCGGTGGTGACCGACGGATCGGCTATTTTGGGATTGGGGAATCTCGGGCCCTTGGCGGCACTTCCCGTCATGGAAGGCAAAGCTATGCTCCTGCACCAGTTTGCCGGAATCGACGCCTGGCCGCTGTGTTTGGGCACACAGGATCCGGAAGAAATCATCCAAACCATTCGTGCGGTGGCCCCCACCTTCGGGGCCATCAATCTGGAAGACATTAGTGCGCCCCGATGTTTTGACATCGAACGCCGGCTTCAAGCGGAATTGGATATTCCGGTCATGCATGACGATCAGCATGGCACGGCGGTGGTCATCCTGGGAGCTTTGCTGAATGCCCTCAAAGTCATTCGGAGACCGATTCAGGAAATTACGGTCGTGATCATCGGTTTAGGCGCGGCGGGCACAGCTTGTGCTGAGTTACTGCTTGGGGCCGGTGTCACCCACCTCAAAGGATGCGATAAAAACGGGTTGGTTTTGGATCGTCCGTTGGAAGAATTACTGCCCTACCGCCATGAACTGCGCCAACTGATCGAATACAACCGTCCCACGGGCACGCTCCAGGATGCGTTGAAAGATGCCCATGTGGTGATTGGTTTATCCACGGCCAATGTCCTCAAACCCGAGGATTTATCCCTGATGGCCAAGGATCCTATCGTTTTTGCGCTTGCCAACCCCGAACCGGAAATTTCTCCGGAGGCCGCCATTCCTTTTTGCCGGGTCTATGCAAGCGGACGCTCCGATTACCCGAATCAATGCAACAATCTTCTGGCCTTTCCGGGTATTTTTCGGGGGGCACTGGACGTTCAAGCCAGGTCGATCAATGAAACCATGTTGCTGGCGGCCGGCCAGGCTCTCGCCAATATGGTTCCCAGCTCCGCCTTGAGCGAAGAATACATCATTCCTAGTGTATTTGATAAACAGGTGGTTCCCAAAATCGCCAAGGCGGTCGCGCAGGCCGCGACCGAAAGCGGTTTGGCCCGCCGGAGTAAAAAGGAAAAAGACGAAGAACCTTGAGGGTTGGACTCAGTTCCTCAAAGATTTGGCAAAAATTTCGAGGCCTGTTTCCCACGGAGGAAGAAGGATTTTCGGATCCTGCACGGTCATTAGAACCGCATGAGGAGGCCTAGGAGCCGGTCTGGGAAAGTGAGCGGTGTCCACCGGTTCGACCGGTGCCGTTATCCCCGCCATACGAAAAAGAGTCCGTGTGAACTCATACCAATTGGTCCCCCCTGATCCTGCCATATGGTAGGTTCCGTATGCCTCGGTATCAATAAGCCGATACAGGCCTTCGGCCAAATGAGGCGCATAAGTGGGAGAGCCGAACTGATCGTTCACAACACGCACCCCGCCCTTTTGCGCAAGACCGCAGATCGTGAGGGGAAAATTCTTTCCGATTGTATGGTACAGCCAAGCGGTGCGGACAATATAATGCCTGGGATTAGCCACACGAACGGCCTCTTCCCCGGCCAACTTGCTCTGACCATATACGGAAAGGGGGTTCGGTCTGTCGAACTCATGGTAGGGGCGGGTAGCGGTTCCATCAAAGATGTAATCCGTTGAAACATGGACGAACGGAATTCCGATCTCTTCCGTTGCCATACCAAGATTTCTTGGACCCACCGCATTCACCCGAAAGGCTTCTTCAATCCGACTTTCGGCATCATCCACTTGTGTATAGGCAGCGGCATTGATGATCAAATTCGGACGAAGCGCCCTCACGGCATCTCGCACCTGTTCCCAGCGGGTAATATCCAATTGGTGACGGTCCAGCACCGTCACCTTCTCATGAGACAGCACCTGCTGAAGCGACCGCCCCAATTGGCCATTTGGACCAAGCAGTACAATGTGCTTTCCGGTCATGGATGAAATCCCGGTAAATGTGCCATGAGATCCTCGAGAGACTGTCCGGCTGCATCCTTGGGAGACAGCAATGGGGATTGAACCGGCCAGGC
>JBDIVP010000350.1:0-3338 GCA_039794325.1 Candidatus Inrsubterrania sp.
GCATCCCTGAAACCTCCAACGCCCCGGCAATCGGATCTATCATGATTACTTTCTCAAAAGCTTAAAAGCCAAACTTCGGCGGAAGGCACGCCTCTTTCCGGGAAAATGGGATGTGTCGCTCCTCCCAGATATTAAAACCTTATGGGAATTCGATGACGCCTATACCGGTCCTGATGGAGGTTTCAGGGATGCAGCCGATTATTATGCACAAAGCGCTTCCCAACAACACCTGGCCGGTATTGCCAAACCGACACTCCTCATCACAGCCCAGGATGACCCCTTTATTCCGTATCACATGTTTGGGGACCCGGCCATCCAAGCCAACCCGTTCCTCTACGTTGTAGCCCCATCTCACGGAGGCCATTGCGGGTTTTTTCAAAAACGCAGTTCGGACGAAGATCCCTTTTGGGCCGAAAACCGGATCCTTGATTGGATCCAATCTCAAGTGGCCCTCACAGATCCCTGACCCCAAGGGCTATATCTATGAATACCGTTCCTCTACCCAAAAAAGTTATTTGCTCCCTTGTGTGCCCCACCGGGATTTTTTTACCCTTTTCCCCTTGCACGGCCCCTATCAGGTAG
The DNA here is from genome assembly GCA_039794325.1 of Candidatus Inrsubterrania sp. Classification (GTDB taxonomy): domain Bacteria; phylum Nitrospirota; class Nitrospiria; order Nitrospirales; family UBA8639; genus JACKFE01. The sequence continues at coordinate 583 of JBDIVP010000350.1, forward strand.
GGTAGAACCATGGACGGATGAACGGACAACCCACCGGATCACCGTTTCTCTGATACCATTCACCTCGACCCGCTATGAGTCTCAAACCCGGTTCACCAGGAAAAGGGATTCTTCGCCAAATGCATATGGCGCAGGAAAAATACCTCGAACGGTGTCTGGACGTTCCGGCTCACCTGCATCACACCGCCTACCGCATGTCCAATCCGGCGATGGAACGCCCACAAAGCCGAAAAGAATTCCGCGAGCTCTTGGCCTGTCTGGGGATCCCGCCTGCTCAAACGGTTCTGGAAGATAAATCCGGTTTCGGGATGAAAACCGGGCCTGACGGGGATCGCCTGATCGCCATTTGGGAAGCACACACCGAATATTACAGCTATCAAATGTGGCACCTCCCCGGAGACCAGAACCAGCCCCTGGGGTTCGGTCCGTTGGGATTTCCCGGGTATGTCTTTCCTTTTTCACCCCTGAATCTGCAGGTCAACGCCCTGGACATGGTGATTACCCCATCACGGACCTATGATCAGGAAGTCCTGGAAACGCTGCTTCCCGGTCCACAGATATATGCCAGCCGTGTGTTGAACGAGGACATTTTTGTGGCAACAAGTTTTATTCCCGACGAACATGGCCGTGAACGGTATGTCGTCTGGAGCCCCCATCCCCTCCTCCTCCGGCATCACCTTGCCCGTTTGATTACGATTTTAACCATGCTTGAAAATTATACGCATTTGATCCTGTTGCCCTATCAAGCCTTTTCCCGTTCAGTGGACCAAGTGCAGAGCTTCGAACAACGCCACCTGTACCAACGCACCCTCATCACCAAAGAACTCAAACAAGCCACTCACGGCAAGCTGCAGCAATGGCTTGAGGGACTCACCCAGGACTTTCTGCAAGTGGGACGATTGGCCGATTCCTTGCGTTTTCGGCTCTCTCCGGCGGTTCCCTACGATCGAATCGTACGCAGTAATGCGCAGACACTTCAGGAGCAGCCATTGCCGTTCGGCCGGACTCTGTCCGATTACATTCAATGGAAAATTACCGGTGTCGTGGACGGCTATCAGCAATTACTGACCAGAATCCAGGCGCTCGAACAGGATTTCGGCAGCACCATCGCCGTCTTACGCACGAAGGTGGAGTTGGTTTTACAGGAACAAAACCTGGCTCAACAGGATCAAAACGTCAAATTGCTGGCCAGCGTGGATCAAACCACCAAAAGCCAGGCCGTGCTACAACATACCGTCGAAGGGCTTTCCGTCATCGTCATCGCGTATTATCTCAGCGGTCTGGCCAATTACATCTTTAAAGCCTTACATGAGGCCGGTTGGCTGGCCAACTATTCCCTGGCCGCAGGCATCTTCGTGCCGGTGGCGCTGCTCTTCTCGTTTACCCTCATCACGGTCGGCAGAAAACATCTTCATAAAAAACTCTTTGCGACCCATGCCTCGTCTCCGCCTGAAAAACAATAAATACAAAGCCTGACCAAAAAGCCCCGGCTCAAGCCGAAGCCCCTGAATTCCGAAAACGAAACAGACCCGGATGAGGCATTCCATTTTCCATGCCTCTGTTTTTCTCATGGAACACCACACCTGCCTCTTATCAGCCGAAGACGTGGTTAAAACCTGTACAAAATTGTACACGTTGCCCGAGGTATACCTGGAAGTCAAACACGTCATCGATGATCCGGAATCCACCATGGCCGACCTTGCCCATGCGGTAAGCATCGATCCGGCTATGACCGCCACCGTCCTGAAACTGGTGAACAGCGCCTTCTATGCCATGCCGAGGAAAGTTGAGACCATTTCCCGTGCCGTAGGTATCCTGGGCATGCAAGCCGTCCACGATCTAACCCTGGCGGTTTCCGTGGCCCAAACCTTTTCAGGCCTTCATCAACAGGTCATGAGCATGAAGGTGTTTTGGGCCAACAGTTACTTCAGCGGACTGGCGGCTCGCGAATTGGCCAGAAAATGCTTTTTGGTGGACAGCGAACGAATGTTTGTCGAGGGGTTGTTGAGGGAAATCGGTCATCTCATTCTCTATGAACAACTGCCCGAGAAATCCGAGCAGGCTCTGCGGCAATCCGCAGAAACCGGCGTGCCCATCCATCTGGTTGAACAAGCCCTGTTGGGATTTGACTTTACTGAGGTCGGTCAGATGTTGGTGGAAACCTGGCAGTTACCCAAAAACCTGGGTGTAGCCATCCGGTATCAGCAGAATCCCAAAGGCACAGAAGAACACGGATTTGAAGCCGCACTCCTGAATATGGCCAACGCCCTTACAGAAGGCTTTCAATCCCCCAAGGGCTATATGAACTGGCAGGCCCTGGTGGCCCCTGAGTCATGGACTCTGACAGGTTTACACGAAGAACTGCTTCACGAGTGCATGTTGGAAGCAGGCAAACAATTAGCCGGCCTCCTGGATCTGATGGAGGAGGCACAAGGGCACAGAATATAGCTTCCGAAGACAGGCGTCCCACATGCCATCAGCCTGCCACCGCTCATCCCGCTCTTGACTGATACCAACTCTCTTCCCTCCCTCCATACCCTTGAGTTGGGCATTTTTAGTCGGTCCTGAAGAACGGCCATTCCTCAAATTCCCGGAAACCGCCCGACCCGTTCATGTTTTGAGGCGGAAATGCCGAAAGATTTTGAGAAATACCCAAAGGGGATTGAGTTTGCGTGGCCCAACCCAATCCTCCATAAGCCCATCATGACGACTACCCTTTCACCATACGGCGATGTGTTTGTCGGTCGGCAACCCAT
>JBDIVP010000351.1:0-3336 GCA_039794325.1 Candidatus Inrsubterrania sp.
GGTTTTAATATCTGGGAGGAGCGACACATCCCATTTTCCCGGAAAGAGGCGTGCCTTCCGCCGAAGTTTGGCTTTTAAGCTTTTGAGAAAGTAATCATGATAGATCCGATTGCCGGGGCGTTGGAGCGCCTGAACGCAAACGGCCGGTTGAATATTCGGGCAGACGGCGGCCAAGCCTTTCAGGGTGGAAACGGAGTCGCCGATTTCACCACCGAGCTTTAAGGTCAGATTGCCTCCCATGGAATACCCGACCAACCAGATCCGCCGGCAATGGTCGACATTGGTGAGTTCCTGAATGATGGCTCTGAGGTCCTGACTTAATCCGCCATGGTATAGTGTAGGAGTCAGGTGTTCCGAACCTCCGCAATTTCGTTGGTTGATCCGGATACAGTTCCATCCTCGACGCCAAATTTTCTGGGCCAGGCCACGCATATAATGTGAGTCGGTGCACCCTTCCAGGCCATGGACAAGCAGGATGGTTGGTTGTTCTGATGCGGCCTTCTGCCAATGACATTGTGTCAGCAAACCTGTTTCCGACGTGATGTGGAAGATTCGTGGCTGTGCGGGAGGAATTTTCATAAAAGGTGTTCGAGGCCACCACCGAGGGATCAGCGTCATCCGGTGGGCTCCCGTCAACCACCAGGGTGGAAGGAAGGGAGGAAATGCCGGAAAGGCCGGTCCCATGCTGGAGGGGTGGAATGTATTATGATGCCGCCTGCAGGGTTCCGGGTGTGGTGTTGGTGTTATAGGTATAAAGGGCATTCTATTTCTCTATTGGGGCTGTTGAAAAAGTCTCCGGCGGCGTGCTCGCCATTTTTATTTTACTCATTCAAACCAATCAGCCCGAGGGGCCAGAGTCTATCCGTTGACAGTGCGGAAGACATTCATGTATTCCTGCCCGGGTTGTCATGGAAGCAAATATGAAAAAGCCTACAAAACCTTCGTCCGGTCGATCCACCCCGCCTCCCGGCCGAGATAACTTTTTAATTTTCATGGTGGTGGGAGTGGGAATTATGGGGGTCCTTTCCTATAATTTTGGTCCGGGAAGCAAGCCGGTTGCCTCCTCTGCTTCGGTTGAACAGGCACGTGAGCGGGAGAAAGCGCCGGCATCCGGAAAATCACCCGCCAAGCTATCACCAACAGATGTGCCCTTGGCGACAGGCGATGAGCCTATTGATAAATTATTTGTTCAATCGGGATGTGCTGTGTGTCATACCATCCCCGGCATCGGCCCGGCCAGAGGCCGGGAGGGCCCTCAACTGGTGTTGGGTACCACCGCACCATTACGCTTGGCCGATCCGGACTATGACGGGCAGGCCTCCACCGTTCGGGAATATATTCAAGAATCCATTCTGGAGCCGGGTGCGTATGTGGTTAAAGGCTATAATGACCGGGTTATGCCTCGATGGTATGGCAAACGTCTCAATGCCAAAGCCTTAGATCGGATGATTGAGTATTTGGAGGTTATTACGGAGTGATGAATATTCGAGTCCGAACAGGCCGGAGCATTTCTTTTGCCGGCTTTTATTGGGTTGGCTAGGTGTCGAAACAGGAACACTGTCCGGCTCAGGGATGGAACCGGAATCCGAAGAGTAACCCGATATTGAAATTGTCGTTTTTCGGGACTCCATCGATACTGAGATTCTGGAGAGAAAACAACAGGGTACTTGCCAGGGAAATTTTCGGGTTGATGTGGAACGCTGCGGTGGCTCCGAAGGGTAATGTATAGCTGGTATCCGAATCATCGACCCTGCCCCGGTCCAAATCGGCATGGACCAAACCCAACCCTCCAAAAGGAATAATCGTTACGGCACCCAAAGGGATATAGTATCTGGCGATACCGGCGAAGGTTAACTGGGTTAAGTTTCCACCCGGTGAGATCATGAATTGCGGTCCGATGGAAAAATGGCGATCCAGAAAGTAATCGGCTTGAAAATTCAGGGTGAAGACTTCATTGTCCAGCGTGTCGGCCAGGAAGCCGATATCGGTGCCGAAACCCCATGAATTTTCGGCTCTGGCCTGAGTGGTGGGCCAAGCCATAGAGGTTAACAGCAGCAAAAGGGCCAGGATTGTTTTCATCCATTTATCAATCATGATTTCTCCTTGGGCGAGTTACTGATCTGTTTGTTCGACCCCTGTCTGACCATACCGCAAAAATACCTGCTATTTCACCCCCTTGATTTTGGTGATCCTTCTCTCCGTGCAGCTGTTTGGCCGCGTCCGGCGAAAATCCCAGGATCTTAAGGCAGGAGGGCGAGGAGTCTCAGTGCAGGCTTGTTATATCGTGCGGGCTGATTATATGGCAACCCATGGGCTGGCAGGATGTGAAAGGCGGGAAAAAAGGTGTCCGGGTGATTGACGATCTTGGATTTCAGTATGCAGAAACTGCCGGTCCAACAATTGACCCCTGGCGGATGCCGTGAAGGCCACGGGCTACGGCCTTAATTTTTTGAAAATTTGGACGATATATCCGACTAACATTTCTTGGCACGGCTGGTCACCCTTTTTGGCGAAATAGAGGTTGCTATGGCAAAACCAATCGGGAAATTGAAAAAAATGAATTTGGACGAGGTGTGGGGCAACGAACCGGATGGGTTTGCCGGGTGGCTTCAGCAGGAGGACATTCTGGACCTGTTGGGGGAGACGATCGAGGTCACCATCAAACCGGCTGGACAGGAGATCCCTTTGGACACGTTGGCCGGGGGCGTGCTGGCTAAAGACGAAAAGCGTGGAACCTCTATCATCGTTTTAGGGGCTTTGGCCGGGATCACGCCGGATACTCTGGGAAAGCTGGTGATGTATGCGGCCGGCTTGGATGCCAAAGCCATTCTTTGCGTCGGACCGTCCATCTCTCCGGAAATCCGGCAAACCCTGGATTGGCTCAATGCGGTTTCCCGGGATGATGTCAATTTTTATGGGATGGAATTGGAACTGTGGCGCATTGACGACTCGGTTCCTGCCCCGAACTTTCATGTTGTCTGTCGCCCCAACCTCTGGGCTCGACAATTGAAACTGGGTCAGGATGATGAAACCGGCGGGGCAGGAAAGTCCAAAGAATTTTTAGAGCCCAAAGGGAAAAAGGAAGCCTTTCCCAAGGAAGCCAATACAAAAGGGGATCCCGGCTTGGAAAAAGCCAGTGGGCCGGCCAAAGAGGGGGTCTCGGTCCGGCAGAATTTTGTCTATACCAAGACCTTTTCCTGAGTGTTCCTCGCCCCGCGGAGGATGGCGGGGTTGTGCATTCTCCATCCGGTTGAACGAGGGGACGATTGCGTGCGCCATCCCCTCTTCTTTCGTTATTCTCTACCTGAGATATTGCAGAACTTCGGTGCGGCGATG
>JBDIVP010000352.1:0-3320 GCA_039794325.1 Candidatus Inrsubterrania sp.
ACGCCGCCAAGGCGACCTTGGCTTTGAAGGCTGCAGAATACTGATTTCGGGTTTTGCTCATCTCTTTCCTCCTGTGAGTCAGAGATCATAGCGTAACTGGCTGTCCAATTTCTTAGGACCATCTCTGAAATCTGCTTGTTCATAGTCTTCATTTAGGGGCCTTTCATAAAACAGAAAAGGAGCATCCCTTGTTCACGTCTGCTTATAATCATTTAAGTGAGTCCGTAAAAAAGAAACTTAAACCCATGGTGCCGGAACAGGAATTAAACCAAGTCCATGTACATCTCGAAGCAGCAGCAAATCTGTTCAAGGACGTATTGAATGTATGTGATTTGAAACGGGAATCGCTTTGAAGCATGTTTCTCCATAGACAAAGTTGCGGTTTAACAGTTTCCGCGTCTGGGGCCGCGCGCCCCAGCAGCGGCGGCCGAACACGCGGCTCGAGTCGACGGGCCTCTGGCCCGCCACTCAGCCGCGGACTCCGTTAGGTCAGAAAAAGGTGTCTGACACCTTTTTCTGTCCTGTCAATTGACAAAGAATTCACCTGATCAATTCCCGCCCGAGAGAGAAGCGGTGACGCCATCGAAGAGAATCGGTTTTGGGGATCACTTCCCAGCCGCCGGCAGCAGCCGAACACGCGGCCCTGCCTGCGCAGGACCGCACGCAGACAGGCCGAATCGACGGGCCTGCGGCCCGCCACTCAGCGGCGGACTCGGTTAGGGCCCCAATATGACCACATGCGGGAAATAGGTCCGATACCGTCGTTGGTCGCGGGTGAGCAACGGCAGGCTTTCTATCGCCGCATGAGCTCCTATAAAAAAATCCGGAAGGGGAGATTGTTTCATTCCCTTTCGTTTTCGGTATTGGAGAAAGGTTTTCCCCGCTAAAAAAAGGGCTTCTTTTGGAAGAGGTAGCATGATGAAGCCACCCTCCGTCAAGATTTCCTCAAGATCTTCGATGCGAGAAAACCCAATCGAGATTTCAGCGTAAATTACGGGATTGATGTACAAGTGATGGGAAGCGCCATAGCTACTTAATTGTTCTTCCGACCATGTTCCCCATTTCGGGTCATCCAAGAACACATCAAGAAGAATATTGGAATCGACCAATATCCCATTCATCGTGAGTCGCGAGTGAGGCGAAGTATTTCCTCAGTCGTCATTCGCACATCTGCCCGTCCGCGGAGAGACCGAAACCTAGTGGTCGGTTTGCCATTTTTGGTTTTTTTGACGATCACTTGCCCGTTTTCTTCTACGAATTCGACTTCAGAGTGGCTCGTGAGACCCAGTTTTTTTCGAATATGAAGGGGAATGGTCACCTGTCCCTTGGTGGTCAATCTCATGGCTGGTCTCCTTTTGAAAGTAATACGGTATATTGTAATACCGATAGGGAGTCATTTCAATCGCATTGTCAAAAACCGTAGGGGAAGAAAAGGTCAGGTCTTGTCGTGACATGTCAAGGAAAGGAAAGTTGTAGAGATCATCATCTCCATCCTTTGTGGAATCGCAGGGTGAGGACTTCTTGAGCCCACCGGATCGATCATAAGGCTGTTCCACTACTTCAACCATGAGGCCCATTCGACAGACCTGCGTTCTTCCTTGCCAGCCATACAATTTGACTAATTTTGTCAATTGACTAAGAATTCGGCTGATTTAGCCCGGTGGATGGTTTTATCATCTTGCGCTTTGCGGAAAGCCGGATAGACTGACCCGGCCTGCAGCCTTTGTCTGTGACAATGGCGTGTGGGATGGTTCTGAGGCATGAGTGCGTCTGATGGGCGTGGTTTCGGCTAACTACAACGGCTTGACCCGGTGGAGCTGATCTGGGACCATAACCGGAAAAATAGGGTCGGGAGTCTTTTTCTCAGGTGTAGGCAGGGTACAGGTCGCCATTACGTGTGGTGGTGTAGGAGCGGGAGCCGCGAGGCTGCCCCCTATCCCGATTAGGCCTACCACAAGAAATGAACGGTGAAATGGCTCTTTGCATCGATTCAACGAATACAGGATATATAACATTAGCCACCAACGCGTTGGATACCCTTGCCGGAGGAGTCGCCAACGCTCTGATCTACACCACGCAACGCTACCGAATGGGGGGTCGCTCGGTCGTTCGAGTTACCGAAGGTCCCAGTATCGGCGCTGCGCAGGCAGTAAGACCGCACAGCGTAACGCTCATACGGCGAATAATTGCAAGCCAGCACTGGGTTCGGATCACCCAGGCCCACAGTAATGACTGTAGCCCCGATAAATGGATCAAAGACAAAGCTTGGAGTGGCTTCAAGAGCCTGGTTCCATTCGTCAGCCCTGACGCGGGCTTCATGCGAAAGGTAACCAGTTCCGGTAGTAGTGCCGTCGCCAACTGGAGTGGTAACCACGATCAAACCGCCAACCTCAGCATGATGGGGATCATACGCATGGAACCCGCACCCAGCTACATCCTGTTGGCTCACGAACTCATCCACGCTGACCGCATCACTCGGGGCCTTTTGCAATTACGGCGTTGCAATTGCACATATGTGATCGATCAGCGCCAAGGCCGAGTGAACGGCGGTGGACCCAATCACCTTCGTCAACAGGCCGCTGTCTTCAAAAGCGGTCAGATTATTGGGGGTGGTATGAATATCCAGTTTCCTGGCCGGCTCATCTCCAATGCGAATCATGTTCTCACCAACCTCAATGGCGGCTGGATCTGGGCAGACGGGACGATGGAGCTTGCCGAGGAGATTGCGACGGTTGGCCTGAGCGACGACGATCATGTTATTCCTCCCGACCCATTGGCTATTACGGAGAATATGATTCGTGCTGAACACAACGAGCGCAAACGCCTAAAATATGGTCTCTTTAATCGGGTCCTTACCATGTGAAAAGAAAACGTCGAGGACTCGGCGCTACTTTGGCAGGAAGTGCAGCGACATGACAGTGCCTTCCATCCGATCGCCACTCCGCTCCGTGCTTAACCCGTCCCTCGTTCAGGCTTTTGCCGTGCCCCTTTGCGGTGGAACTACAGGGCGGCTGATCTCGCGGCTGGATTTTCGTTCCGGCTGGATCGGGGCGCGGAAAAATCTTAAGTAGGCGGAATGGGCATGAACCGCGAAGTTTATACACCGGGCGTCACCTCAAATTCGAGCGCCTTCATGGCCCGCCGTCGCTTGGGGACGCACGGCCGGTTCTTTCAGGACGACATCCGGGCGGATGATCATGTTCTGGACCTGGGCTGCGGACCGGGGAGTATGACCTTGGATCTGGCGTGCCTTGCAAGGGACGGTCGTGTTGTGGGCGTCGATGCGAGCGCGGAACAGATTATCGAAGCAAGGAGAGGTG
>JBDIVP010000353.1:0-3302 GCA_039794325.1 Candidatus Inrsubterrania sp.
CTCGAGAATTCCGGGACTGGTGACCTGCAGGTTTTCCAGAATGACATCCTTGTGCATCACATCCTCTCGGGTTTTGGAGAGGACCTTGATCATCGGCAATCGGGCCGAGACGGAGGGATGAGTGACTTTCAGGTCATTCAACACAATCTGAACCTGGTCCCGTGACCGTAGGGCAACCGGTTCAAACGAAGGGGAGACCTTCCCATGAAATGTGGATTTCAGGGTGACGGTCCCCTTGTGAAGAGCCAATTGATCGGGGAGTGATACCCGGGAGAGATTCGTGGTGATACCGGCTGTTCCGGAAATTGTACCTCGGGCTTGTTCATAGGCGGCCGATAGGAGGAAGGACAGGTCGTCCATAGTCCCCTGTGCCGCCGGGTCCGTGAGGCGGGCTCGCAAGGAAGACAGTTGAACCGCCGTGGTGAGAGATCCGAATCGAGGCAGAAAGTCGTCGTTTAAGAGCGCCGTGGCCTGAACCTGAATGTGCTCGGAGCCGGAACCTTTCTGGAGCGTCAAACCCGGCAGCATGTCCTTGGGAAGCAGCGGCAGCCAGGTTTTCAGCTGCGGAAGCCAGCGGATATCCAGCGAGGCCTTGGTGCCTTGATCGGCCGGCTGCGGTTCCCAGGCTGCCACACCGTTTATTTGGCCGAATTCTTCCAACTGGAGCGTCAAATCCTGAATCATCAGGCCGTGGGTTTTGTGATTGCCCCGTGCGGCCATGGAGACGGCAAACGGAATATTCACCGGCGTGCCAAGCCATTCCTCAGGGAGCAGGGTCTCACCGGAGAGGTTGAGCGTGCCTGAAACGGGACCGGCATCAAGATATTCTCCCGACAGCCCGAATCGCAGGTTGTTGACCTGATGGGCCTGATATTGCCAGCGGGAGGCGGAAAGGGTCAGTTTCGTCTGTCCTAAGATCGGCTGGTTTTGTTTGACCCGGATGTCGTCCACGAGGAGTTCCAGGTCGGTCGGAGCCACGGATAGGTCGAAGGCGGGGACGGAAGCTTCCAACCGTTTCCCTTTCAGTTCACCCTGGATGGTTCCGCTGAAGAGCCCGTCCGGGGCCGAGCCTTTGAGTGTGACTCGTGGTGAAAGGAGCCCTTTGACCATGACATTCTGAAATTCGGGAGGGACGAAGTCCTGCCCCAGCCGCAGAAGTTGCGCCAGGTCGAATTGCGTCTGGTCCAACGTCACCTCCAGGTCGTTTTGAGAGAGGGCGTGGTTGACGGTTCCGGCCAGTGTGGTGTGTAAAATCGGTTCGGATTGAATCGTGAGTCGGGTAAGGGAGATCTGTTCCGAGGCCAACGCGATCGAGGTATCGAAGATCATCGTCAAGGGAAATTGCAGGTGGGCGTCCTGAACGGACAAGGCAATGCTCTGAATGTCCAAGGTACCCTGCAGTCTGGCCGCATCGGTGGAGATGCCGCCCGAGCTGAGCAGGTTGATTCCCTTGAGGCGTACCAACAGATCCGGCGAGACGATCACGTGAAGATGGCTGTCCCGGACCTTCAAGGTATCCAGGTCGATGGAGACCGGTAGGATAGGAAGGAGTGGCCGGTCTTGGGGTGGTTCCGGAGGAATGATGGTCTCCTCCGAAACGGGTGGTTCCTCCGACGGCCGGCTCAGTTCCGGCAGGTTGAGGACCAGGTCGGCCCCTTCAAGGCTCACTTCATTAATGCGGAAGGAGCCTTGCAGGAGTCCCCATAGGCTGTAATTCAAATGAAGGTGATCCACTTTGAGCGGGGCATGACCTTCCGGAATGAATTGGGCATGGCGGATGTTCAGACCCGTCAGGAGGTTGAACGACAGTGATTGAATCCGGACTGTGCCGTTGAGCATGGATGAGAGGCGAACTTCCAATTCCTGACGGACCAATGCCGAAGGGAACCAATATGTCAGGAGAAGACCGGCACCGAGGAGAAGAATGCCTAACCCGGCCCCCAACCACAACAGCCATTTGATGAGGCGGCCTGACCGCTTGGTGGAAGCGTCTGACGTTGGAGGGGAAGCCGTATGATCCGGTCGGGTTGGGGGAGGAGAGGTCATGGATGTTCGGGTACGCGATCTAGGGTCATGTTCACCGCGGTCCGGCGAATGCCATGGCCCGAAATGTGACATACAGGTCTATCTGTTAACGGATGGCGCACCGTGAGTCTATAAAACTTTGCGCAAAGAGGTAAAGAAAAATGACGGAGCCGGTTCGTTGTCACCCTGCCTGTGGATGAACGGGCTGTTGAAAAATGTTCGGTTGGGTACAGGACCAACCTGAGCCCGGCCCTTCAGGAGACGGGAGGCTGGTCCCAAAAGCGGAAAAATGAGGGATCCCCGGGTTACGCGATATCCGTCCATGGCCGGAGACGGGGCTGTCAACCTCTCAGAATCCGATAGCCGAACAGCAGCAGCATGGCCCCGCCGATAGCCACACCCAGGCTGCGCAGGTCAAAGCCGGTGACGTCCCCGTATCCCAGCGATGTACTGATGAACCCTCCGACCATGGCTCCGGCAATGCCGATGAAAATGGTGATGATCACCCCGCCGGGGTCCCGTCCCGGCATGATGAATTTGGCCAACAGGCCTGCAATCAATCCGAAGACAATCCATGAAATGATCCCCATGGTCCCGGCCCTCCTTTGGAGTGTGGCAGTTGTGTTACGTGTCTTTGGACATCGTTGAGATAAAGGTATCGGCTTCCTGAATGGAGCGTTCCATCTCCTTGATCAGGGATGCGATGTTTCCCTCCACCGTGGAAAGTTCGTTTTTGAGTGAGGCGATGGCTTGGGCATTCAAGTTATGTTTCAAAAACAGGACCTGATCCTTAAACTTCGCTAGGACCGGGTCCATTTTGCTTTCGGCCCGTTTCATGGCTTTGATCAATTGGGCATATTGGGTGCGGGTTTGAGTCAATTGTTTCTTGGAATTCTGGCGGAGGGATTCGCTGGAATATTCCTGAAGTTCGGCTTCCCACTCCTTAAACAGGGCGGCGGAAACATCTTCCACCGATACAATGCGATCGCGAACCGCCTGGGCTTTGGCGGCACTCCGCTCGTATTCGGCGTTCAACGTGTTATATTTTTCCTGCAGTTCCCCGCCTTGAATGTTGAGCACGGTCGTAAAACGGTCCAAGGCTGATTGGAACTGTTCCTTGGCCTCTTGTTGAGCGTTCCGGGCTTTTTTTACATCGCTCACGAGAAGGTCCCGCTTGTGATACCCCATTTTTTCCATCACGTTGTAGTAGACGGTCTGGCATCCGCTGCTCAGCAGAAGGGCAATCATGCTGGTGAGGAGCAGAAAGCGTGTGGACA
>JBDIVP010000354.1:0-3298 GCA_039794325.1 Candidatus Inrsubterrania sp.
GCTTGTATCCGGTTTTGGTGACTGAAAGGAAGTGGATGCCGTCAATGACACGCCAGGGGAGAACCATAACCTGATGAAGGCCTCGAAACCCGGCCTCTCTTAGCCCATGCCAGTAGTCCCGTATCGTCAAGGCTCCGGAAAGACAATCTCCCCACTTTCCTTTATCATGGATGAGATAATTGGGGATGGCGTGGTCGGCCACGATATCCGAAATCGTAAATCGTCCTCCCGGACGGATGACACGAAACATTTCTCCAAACACCTTCGGTTTGTCCGGGGCCAGGTTGATCACACAGTTGGAAATGATCAAGTCCACCAGATTGCTTTCGACCGGCATGGAGTCGGCCAATCCTTTGCGAAACTCCACATTAGATAGGGCATATCCCAGATTTTGCACAACGGTTGGGGTATGGGCGCGGGCAAGGGCCAACATTTCATCGGTCATATCGATACCGATGACTCGCCCTTTGGGACCGACTCGGCGCGCCGCTTCGAAACAATCAATGCCCCCACCTGAGCCGATATCCAGGACTACCTCTCCTGGTTGGACTGTGGAAAGGCCGACGGGTGTGCCGCATCCATAAGACACCTTCAGGACAGGTTCCGGAATAAAAGAATTCAGTTCTTCATAGTCATACCCTGTGGGACAGCACATTTGTTCGCCATGAGTGACGGCCTTGGCATATCGTTGGGTAACGTTTTGGGTAATGGTGTTGTCGTCCAGGCAAGTAGGATCTTGTGTCATGGGCTCCTCGTTGATCTCCTTGATGTGAGGGCAGGGAAACGAAAGATTTGCGTATAAAACCGGATACCTATAATCGAGAAATGGGAAAAAGGTCAATACAATTAAGCCATTTACCGGTTAAGTCCGTGAATGGTTCCATTTGTTACAACACCAATGGCAAGCCGCGCCGAAGGCAGAAAAGGGGCAACCGGGTGGTATGCTATATCCCCCTTGTGGAATTTCATTCAGTTTAGAGAAAATAGGAGTTAGAAGAGCGTCCCAAGGGATAAGGGTGATCTTCAATATAAGTAAGTGTGAAAAGGATTGTGTTTCACGGTATTCCGGCTGGGTATTTCTTTTGCCTTGTTGTCTATACTGAGTGCTTTTAATATTGTTTGTCTTGAGGAGTGATGGTTTCATGGCCTTGGTTCCCTGCCCGGAATGCCAAAAGGAAGTGTCGACGGAAGCGCTGGCATGCCCCCAGTGTGCCTTCCCCTACCCTGGAAGAAAAACTCTTAATTTTGATCGATCCTTAGCCAGGCTGCATACCTGTCCGGATTGCGGAAATCCGGTTTCCAAGCATGCTCATGTGTGCCCGCATTGCGGAGTCGCGTTAATTGGAGAACAAAACGGCCATCCTATAAACCATGAGGAACATGGGGAAGGCCAGGTTGAAGAAACCTGGCTCTGCCCGCATTGTGGGACACCTTACACACGCAAAATCCGCCGTAAGGGTGGGATGGGACTTGAAGAGCCGGCGGAAATCCGTGGAATAGGGGCGGGCCAGGATGTTGGCTCCCCTCCTGCACGCAAGGTCGAGCCTGCCAAAAGTATGGAGTGTGAAAGTCTGGTTGTTATAACCGAACCAAGCACCAATCCGCTGGCTAAACGGCGTCCTGCCTTGTGGCAGGACAATGCACGGCCTAAAGTTAAAGAGATCGAGGCAGCTGCCCCGAAATATCCCAGGAACAAAAGGAAATCCATTTTCTTTGCCTTGGTACTCATTTTCCTCGTGGTTGTGGCTGGAGCCTTTGGTGCGATGTGGCAATTGCAGGGCACCAATCCGTTTGAGGTCTTAGCCAAATGGCGATAGCGTCTTAATCCTCTCCTTGTCTGTCGGAAGGCTTTCTCACGATTCCTCCGAGGGATAGAATGTCAATATTATGAAGTGCCTGGAGAAGAACTATCCTAAAAGGATGTGGTCTGGGGTGTTGTTCGCCTTACTGGCTGGCATATTTGGGGGGAATGGACCGGTTGATTCCTACCCCTTGATTCAAGAGCATCCTTCAATTCCGGAATGGCGTTTGACGTTAAATCCTGCTCCCTTTTCTTCGATTCAACCGCGTCCTAAGCTTCCGCAGGAGCCGGAAGAGTTCGACCCAAGAGAACTCAATGCCTATTATGATTGGCGGAACGATTTATTTTTCAGGGAATTCGACCTGACAGGTTCAGGGACGGTGAATTTCATGACGGCTCGCCGGACCTATAAAGTTTGGCTGGACGAGTTTGGTACCCCGGTGGTTCTGACTGTGGGGGAACCCCTGTTTTACTGGATCGACTTGAATGGAAACGGGAAATTTGATGAGGAAGAAGGAGAAATGTGGAAGGACCCTTATGAAGATGGGGTGACCGGGAACGAAGAACCTTATAATAATCGCGACCTTCAGGAACCCCCAGGCGTGGGCCCCGAATGGTCACCTGTGCCACATGGCGGATTTAAGCAGCCGCCCTGTGAGCCGAGATTTGGGTGTTAGGCCATGAATGACGGGATTCCAGACCAACCGGATTATTCTCCGCCCCATAATTCGCCTCCTCCCCCCCTTCCTTCACCTCGGCAAGGCCGTATTCACACCCAGATTCACAGACGGAAAAAAGCAAAGGCGGTTTATCCCATGGAAGATGAGTGGGATGAACAATCCCCCAATCCGCCAAACCTCCGGACTCCCACCTCCCAAATGAAAAAACCGTAAGAACGTGCGAGTTCTTATCTGGAGCTTATGTTGTTAGAAAATGGCATGCCTAGGGTCTTTCCGGTTTGTCGGTAGGCTTGCATAAGGTAGCCGCAGCATTCCTGGCCTCGGTTTCACACCCAAAATCTATTTCGAGATAGGTTTTTTACCTAAGTCAGGGCATTCTTTTTATTCAAGGTCTGGCCTGCCTTAGTCTTGCTGGGCCCAGGGCCTGTTAGGTCTTTCGTTCCATTGATTCAGAAAAAAAGCGGATGCTACCATGCGAGTTCTTACAAAAGGTTTTGAAAATTCAATCTTTTTAGTCGGAGAGTCGTCAGGATGTCAGATCTCGACCTTCTCCTTGAGTATTTAACAAATTATTTTCCTATATTGCTCTTCATTGGCCTGGCTATGGTTTTTGGGCTGGTGACCCTGGCCCTTTCTTATTGGGTTCAACCGAAATATCCCGAGCCGGAAAAGTTGAGTGTGTACGAGTGCGGGTCTGAACCCTTTTCCGATTCGCGTATGCCATTTCCTGTACGCTATTACGTCATTGCCATGCTGTTCGTTATTTTTGATATTGAAGTCGTGTTTCTCTATCCCTGGTCCATTACGTTCAAGCAAC
>JBDIVP010000355.1:0-3295 GCA_039794325.1 Candidatus Inrsubterrania sp.
GTGATCAAGGATTGTGCCGGAAAATCACTCTCGGAATTGGGGCAAACCATGTCCACCCTGGTGGAGCGCGCCAAGAAACGGCAACTCGCCCCGGAAGAATACACCGGCGCCACCTTCTCCATCTCCAATCTCGGCATGTATGGAATCGAAAACTTTATTGCAGTCCTGATGCCGCCCCAGGCCGCTTCGCTTGCGGTCGGGGCCGTGCAAACCGTGCCGGTCATCAAAGGCAGAAAACTCAAAATGGACCGGCGGATGAAAGTCACCCTTTCCTGCGACCATCGCGCCCTGGACGGCGCCCAAGGCGCTAAATTCCTCCAAACCCTCAAAGACATCTTCGAGAATCCGCTGAAACACATCCTGTCATAATTGGAAGGACAAAGAGAGAAAGGCAACCATTCGATGGTGAAACGCCCCGACCTCCTTCAAGCATTTGAACAAACCCGAATTCGAAATACGCCACCAGATTATTTTCGAAATCTCAAAATCTTTGAGGCGTTGTACGAAGAGGCCAAAGCGCTTGGACACTTCCCCCTGCCAGAACCACTTGAAGGCATTGAAGTGGATATTCGCCTCGCAAAGGTCATCAATATTCCAACACCTCCTCGGACTCAGGAATTGAAAAATGTTTGATTAATCCCTTCGGGAATTTCAATGCCCGATTAATGATACCCAACAACTGATGACGTTTTTCCCCGAAACCAGATGAGCGTTTTTACGCAATCAATTTCAGGAGATCAAAGGGGAGTTAAAATATAAGGTTAAAATGGTTACATTACATGACATTCTAAGTCGAGGATATTTCCCTGAAGAAGTTCCTCCTCCTTTTATAACCACTCCTTATGCCAATTCTATAGAAACTCCAGTCACCTCAATCCCCTCAAAGTTGAAAGTCCTTGAGACTGGCGAGGCTAGCCTTTGTGTAATACATAATTTACCAAGACCTGGGTCTTTGCGAAGGAAACTTTCCATTCCAAATCCTATCAATTTTTTTCATTTGGCCAAAATTATTTCAAATAATTGGGCAGAGATCACTCAACATTGTGAACAGTCAAAAATATCACTTACAACTCCTAAACCAGGTACTCTTAAAGCAGATTCTCCCAAAGAACGTTCTATTATTCGAAAGAGCGGTTTAAATGAAAAGCCATTATTTAGAGCAAAAGGTCGTTCTACAGCAAAATATCTACTTACAGCAGATATAAGTCAGTTCTACCCATCACTTTACACTCATAGCATCCCTTGGGCACTTCACGGAAAACTCACTTCCAAATCTCGTATGCATGATTTTTCAATTTTAGGGAATCAACTTGATCGAGCAATACGGCTCGGCCAAGATCGACAAACCCTTGGAATTCCAATTGGTCCCGACACTTCTTTGATCGCTGCGGAAATTTTATTAACCGCTATTGATATTCAAATTCAAAAATTAGGGACTTTTAATGGATTTCGCTACATCGATGATTTTGAATTTTGTTTTTATACATTTTCTGAAGCTGAAGAATTCTTGGCAATTTTACAAGGTTTACTTAATGAATATGAGCTACAGCTTAATCCAGCTAAAACAAGAATCGAGGACTTACCCTTACCAATAGATAACACATGGACTTCGGAAATCCGTCTCATGAATTTTCGTTCTAATCCAAGATCCCAACATTTTGATCTTATTTGGTTTTTTGATCGTACAGTAGAACTAGCGAAAAGATTTCCCAAAGACGGTGTAATCAGATATGCAATAAGTCGAACCATATCTACCAATATTGATCCCCACAACTGGAATTTATTTCAGGAACTCCTTCTTGAAACCACAACTTCTGAACCAGGCTCTTTAAAGTTCACTATTGATTCCCTAAAAGCTCATACAGATATAGGACTAACCCTAGATTCTGACCGGGTGGCCAAAGTTTTTAATAATCTAATACGTGATCATTCCTCTAGAGGACATGGAAATGAAGTTGCTTGGGCATTATGGGGCCTTATACTTTTCAGTCTATCTTTGGAAGATGATAGTGCATCTCTTTGTGAAAAAATTGAGGACCCCATTGTTGCTTTATTAGTCCTAGATGCTCGAAGTAAAGGATTATGTTCAAAAACTTTGGCTTTCCCAAAATGGGAGTCAATCATGACAGGAAAAGAACTAGTTGGACGCTCATGGCTTTTAGCTTATGAAGCAAATATCAAAAAATGGTTACCAACAGGGGATTCCGTCGACCATGTTGATAACAACGAGGCTTTCCGGTTTTTCAAGCAATCGAGTGTATATTTTTACAATCAAGAAGCAGCCGCTTCCTATATTCCGAGAAAATCGGTTTATGTCCCAACCTCGGAGGATTATTCCTAAACAAGAGGAATTTCAAAGGGGGTCGAGAGTCTTTTCTGACTTATGGGCATCTCTAAAAACCCCCTGACAATTCTCGTTGAATATGAGATGCTGGGCACCCAAGGAGGAACGGCTTATGTCGACCGCCCGCCAACTCAGCTTCTTTGATTTGTCCACTCGCTACGATACGCTTAGCCAACACGGCGACCCCTTAGCACGCCTCGCGACGGTCATCCCCTGGGAACCTTTCGGCCTACCTTAGCCGACGGGCTGGGCCGATCCGATCGCACCAAAGGTGGGCGCCCCCTTCGATGCCGTGTGTATGTTCAACATCCTCGTGCTGCAAACGCTCTACAATCTGTCTGACGATCAGACGGAATATCAGATTCGGGATCGGCTCTCCTTTATGCGCTTCCTTGAGCTAGATCTGGATCAACGCATTCCGGATGCAAAGACCATCTGGCTGTGTCGGGAAACGTTAGCCCATGCCGGTGTGGTGGAAGAGTTGTTTGCACGGTTCGACACCTTGCTCAGTGCCCAGGGTTGGTACGCCCGCAGCGGGCAACTGATCGATGCCTCCCCGGTGCCGGTACCCAAGCAACGCCATACCCGCGAGGAGAACGCAGCCATTAAAGCCGGCGAGACGCCCTCCGCATGGGAGGCCCATCCCGCCAAAGCCCGGCAGAAAGATACGGAGGCGCGGTGGACCGTCAAGCATGGGGTGAGTCACGATGGCTACAACAATCATGTCAATGTTGATAAACAGAACAAGCTCATTCGGCGGTATGCGGTGACGGATGCCGCGGTGCATGACCGTCAACTCCTGGAGGCGTTGCTGCACCCCGGCGGGGCGGGGCGTGTGGGCCGATGCGGCCTATCGCTCGCAGGAGACACAGGCCAACCTGAACGCTCGTGGGCTCCGTTCTCACATTCAGACCAAAGGCTATCGGGGCACGCCTCTCTCGGCGCCCCAGC
>JBDIVP010000356.1:0-3295 GCA_039794325.1 Candidatus Inrsubterrania sp.
ATTTTCCCTTTTTGGAGGGAATCGGCGCCGGTATAGGCCCCTTTTTCATGTCCAAACAATTCATTTTCCAACAGCGATTCGGTCAAGGCCACGCAATTGATGATGCTGAAGGGCATGTCCCGCCGGGGGGACCACCGATGAATCGACCGGGCAAACAGTTCTTTTCCCGTACCGCTTTCCCCCAGCAGCAGCACCGTGGCATCCGAATCGGCCGCCCGCTTGGCCAATTCGACCATCGAGCGCACCTGGGGGCTTTCCCCGACAATCTTGGCATATCGGCCCTCAACTTCGCCTCGCAGAGAAGCTACCTGCCGGACCAGCGCCTCACGGGTCAGCACCTTGTTCAGGACCAGGGTAAGATGTTCCAGTTCAATCGGTTTGGTGAGAAAGTCATAGGCGCCGGCCCTCATGGCTTCGACGGCCTTGGAAATGGTTCCGTGCGCGGTCATGACCACAATGGGGAGGGGAAGGGTTTCAATGGTTCCCGCACCGGCCTGTGTGGCCTCTCCATTGCCCCGCCGATTGGAGTCGGCCAATTGATGCAAGACTTCCATCCCGTTCATCACCGGCATTTCCAGGTCCAAGAGCATCAAATTCGGTGCTTCACGCTCCAATTGCCGCAAGGCCTCTTTTCCGTTGTCGGCACACACCGTGTCATATCCCAGGGCCTCCAACCGGTCCGTCAACATCAAAATAATATCCGGGTTGTCATCCACAATCAGAATCTTCTTTTTCATCATCAGTTCTCCTTACCCCCGAATCCGGCCTTCGGAATCATGGATGGTCCTGCCCACGCCCTGCCTCATCTCACCGTTTGAGTTTTTCAAGGACAGCCGCCGCCAGGAGAGGAACCATGAGTTCATGGTGCCCCGTCAGGGCATAGCCGTGACCGCCCTTTTGGGTCGGCCGCTTCACCACATTGGTCAATGGACGATAGTGGGAGAGAAAATCCATATTGACGGTGGTGATGCGTTTCAACGACCGACCGAGATTACGTCCCAACGTCACCGTTTTTAAAAACACTTCAGGCAGGAGTACGGCCGATCCCAAATTCAGATACACGCCCCCCTCCATCCCCGACACCACAGCCGCCAGGGTGCGAAAATCCCGTAACGAGCCTTCGCCGATGGCCGCCCCGTTCGCATGGGGGTGCATATGGATAATGTCGGTTCCGATGGCCACATGGACGGTCACCGGCAGGCCAAGCCTTGCGCCGGTGGCCAGAAGGCTGTATCGCCGGTGGGGGAACATCCGGGGATGGGCATTGAGATACCGCCCCACGGCGGCTCCGATCCCCAGGCCACTTCTCCATCCTTCGGTGATGGCTTCATTCAGAATCCGTCCGGTATCTTCCGCCATGCCGAACCGGCCGGAATCGATCTCGGCTTCGACTTCCTCCGAGGTTTGTCCCAGATAGGCCAACTCGAAATCATGAATGATCACCGCTCCATTGACGGCCAGGGCGGTCACCACGCCTTTCCGCATCAGGTCAATGAGAATCGGGTTCAAGCCGACCTTGGTGACATGGGCGCCCATGCCGACGATCACCGGACGCCCCCGGCGCCGGGCCTGGACGATGGCCTCCACCACCGCCCGGAAGGTTTTGCCGGTTAAAATGTCGGGAAGGGTTCGGAGAAATTGCGACAGCGAGCCGCCCCGTTTCCACGGGCCGGCAAAATCGGTCATCTTCACTTTGGAATGACGGGACCGCAAGGGATAGGTTCTGAGCCGACTAAGATTCAGCGTCGGAACCTTGAAATGCTGGGAGGATTTAGATTTGGTCACCAAACAGCCGCTCTTCAACAAACTCACACAACACATGGCCAAGGGTAATATGGCACTCCTGAATCCTGGCCGTGACGGTGCTGGGCACTTGAAAACAGTAATCGACCAACCCGCCGAGCTTTCCCCCGGTGGCGCCTGTCCAGGCGACGGTTGACAGCCCTCGTTCACGAGCCGCTTCCACCCCTCGAATCACATTGAGCGAATTGCCGCTGGTGCTGATGGCCACGGCCACATCACCTTTGCGACCCTGGGCCAGGACTTGGCGGGAAAAAATCTCGGTGAAATCGTAATCATTGGCAATACAGGTGACGGCCGCCATATCCGTGGCCAAGGCGATGGCCGGCAAAGGTTCCCGCTCCCGGCGGTACCGCCCGACAAATTCGGCGGCGATGTGAGACGCATCGGTGGCGCTGCCTCCATTGCCGAAGAGAAGGACCTTGCGCCCTTCGCGAAAGGTTCGAATCAGCAATTGGCCGACTTCCACGACCTTATCCACATGGTCGCGAATAAATGCACACTTCACATCGGCACTCACCTCAAACGCTTCGATGATGGCGTTCCGGTCCATGGAGGCCGATTCTACCAGGGCTCAGCGGAATTTCCTACCTGTTCCAGGCAACTTTCCCTGCCCGCTTCCCACCATCTCCCCGCCGGGCTGTTACTTTTCACGTTTTACCTAACGGTGAACGCCCCTGACGGGTTTTTTCAAAGCTCCCTTCAATGATATAGTGCCCTTGTTGTGAGCACCCCAGGTCCCACCAAAGCCCTGCTCGTGGGCATGCAGGCCGATCCTCAAGCGGCTATTGCCACGCTGCAACGTCTTACACCCGACATGGTGTGTTTTGTTCTGCATGAATCCCACAAGTCCATCGCCGAATCGGATATCCATCCGGCCTTATCAAAGATACCGCAACGATGGGATTGGGTGCTGCTTTCCGATGTCCATGATTTTGCCGCCTGCCATAAAGCCCTGGCGCAGCAGATTCCAGCTCTGCTTGGTACTTGGGGCGTCACCCCCGGCGAACTCGTGATCGACCTGACCGGCTCGACGGCAGCCATGGCCGCCGCCATGACCCTCGTGGGGTTTCCTTATACCCAGACTATTTGGCTCACGCCCCGGGAACCCTCGATGCCCTCACTCGACCCATCCACCCCGAAACCTTCATCCCACGCCCGAGAGCCGGTCGGGGAGAATCCCTGGGATGCCGAAGCTCCCCGCTTTCGTCAGGAGGCCTGCCTGTTATTCAACCAAGGCCACTACGAGGCGGCGGCCAAAAGCTTTCAAACCTTGGAACATCGTGTCAGCGGCGGGTTGAAACCGATGCATCGCGCCCTGGCCGACATGGCCACCGGCTATGCCCTCTGGGACCAACATCTTTATCGCCAGGCATGGGACAAGTTAAAAACCGGAATCAAGGCCTTGGAATTGGCTTCCGTCTGGGGCGGTCCGCCGGGCCTGGATCGTCTGCTCAAATCCTTAAAAACCAACGCCTCCTTTCTGGAGCGGATC
>JBDIVP010000357.1:0-3293 GCA_039794325.1 Candidatus Inrsubterrania sp.
CGCTGGGAGGTGGGCTTCATACAGCCGGGGGAATGCACCCCACCGATCGTCTTCGCGCCACACTCTGGGCCATATTCCTGGCCGATGGCCAACACACCTTTTTGGATATTGCCGAACGAACGGGAATTTCCTTTAAGGAAGTGGCAGATGTGGCGGACCAATTGAAGGCACACGGATTGCTCCGTTTTGAAGTTCCCATGGAGGACGTTCTGTGAGAGTGCTCGTTCTCTGTGGCGATCACCCACGGCACCGTTTCGTCGTCAATGAGCTTGCCGACCATTTAAATGTCTGCGGTATAGTGATTCAGGAGCGTGAGCCAATTAGACAAATTCCGCCTGACGGGTTATCTCAAAGGGACCGACACAATTTTATACGCCATTTTCAGGAGCGGGAAGCAACGGAACACCGATTTTGGGGCCAACCTAAACGTTGTTCGGCTACGACCCTTGTCGTAGATTCTCAAGGATTGAATCAGGATCCCACTCTTCGGTTTGTCTCAAGTCTGCAACCCGATTGCGCTTTAGTCTTCGGTACCGGCTTGTTGGGGATGCATTTACTTTCGCAACTTCCCCAGCATACCCTGAATCTTCATCTTGGTCTATCTCCCCGCTATCGAGGGGCTGCGACTTTATTTTGGCCTTTTTATTTCCTTGAACCGGCTTGGGCAGGAGCGACGTTGCATTATTTGGTTTCAGAGCCGGATGCAGGTGATATCGTTCATCAAGTGTGTCCTCCTTTATATCGTTCGGATGGCATTCATGACGTGGGTTGTCGTACGGTTTTGACTGCTATGGAGGACATTCTTTTTGTATTCAATCGTTTGTCTGAGCGAGGCCGACTGGAAATAAAGAAGCAAAAAGGTACTGGGCGAAATTTCCTTTCGCGGGATTTTTATGCTCAGCATCTTCGGGTTATCTACGATCTCTACGAAAACAAACTTGTCCAGGCATTATTAGATGGGGAGCTGCCGGATCGTCGCCCTGCTCTGTTCCGTCAACCGGGATGTGGAACATGAGCAGAAAACAGGAAGATCCGCTATGGACCCTGGATATGTCTCATTTGAAGGAGCTGTATGAGTCCGGTGAAAATATTTCGGACTATGTGCTTCGGGAAACGGGAGACTCTGAGTTAGCCGTTCGGGTGGCTTATGAGATTCAAGCCGGGAGTTACATCGCAGCTATTGAAGGTAAAAAAAATACGGAAACTTTTCGCGCCTCAATGCGACAGTTTGCTGATTTATTTACTCGTCTCCATCCGCTAAGCGTTTTGGAGGCTGGCGCAGGGGAGGGTACTACCTTATTTAATATTCTGGCTTCCATGCCAAAATCCGGTTCGGAATTTCATTGGATCGGAGGATTTGATTTTTCGCTTTCCAGAACCCTATTTGCGCAGGCCTATGGGAAGACGAAACCGATACAGAATAGCGTTTCACTGTTTACGGGACGTCTTGAGCAAATTCCCCTGGCTGATAATAGCGTTGACCTGGTGTTTACTTCTCATGCCCTTGAACCTAATAAGGGGAAGGAAGGGAAGATAATTGCAGAGTTGTATCGAGTAGCCACCTCCTGGCTTATTCTGCGGGAGCCGAGCTTTGATCTTGGTAATGATCGAACCCGTTCGCACATTAAACGTTTCCGTTATGCGGATAATATCATTGGGGTTCTCAATGATGGACACTATGAAATTGTCGAACACCGATTGTGGGGTCATGACTTCAATCCAAATAATCAGACTGCAGTGACGGTGATTAAAAAGTCGAGTAACGAGGGAAAAGTTGTTTCTCCATATTTTGTGAATCCTATTACCAGGGCAAGGCTGCTAAGGCAGGAGGGGTTTCTCTATGACTTTCATGGAGGATTCATATTTCCTGTGATTTCTAATGTCCCTTGTCTTTTGTGTGAGGATGCCTTGCTTTGTGCCCGTCTTCCTGAATTGGAACTTTCCGATGACTTTCCGATGTGAGATGGCTTTTCAATCAGATTTAGGGCTTGATCTCCATGCAGCCGTAATTAGAAACTTTATTTTGGAAGTGCGTGCCTTTGGGGCACCAGGGGAACTTGAAATTGTCTTTGGAAGCCTTTTCCTTGAAAAAGGAAAGATTGAAGATCCTGCTTCCAGAGAACTGGTGATGAGGGTTCCTCTTCTTGGATTACCTCCCAGTTGTCACTTGAAAGTTTTATCTCGGCAGGGAACGGCTGTGCGCCCAGTTTTGACAATTGATGTTGCTCGATCCTCCTTGGCTATGTCCGGGGTGACGAATTTCTCCAGACCTCTCATGGTGACATCGGTAGGGCGAAGTGGTTCCACGTTCTTGATGCAATTACTAGGAGCCCATCCGGAGATCGCTGTTCACCTAAAATATCCTATGGAATCCACACTTGCTCGGAAACAATTGCGTGAAATCATTGATGAGTCATTCAGGATTTGCCAGGATGGCTTTGAATTTAATTCCGAAGCGGATTATGGTTTGGAGCAAGTTCATGGTTCGCTCGCGGCATGTGCTGATGGTGTGTTAAGGGAGATCAGCCGGCGTTATCAACTTCTACATCAAGAACAAGGTGAACGAAATGTTGCCCCCAAATATTATGCTGAAAAAAACCTTTCACCTGAGTGGATGGTGTGGGAAATTTGCCCAAACGCACGGGAGATTTTTTTAGTTCGTGATCCCCGTGATATGATCCTTTCTTCCTTGGCCTTTAACCGGAAACGCGGTCGATTAGCCTTTGGGCGTCAGGATGTTGAAACGGATCTTGACTATGTTGCACACCGGGCATCCATGGCCCGCCCTTGGGTTGTCGAACCATGGTTGTCTAGGAACGAACGAAGTTTGCTGATTCATTATGAGGAACTTGTCCTACAAACTCCTGTGGTTCTTGAAAGAATATTTAAATATCTTTGCGTCGAGGCTACCCCTGAAAGAGTAGAAGGTGTCATCAACACAGTAAAAAATTCCAATGAGGTTATTGAAAAGCATATGACAACGACATCTCCCCTCCATTCGGTTGGGCGCTGGAGAGGAGAAATGACAGCTGATATGGTTGCTGCGTGTAATCGGGAATTTTTCGAATTTTTGTCTATATTTGGCTATCCCCTGGAGTAAAAATATGGAACAGCCTGCCAGTACTCTTTTTCAGGATTATTTGCGCCCATACTACCTTGCAGATTTTTCTTTATTACGGGGAGGGGGGATCCCTTTTTAGCTTTTCTTAATGGACAACGAGTTTATGATTGGTTGTCAGTTCATCTTCCGGATTATGTTTTTGGGGATATTTTGGATGTTGGGTGTGGGGATG
>JBDIVP010000358.1:0-3287 GCA_039794325.1 Candidatus Inrsubterrania sp.
AATCGGGCCTCACCGCGGGGGTAGCCACCGTGTTCGTCAAACACACCACGGCAGCCCTCATGATCATTGAAGACGAACCGGGCATCCGGGCCGACACCGCCGCTTTTTGGAACCGGACCGTACCCGCCGATCCCCAATGGGAACACAACACACGCAATCCCGGTGAAGACAACGGCCACTCGCATCTCCGGGGACAACTCCAAGGCCCTACCGTGTCCATCCCCTTTGTGGACGCCCGATTGACGCTGGGCACCTGGCAACAACTCGTCCTCATTGATTTCGACACCCGGGCCAGAAAGAGAGAGCTGGTCATTCAACTGATGGGAGAGTAACGGCCATGAAGGCACCAGGCAGGCTCTTGTGGGTGATGATGGCGTTGCTCATCGGTCCGCCCGGCCATGCGCAGGCCGCCGCCCCAACCTTAAGCCCGGAAGAACTCAGCACCATCACCGTCTTCGAGCAGGCGGCCACCTCCGTCGTGTACATTACCAACACCGCCATCAGGCGGGACTTCTGGTCACTCAATACCTTTGAAGTCCCGCAAGGCTCCGGCTCGGGCTTTATCTGGGACGCCAAGGGGCACATCGTCACCAACTTTCACGTGGTCTACGGCGCCCACAGCATTCAAGTCGTTCTGGATGATCAGACCTCCCACGAAGCCAAAGTGGTGGGCGTGGATCCCGATCATGATCTGGCCGTCCTCAAAATCGAGACGGGAAAAAGCCGGCTCACGCCGATCACCATCGGAGATTCCCAGAGCCTGCGGGTAGGCCAGCGGGTGCTGGCCATCGGCAACCCCTTCGGCCTGGACCATACCCTCACCACCGGCATCGTCAGCGCCTTGGGGCGCTCCATCAAATCGGTCAACAACCGGACCATCGAAGGCGTCATTCAGACGGATGCCGCCATCAACCCCGGCAATTCCGGCGGGCCGCTCTTAAACAGCGCGGGGCAGCTGATCGGCGTCAACACCCAAATCGTCAGCCCCAGCGGCGCCTTCGCCGGCATCGGATTCGCCGTGCCGGTGGATATCATCAAACGGGTCGTGCCGCAACTCATCCAGTACGGCAAGCTTATCCGGCCGGGCATGGGCATATCACTGGTGCCCGATTCCATCGCCCGCCGCTGGGGCATCACCGGCGTGGTCATCGCCAACGTGCAGCCCGGCAGCGAGGCCGACAAGGCCGGCCTCCGCAGCCTTGAGGAAACCGCCGGGGGGCGTATCCGTCTGGGGGATGTCATCACCGCCATCGACGGCGAAGCCGTAAAAAGCTACGACGACCTGGCCCGCATCCTGGATCGGCATAGCGTCGGCGACCGCATCAAACTGAGCATCCGCCGGAACGGAAAAGAACAAACCCTCTCCATCAAACTCCAAGCCGTGCAGTAATCAACCAAACTCTGGTCAGCCGTTCTCCTTCTGCTCCTTCCTGGTGAACATTCCCGTTCTGCTCCATACCCCCTCGCCCTTGCTTGCACTCATACTTTCCGAGAAACGGTCTTTCTGTACATTTCCTCATGAGTTGGGTACATTCCTCATATGATCCGACATGCCTTTGGGCTGGAAGAGTAAGGAGCCATGCACCATGTCAACCGCCGAACAAATCATGCGTGAACTTCAAAAACTCCCCGAACCCTTGGCACAGGAAGTTCTGGATTTCATCGGGTATATTGAGTTGAAACACGGTCAAAGTGGGCCGTAACGACCCCTGCCTGTGCAGAGCAGAGAAATGTTGCCTGGTCTGACTTTCCACTGTCCAAGAAGGCCATTGGTTATATGTTCATGCGAAAGAGACGGAGGGCATCATTCTCTTTAATTGTGAATGTGATATGCTTGATAAAGTTCAGTCTAAGAACGGTATTTCCATCAGGTTGACAGATGAACGATGGGCCCATATCACCGAAGAGCATAGTGAATTAGCCGGCTTGCGTTATGACGTTCTTGAAACCATTTTAGAGCCTGAACGAATTTTCCTCGGTAGTGCGGGAGAGTTCATTGCCATTCGAGAACTGAAAATCGGAAAACACCTGGTTGTGATATATCGGGAAGAGTCCAGAGACGGATTTATTATTACTGCGTTCTGAACCAGCAAGGCCCGATCACTTGCCAAAAGGAGGCAAATATGGCCATAGCGGACGTTCAGGAATATTTAAGACTGATCCCGGCAGTAAACCGCTCGCCGCAACATGCGGTGTACCTTTCTTATGACACAGAGGCCGACACACTGTATGTAAATTTCAAAAAGCCAAGTTACGCGACCAATAGCGAATTGACTGATGAGGACATTATTGTCCGCTATGAAGGAGAGACTATTATTGGCTTCACCGTCTTACACGCTAGCAAGAGGCTCAACCAGACAGTTTAGGCCAGAATACCAAGGTATCAAATCATGAATGGCGCCTTGGGTTCTGGCTTGGCAAAACATAAATTGACACCACTCACCCCCTTTCACCCTCCACACGCTTTTTCCCCTACCCTGAAGGGACATTCCTAACCCGTCGTAATCTTTTTCCTGGTGAAGAAATCGAAGACTACCCTGATGATAAACCCTTTCCCAGTGCCTTACTTTTCGGATGGAAGGGTACTGAGCCGATTCATGTCGTCGTTGCCTTGATTCAATCGATCAACAAGGATACATTATCACCGTGTATCGACCTGATCGGGAGCATTTTAATCCAGACTTCAGGACGCGGAGGAACCGTTGACGCGAAATCACCTACCCTCTCAATGTCCCCTCTGCGGTGGGACCAAAAAATCCGGCATGACCACCTTTACGGCAGAATTGGAATTTGGCATTGTGGTGGTCCGACGTGTTCCGGCCTTATGCTGCTCGATGTGTGGCGCAGACTGGATTCAAGATGATATTGCAGCTCGCTTGGAATTGATTGTTCACGAAGCAAAACAGAAGCGACTTCAAGTGGAAGTCACCACACTGGTCTGAGGGATGTCTGTGGAGCCCCATCCGAATTGGCTCCCTTCCCCAAAATCCATGAGTGCGTACGAAGTCCCCCAACCCATCCTCAATTCCCTTTTCGAGAAAATCAAAGAATATCGGCACATTGTTGAAGGTGAAACGCCTTCACAAAAACACGTCCGTCGTCATCGGGCATCCCTCTTTTTCCGGTAAGCCCGACACAAAAAATTTCAGATCAGCTTCCGCCCCGCCGACAAAATTTTAATAGTGAAAATTTCTGTACTTTTTTCAGCGGGTTGGATAGGATGGGGAATATTAGTCCCATTCGGATTTAAAATTATCCTTGGTAGCCCGCAGTGTCGTTACGTCTCC
>JBDIVP010000359.1:0-3284 GCA_039794325.1 Candidatus Inrsubterrania sp.
CTTATCGAGCTGGTGAACTTGTTGGGCGTCGTGTGGCAAAAGAAATATCCGCCGGTGATCTGGTGACCTTTGCCCAATTAGACAAACCCAAGGGTTTATGAGTGTAGCTGTTGTGATCCCAGCTTTCAATGAAGAGAAGACTCTGGATTTGGTTATCGCTAAGATGGATTCGGCGTGGGACATAATCGTGGTTGATGACGGCTCAATAGATGACACAGCCGGAGTCGCCCATTCTGCGGGTGCCCAGGTTGTCCGGCATGACCGTAATCAAGGGTATGATGCGGCATTAGCATCAGGCCTTAATTTTGTTCGAAAGGCTGGTTATCGAATTGCGGTAACTATCGATGCGGACGGTCAAATTCCTGCCGACGTGGTGAAACTTGCAGTAGAGCGGATTGACGGGGGGGCAGATATGGTTTTGGGAAGGCGTGCTCAGGCCGCGCGATGGGCGGAACGAATTTTTGCGGCCTATGGCCGTTATCGATATGGTGTGGCGGATATTCTCTGTGGAATGAAGGCCTACCGTTTGGCTTGCTTCAAATCTATTGCACACTTTTCAATGAATGGTTCCATTGGTACTGCTCTGGCTTTAACCGGCTTGCGGATGGGATTGCATTGGGTGGAGGTTGACGTTCCAATTCGTGATCGAAGAGATGGGTCTCGTTTTGGTTCTGGCCTCCGTGCGAATTGGAGAATCTTGCAAGGAATGTGGGCCGCCATGTTAACAGATTTTCGCAGATTATGAATGAGAAATAACAATGCCACGTACGATTGGTATTGTGCAGGCCCGGTTGACTTCTACCCGTCTTCCGGGGAAGGTTCTTCTCCCCCTAGCCGGATACCCGTTAATTGACCGGGTTCTTGAGCGACTTGGACGTTGTCGATCTCTTGATGGTCTGTGCGTGGCGATTCCCTGCGGAGAATCACAAGATCCATTAAGAATGCACCTGATGGGAGTTGCCGGTATCAGTGTCGAAACGGGTTCAGAAGAGGATGTCTTGACCCGGACCCTTTGTGCTGCGGAGGCCAGTCAGGCTACGATTATTGTTCGTGTGACATCGGATTGCCCATTCGTAGATCCTGCTGTGGTGGATGCAGTTGTTTTGGCCAGACAGGCAGGTGGGTTTGATTATGCACGGACAGCTATGGACAGTGGTTTTCCGTTGGGTTTCGACTGCGAGGTGCTGACAATTGATTCCCTGCGGGTGGCCCAACGAGAGGCCAAAGATCCTTATGAACATGAACATGTCACGCCGTTTATCTGGCGTCGACCGAATCGTTTTTCTACGCTGATTCTTGACCATAAGCCTGACCGTCGCCATTGGCGGTTGGTGGTGGATACTTTGGAAGACTATGCTTTGGCTTGTAAGGTATACGAATTTCTTTGTCCGAAAAATCCAGACTTCCGATACGCTGATTTGATCAAACTGTTTATGTCACAACCTGAGCTTTTGAATATGAATCGGGCTATTCAGCAAGCCCCCTATGTTTTCGAGCCCTAGGGCTAAAGTTTTTCAAATATCGTCAATCACCTGTTAACTAAGATGAAAACCAAACAACTTCAGAATTGGGAAGGCACATTTGGGAATGCTTATATTGACCGGAACCCCTGCAGTCCTGACCTTTTGCGCAAGCGTATTTACGCCTTCTGCAAAATTTTTCAGTCTGTTGGCTTGAGCCATCCCCAAATGATTTTAGAGGTTGGTGCTAATATTGGAATAAACATACGGGCTCTGCAATACCTAACAAATGCCCAATTGCATGCCCTTGAACCTAATCCGCGCGCCCGCGCCGTTTTGCTTAATGAACAGATTCTTCCTAAAGACTGCATTCATGATGGGTCAGCGGAAAATTTGCCATTCGAAGATGGAAGTATGTCTTTGGTATTTACCTGTACGGTGTTGATCCATATTCCTCCCAATACATTGAATCAGGCATTGAAGGAGATTTATCGAGTGGCCAAACGGCATATTCTGATTATTGAATATTTTTCTCCTGTTGAAGAAATGCTTCAATACCGGGGGCAAAGCGATATGCTTTTCAAGCGGGATTACGGGTCAGTTCTACTGGACCTCTTCCCCAATTTAGAATTACTCGATTATGGTTTTTTCTGGAAGCGGGTGACAGACTTGGATAACGTGAATTATTGGTTGTTTAGAAAACCATGATTAGGCCGTTGCCGGAGCCTTATGAGGTTGAGGAACTTTTTCGAGAGTTGTTTCCCATCTGTCGTAGTATCACAGGAGATGGCGTGCGGAAGACGTTGGAGCGGCTCCAAGAGGTTGCACCGTTTACTGTTCTGGAAATTCCTAGCGGGACTGCTGTCTTTGATTGGATAGTTCCAGATGAGTGGAGGGTTCGGGATGCCTTTGTTGAAACCCTGGATGGTGATCGCGTCATTGATTTTTGCGATCACAATCTACACCTTGTTGGGTATAGTGCACCCTTTGCCGGGGAACTGAGTTTTGAGGAATTGGCAGCACACCTTTATACGATTCCCTCCCAGCCTAATGTGATTCCTTATCGAACTTCTTATTACCAACGGAGTTGGGGATTTTGTATTTCTCATAACACCTTCCTGAAACTAGATACTTCTGCACGGTACCGGGTTAAGGTAGACACGGAATTATTCCCAGGTTCCCTGACCTTGGGAGAAGCGGTATTGCCTGGAACGTCAAGGTCTGAATTCATTTGTCACACATATTGCTGCCATCCGTCGATGGGTAATGACAACCTTTCTGGAATGATTTTGTGGGCTCTTCTTCTTCGTTATCTGAGTGGCAAACCCCGTCGTCATACCTACCGGTTTGTCATTGCACCGGAAACTATTGGAACATTAGCCTTTCTACATCTTCGTGGAGATGCCTTGATGGATGTGTCTGGTGGTTTTGTTCTAACTACTGTTGCAGGGCCAGGGAGGTTTTCTCTCAAGGAAAGCTTCAAGGGAAATTCCTGGGTGGATCGGGCAGCGCGGTGTGTCTTGGCCAATCTTGATCCGGGATACTCCAGGTATCCCTTTGATGTATTCGGGAGTGATGAACGTCAATATTCCTCACCAGGATTTCGAATCCCGATGGTCACCATAGCCAGAAGCCAATATCATCAATATCCTGGTTATCATACATCCCAGGATGACCTCAATTTTATTTCTCCGGAGTCCCTATTGGAGTCCTTTCGGGCGTATGTTGCGGTGTTCGATGTTCTTGAGCGAAATATGATCCCCCACTCTCTTTCTCCATATGGTGAGCCTATGTTGGGTAAGAGAGGACTCTATCCGACGCTGG
>JBDIVP010000360.1:0-3263 GCA_039794325.1 Candidatus Inrsubterrania sp.
ATGAAATGCCGGCAGGCCGGAACTCTGTGTCCCGAATTGAGCCACCACCTTGCCTTTTCGACTGAGCATTACCAATTGCGGTTCTCCTGTCGGAGTAATTTCAAATCGTGCCCGAGGATTGCCGTCCTTGTCGGTCAAAACCAGAGATTCCGAAATAAGACGTGGGGGTAGCCGAAGTTCCTTTTCAGAATTCGGTTGGCCTTCCGCACCTTCCTGGGCTACGGCGAGAGATACCCCTCCGACGTGCTTGGCCAGAAGCCCCCCGATAAACCCCATGAACAAAGCCATAAGTAAAAAAAGGGAACATTCTCGTTTGCTCAATCTGGCCTCCTTGTGATTAAGAATTCGACAATTGCAAATGTAGGAAATTTATATTTTCAGGAAAGTAAACGATAACCGCAGCACGCTATTATGCTGTACATACGTGTAAGGAATCGGGGGGAGATGTTCTTCTAGAGTACCGGCATTGTACCGTTAAGCCAATGAATTTGTAAAAGAGGAAAATGTCCCCACCGGATATACCCTTTATCAAGACAAAATTTCTGTGGGTAGAAATACCATCCGCTACCGGTTTGAATACTGGGCCGCATCTTGTCGAGTACGTGCAAAACAAGCCGGCTTAGAACGAGATTTCCGGACGGAGACTCAGCCATTTTATAACTCCATGAAAATTCATTGTTTTTCAATTGCGAAGACAGCCCCTATTTTTGTTTAAACCATATTTTTTAAAGTAACCCTTTATAATTATTTATCCATAAAAGGGTAGGGGCGCCAGGACGACACAAGGCACAACTGCCTTCTCACTCTAAGTCTCGGGGCCAAAGATTTGAACAAATTCCGTTCATCTCCCCCCTAAACGGGGTCGTGTTGCGATGACTGATAAAGAGACAAATAGACGGTGTCGGCCCGTTTTTTAATCCACGGGAACCGGAACAATGTCCGGATTTGGCTGGAATACTGCCCGATATTGGCCTCTTGCCATAGCCCTTGATCAAAATACCGCTGATTGTCCCCTTCATTCAAAAACCCCGCATACTTCTTGTCCGTAAAAAAACTCACCGCCCAACTGTTGGTCCAGGCGGGAAAGCATTCCCGGACATAGTCTTCTACCTCCAAGAGCCGGGACCTCAACTTTTCTAGATCGGTCATTAGGGATTCCCCGGCCAAAAGAAACAGAACATCATGACCTTCCGGCACGCGGATTAAGCCGATTCGCTCCGCCATCGACCGGCAAACCTGCCCATCGATGATATGGGCATCGGGTATTCCGGGGTCGCCCTTGGGAATGGTAATGACATTGGGGGCGCCGGGTTTGCAGATAAATTTCAGAGAAGCCGGCGGGCACTCCCACTCCAACCGCACCCCGCTTGTCGCAATATCATCCAACAGCGCCGGAAACCGGGGATTAAGTACAATGCGATCTTGAATCGATTCTCCAGGCAGCAGCTTGACCATACGCGACCCGAATCGCCCAATCGGAGGGTGCTGCGTTATGGCCGTACGCTTGTCATCCAGACGAAAACCGGAAAGCCAGGTTGGACCGTCAGTGGGATTCCAGGGCAAATCCCTCACATCCACCTCCACCGGTTCGTCACTCAAATTAGTCAAATGGACATGCAGATCATACCGTTGAGGTTCCGGCTTCTTTAAAAAGACTTCCAGCCCCAAGGGCAACCGCGGCTTCTCTTCTTCTTCGGCCACCTCCGCCGTGCCGGCCGGAGGCGACAAGACTATGACCGATACCCAGGCTATCAACGAATATGTCAGAAATATGAATGGTTTCATCGCAATCCCAATAGGCCCCCGAGAAAATAATAATGGAAATCCCACAACACCGCCCCAGATCTCCGGGCAAAGCACTCATTTGATGCCGACGGTGATGCATGCGTGCACCCCTCATGACTACTGCCACCACCAACCCTCCCCCTCCCAAGCGGCAGGCCGGTTTTCAAGCAGTCCTCCTTCAAGATATGGCCTGCTCAGGCAAATGGTCAAATCATATAAAAGAAGGCAGAGGTAAAAATCCGTCGCCCAGGGGAAAAGGCAGCCGACCCATAGGAAAGTTTCAAAATCCCGAGGGATCGGCTATGAAGAGATAAAGATCGAATCGAGGGCTTTCCGTCACCACACCCTCTAAGACTACAGGGCGGGTTTACCGCCTCGCGTAACCGCATCGGTGGCCTTTTGCTGTTCATAGTCTTTAGCCATTTTTGAAAATTCCACCTCCGACTCGTAAAACGTCGCAAAATCGGCGACCACCACAACCAGCTTATTGACGGGGCTTAAATGCTGATCAGGCCGGAAATGCAGTTCGGCCGCCACCTGCTTCCCACAGGCGGCCACATCGGCCTTCAAAGGCACATAGTCACGGAAGGGCGTCACATACTGGCCGGGATCTCCATACGCATCACCCAGGACCCGGCTCAATCCATCGGCATCGATGATTTTCTTGAGACGCCCGAATGTGGCCGAAAGTCGTTCATTGACACAGGAGCCCGGGCTTTGATTCATCCACCACCCGTAGAGTTTGCGGGAACCGGCCCGTTTTGTGGCTTCATCCTTCGTCCAGGTTCCATACTTTTCAACCAGGCCGGCTTCCACGTTTTCAAGTGAAGGCGTGGCGTTGGAAGGAAATTCTTTGTAGCGGGTGACGGCAATGACCTGGCGTGGCAACGGCGGCTGGGCAAAATCCACAAGCACCACTTCGTCCTTGTGCTTGCCCTTGGGCATGGCCACCAACACTCCGGCCCATTTTTGACCGTAACTGTTATAGTTGATCGACGTAATGTGGAAGTCCGGATAGAGTTTCCGCACAATCTCTTCCACTTCCGTCGGCGACATGCCCAACGCAATGTCCCGGATATCAAAAGATTGAATGGTGGTCGAAACGGCGGGAGCCGCCTGACTCTGACCCGGCTGCATCCCCTGCCCTTGGGTGATTGTTGAGATTGCTGCAGCTGTTGCTGCTGCTGAAGCTGTTGTTGGCGTTGCTGCTCACGCTTCTTCTGCAAACTTTTTTGCGTGGCTTCCTTAAGCTTATCCAGAAAACCTTGTGCATACACGGTGGCCGGCAGGGCATCCAAAACCAGAAGCGCCGCCAGCACCGCCACAAGGTACTTTCCCGCTCTCGGCGCGATCATGGAGCGACCGGATGATGGATAGCATTTAACGTGTTTCATGGGGGTCTCCTTGCTGGGGTTCAAAGGGATCAAACGGTTTATTGGCTTTACCAACCGTTCACCGTTTGGCAAAAGCCTCAAATT
>JBDIVP010000361.1:0-3263 GCA_039794325.1 Candidatus Inrsubterrania sp.
CCGCACCGTATTATTGCCGGATTCCCTGCAATCCGGTAATCGGGCAGGATTCCATTGGGATTATGCCAACCCGCCCGGTGTCGATACGATTCGGGTGTTTGCCAGTACGACCAAGGAATTGGCTCAGCGAATTCGTCAGGCGGTAGCCGGGGGGGATTCTTCAGGGCTTGGTGGACCTCCAGCCACCACAAACTCCCTGGCCCATTTGGCAAGCCTCAGGCAGGAGCTGCTCGGAAGCATGACTCGAGGGTTGATTACCGTTCCCGATGATCCGTGGGTGCCGGGTGAACAACCTGTTATGGAAACTTCGGGCATGCCCCAAACCGCCATGGTCGATCACATGCCGGTGGAGGAGACGGTGTCCGACGAAAGCGGATATTTGCCGGAGATGCCGGTAGAATCATTCCAACCTGATTCACCCACAATGGGAGCTATGAGTGCCGATACGATGGATGCCCACATGGGTGCCCAGGCCTTCCCGGCAGGATTGCCGGTTTCCGATTGGACGGCAGTCTCGGTGACGGTGTTGGTCCAACCATAAGGAGATTAGGGTGTCGGCTTAGCGGTAACGCCTGACGAAAAAAAACCCTGCCACTCATGAGGGGGTATCAGGATTGTTTCAAGAAGGACAACGCAGCATGAAGTTCGGATGTGAGAGTGACTGTGCTCCAGGATATCCTGATGGCCAGATAGTTGGGAAACGAAGGATGGGTAAAGGTTTTCCAGCTCAGGTCATGATCGGACGCGATTGCGTTCATTCTCTGTTCGGTGGGATGGTTCAGGCAGATGAATGAGAGAATACCGGGTGCATGCGGGCCGTCCCATTCGAGGATCCTGATGCCTGGAAGGTTGCGGAGACGGTCTTTCCATTGTGTCCGGACGGCGTTGAGCTGTGGCTCTTTCAAGCCCTCCTGTCGTTTGAGGTCACAGGCTTTGGCCAATCCTGCGATCAATCCGATGTTGTGAGTCCCTAATTCCATATTGGTCCAATCCGGTTGATCGTAACCAATTGAATTTCCGGTTGTTCTTTGCTGTCCGCCCATGTGCTCACCTTTCCTGCCCGTGATCAAAACCCCGGTTCCCATGGGACCTCCACACCATTTATGGCCGGGGAAAAAATACGCGTCGGGTCGGAGATGCTGAAAGGAGACAGGAATCTGTCCGACTGCCTGGGCGCCGTCCACGATCAGCAGAATTTGGTGCGATTGAGCCAGATCCTGGATGAGTTCGATGGGAAAGATTCGTCCGTCGAGATGGGAGACATGGCTGATGATAATCGCCCGAATGGATTGGTGCCGTATGGCTTGTTCAAGTTCCGGGAGCAGATTGGAGGGTGCTTTCGGATCGACAGACAGAATATCGACGCCCCGAGACTTCAGTTCGGTGATTTCCTGAAGAATGGTGGAGTTTTCATGGATGGTGGTGACCACACGGTCTCCCGCCCGCCAACGGATTCTGGAGAGGGTAAGGCTGCAGGCGGTTGTGGTATTGGGCATGAACGCAAGGCGTTGGTCATCAGAAGCCTCCAGCCAATCCGCAATGGTTCGCCGGCATTGCTGAATGGTGGCACGATAATGCTGAATACCGGATTCAGAAAATAAAAGCCCGCTGAATGTTTGGAGGGTTCTGGTGATTGCCTGTTGGACCTCATCCCGGAAAGGCGAGAGCCCGGCTGGATTGAGATAGATCATGGGAGGAAGGAGTGGAGCGTCTCCTTGTGACGATCATCAAGGCTTTTGTGCCAAGGCCAGACCGATCAGGTTGTCTGGGTCGTTGTACCATTTGACCATTCGAAAGCCGGAAGACTTCAGCAGTTCTTCAGCCAGGGGGCGGTCGTATTTGGTGCTGATTTCGGTACGGATTTCTTCGCCTTTTTGGAGGGACACTTCTAGGTTCAAATCCGGGATCGTCAGAATCTGCTCTTCCCGTGAGCGGAGCCACATTTCGATGCGATGGGCCTCCTCATTGTATCGTGCCACATGATCGAACAACTCGGGCTTGCTTTGCATTCCGAATTTGCCTCGAAGAACCCGAATAATATTTTTATTGAATGCCGCGGTGATACCCTGTGCATCATTATAGGCCGCTTCCAGTCGTTTCCGATCGGTAATGAGCTGCACTCCTAATAAAAACGCATCTCCGGATGCCATTTCGCTATGGACGGTGGTCAGAAAGGTTTGAGCCGCGCTTGGGAGGAGGTTGCCGATGGTTCCTCCAAGAATAACGACCAGCCGTTTTCCGCCCTCGGGAATATGCTCCAGATGGAAAAGGAAATCGCCTACGACGCCATGAATCTGGAGTCCCGGATACTCGCGTATTAATTCCTCGGAAACTCGCCGGACGATGGCTTCGTCGACATCGAAAGGAACGTACCAGCGTAGTTGGCCGGCTTTGGACATGGCATCAAGCAGCACCCGGGTTTTGGTGGCGGCCCCGGAACCCAGCTCCACGAGTTCCTCTGCTCCGCTGATGTCCACGATTTCGTCGGCCCATGTGGTGAGCAGCTGATGCTCCGTTCGGGTTTGATAATATTCCGGCAACTCGCATATTCGTTCGAACAGGGTCGAGCCTCGCTCGTCGTAAAAGAGTTTGGAGGGAAGCGTTTTGGGGGTAGCCTGCAGGCCGCGGGCCACCTGCGCTTTAAGAATGTCAGGGTCCTCCCTGACTAATGGAACATCTATCGTGATGGACGGATCGGTTTGTGATGTCATGGTGACTCCCTTGCTCTGCTGCGACAATCGGCTCTCTCCCCTTCATCCTGATGGAACCGAATGGAAGCAGGGGACTGACCGACTGCATTTTTGATAGACGAGAAAATGAAAGGGAAAACAGCCGATCCTCGATTTGGAGTTTCGGCTTGATTAACTTTTGTGTCTCAGATTTTCCTGAATGTTATGTGTACTGTCCGCAATCCAAGAGGGGCAACGGAATGGATTATTTTCGTCCATCATGAACCGATGATGGATAAATGGTCGAAATGCATGAATAATTTCACTATACCCGCATTATACTCACCGGGCAACCTCAGCGGCCGGATTTCACCGGTCTTGCTCGTGTGATTTTATGTGAAAAATTCCCTTATCAGATAAATGGATGAATGGGGTCATCCTTCCAGAGGGAGGGGAGCACCGAGTGGAAGGGGGTGAGGTGTCATCTCTACCGATCTACCGGATCGGATCCAGTCCCCGGGGTTTGACGCCCTGTTCAATTCGAGCCAGTAATCCATCCACTGCCAGAGCCAGGATGGTGGCGGGCAAGGCGCC
>JBDIVP010000362.1:0-3240 GCA_039794325.1 Candidatus Inrsubterrania sp.
GACCTCCCGGCCGCCCTTCATCTCCGCATGCGACAAATGAAAGAACTGGTGCCTTCCGGCTCCATTCATCTCAAATATAGCCCCGGCGGATTGATCGACATTGAATATACGGCCCAATACCTTCAACTGATGCACGGGGCGAATCTTCCTGCCATTCGGACGCCCAACACGGTTCAAGCCCTCCAGGCGTTGGGACAGACCTCCCTCCTTTCTCAGCGGGAAGCCGCCGACCTCGCCACCGATTATCTGTTTTTTCGACAAGTGATTGATGCTCTCCGAATTGTTCGGGGGCATGCTCAGGATCTAATTCTTCCCGCATCCGGTTCCGAAGAAATGGTGTTTTTGGCGCGCCGTCTAGGGTTTGTGGCCGCCGACTGGCAACAGGGTGCGGCCGATTTGGAAGCCGCCATCACCTCCCGCATGCAGGTCATCCATCAACGGTTCCTTCAACGCTTTCCCACGCACGAACGCCCGGAATCGGGAACCACGCGGACCGCGTCCACGTCGTCCCGACCCGGGCGTTCGTCCGGATCCTGATACCTGACCCGCATCAACCGGCGACCCGGCCCGCGTGAGCCTTAACAGTCGAAGTACATCATAAACTCATACGGATTCGGGCGGACGCGCAATGCATCCACTTCATGGGTCCGTTTATAGGCGATCCAGGCTTCGACCAGATCCTCACTGAACACCCCGCCCTTCAACAGAAATTCATAATCGCTTTCCAGATTCTTGAGCGCCTCTTCCAGACTGGCCGGCATGGTCGGCACATTGGCCAATTCCTCCGGTTCCAGATCATAGAGATTTTTGTCCATCGCTTCGCCCGGATGGATTTTATTCTGAATGCCGTCCAGGCCGGCCATGAGCATCGCACTGAAGGCCAAATACATGTTGCAGGACGGATCCGGAAACCGGACTTCAATACGTTTAGCTTTGGGACTGGGCGAATACATGGGGATCCGGATGCCCGCCGACCGATTGCGGCTGGAATAGGCCAGCAGCACCGGCGCTTCAAACCCCGGCGTCAGCCGCTTATACGAGTTCGTGGTGGGATTGGTAAACGCCGCCAGGGCCTGGCCATGCTTTAAGATGCCCCCGATGTAGTACAGGCACATTTGCGAAATACCCGCATATTCTTTTCCGGCAAACAGCGGCTTGCCGTCCTTCCAGATACTTTGATGGGTATGCATGCCGGTGCCGTTATCGTTGAAGAGCGGTTTGGGCATGAAGGTGACCGTCTTGTTGTGCCGTCTGGCCACATTCCGCACGATATATTTATACATCATCATTTGATCGGCCATTTTCACCAGGGTGTCGAACCGCAGGTCGATCTCCCCCTGCCCGCCGGTGGCGACTTCATGATGATGTTTTTCGACACGAATGCCGACCTGTTCCATGACCCGGCACATTTCAGAGCGGATATCCTGTTGAGAATCCACCGGCGCCACGGGGAAATAGCCTTCCTTATGCCGGGGGCGGGATCCCAGATTCTGGCCGTCCTTGCCGGAATTCCAGATGCCTTCCTCCGAATCGATGAAGTAATAACTGGAGTGGCTGTTTTGATCGAAACTGACATGGTCGAAAATGAAGAACTCGGCTTCAGGCCCCCAATAAGAGACATCCCCGAGTTTGGTGCTTTTCAGGTATTGCTCCGCCCGGAGCGCCACGCCCCGCGGGTCCCGCTCGTAAATGCTCCGGGTTATGGGGTCCTGAACATCGGCCACCATGCTCAAGGTCGGAATCTCCGTAAACGGATCCAAGACGGCGGTATTGGGATCAGGCACCACCAACATGTCGCTGTTCTGGATCATTCTCCACCCGCGAATGGACGATCCGTCAAACCCTGATCCATCCTTGAACAAATCCAGGGTTAGTTCCGACGTCGGAACGGAAAAGTGTTGCCACGTACCCATCAAATCCACAAACTTTACATCCACCATTTCGACTTTGTGTTTTTTCGCAAAGTCCAGCACTTCTTTCGGGGTCATGCACCGCCTCCTTCTTCAAGAATCTGTTTATAAAGAACCCCATCCACCATGATTACCTTACTGCAGTTGGCCCGCCACTCCTTTCGTATGATTGATCGTTGAGGACCGGAGCCAATCGCCCGATGGTCCGAAATCCTCCCACGCTTCCCGCCTGGAAACCGTTCAGGGAGGTCATGCGACCGGCAATGTTGAATGGAAGACCGATCCCGATCAGGGCAGGCAACAAGGTTACCAAAGCCGGTCCGTCTTGTATACGGAAGAAACCGCAGACGGCCGCTATCGTTACACCGCTCCTTCCCCGGATTCGCCGGTCCGAATACGAATGACGCTGTCCAATTCGGTAATAAAAATTTTCCCGTCACCGATACTCCCCGTTTTCGCCGCGCGCATAATGGTTTCCAGCACCTCGGACACACGATTATCGGAAATGGCGATTTCCAGCTTGATCTTCGGTACGAATTCGATTTGATATTCGGTTCCCCGGTAGGTTTCCTTGTGACCCTTCTGCCGCCCGAAGCCCTTGACCTCGGTCACCGTCATCCCCTGCACCCCCAATTCCAACAGCGCATCCTTGACCTCATCCAACTTAAACGGCTTGATAATGGCTTGGATTAACTTCATAGACATCACCCTCTCCTTGTTTGAGGGACCGCCTCGTTCCGGACACCCCCCGGTAGGCTATCCGCTCGGCCTCCTCGATTCATCCGTAGGCTCGTTCACGATGTTGGGTGAGATCCAGGCCCAGGATTTCCTCATCTTTGGAAACCCGAAGACCAATGGCGCGGTCCACAAGTTTGAGGATCAGGAAGGTTCCCACAAAGGAGAACACCCACGTCGCCACCACACCAAGGCCTTGCACCAGGACTTGAGCAGGATTGCCGAAGAAGAGTCCCGTCCCACCGCCCATACTGGCAAAGAGCCCTGTCGCCAACGCACCCCATGTCCCTCCGATTCCGTGAATACCCAGGACATCCAAGGCATCATCATACCCTAATTTGTTTTTTAAAAAGACCCCCAGATAACAAATAATTCCACCCCCGAATCCGATCAGAATGGCCGATACCGGCCCGACATATCCGGCGGCAGGGGTAATTGCCACCAGGCCGGCCACCGCTCCGCTGGCCATGCCCAATAATGTGGGTTTTCCACGATAACTCCACTCCACCCCCAGCCATCCCAGGGCTCCGGCGGCCGTCGACACATGAGTGGCGACAAAGGCACTCGCGGCCAGCCCGTTGGCGGCCAAGGCACT
>JBDIVP010000363.1:0-3236 GCA_039794325.1 Candidatus Inrsubterrania sp.
ACCTGGCTGTAAGCGTTAGCGCCGGGGTGTGGTGTGAGAGAGCAGGGGGCGGCGAGCTCGCCCCCTGCTCTTTTTTTTTGTTGTCGTGATGAGCAAATTTGATTTTGAAATTAAACCTTCATGACTCATGATTTTTTGAGTTAGGATATCACTTTTTTAAAAAATGGTATGAGTCGGGATCAAGTTTGTTTGGAGAGCAATTTGTGAGCGAAATTGCACACTTT
Source organism: Candidatus Inrsubterrania sp. (assembly GCA_039794325.1). Lineage (GTDB taxonomy): Bacteria > Nitrospirota > Nitrospiria > Nitrospirales > UBA8639 > JACKFE01. The sequence goes on from JBDIVP010000363.1 coordinate 225, forward strand.
AACTGTTCACTTCCACACACTCTGGCAATGAATAGTATTTTGTCTTAGTGGGATTAGTTTTAGAAAAAGTATAAAATGGGTGCATTTGTGTAAAAAAGTTTTTCTAAAGGTTTAAAAAATTTGGGAAACTTAAAAAACGGACCTTTCGGATTGAAGATAATATTAAAAAATATCGTAGTTTTAATTACTTATGAATTCAAGGCCTGAAGTTTGCTTTATAGATATGTAAATGGAATAAGATTGCCTTTTAGTTCACCGCTACTAAGGGCTTGTCCGGTCTCAATAAAGAGTTGCATATGTTATTTGAAGAAAAAAGTGCATATTTACATCAGAGGATTGGGAGAAATTTTTATCGAACCCTTTTGGAAGTTACGAATATCCTCAATTCTCAGCGGGATACGGAAAGTTTATGGAAAGCCATTACGGGTCATATCAAGCAAATCGTCCCATGGGAGCGGGCCGAGATTACCTTGTACCACGAAGATCTTGACGCCTTTAGATTCTATGCCGTGGAAACAAGTATGCCGGTTGTTCGACTTAAATGCGATGCAATCATCCCACGTGAAGGAAGCGCGATGGGATGGGTCTTCAAACATCGGACTATTCATGTTCGACCCTATCTTCAAGAAAAGCAGGTTTTCTTAGAGGATGCCTTTTATTTTGAAGAAGGCCTGGGTCGGATGATCAATCTGCCTATGATCATTGGAGGCAATTGTATTGGGTCATTGAATATCGGAAGCATTGAATCGGGAGAGCCTGATCCGGAGAATGTGGAATTTTTGCGTCAGGTTGCCACGCAAATCGCATTTGCTATTGATCATGTCCGGTCGTATGAGGAAATTAACCGTCTCCGTGACCGGTTAGCCCGTGAGAATGCCTATCTGTTGGAAGAGATCAAGGTCACCCATGATTTTGGGGCCATGATCGGCAACAGCCAGAAGTTTAAAAAGGTTCTGGAATTGGCCCATGCTGTAGCTCCAACCAATAGCTCCGTATTGATTATGGGAGAAACTGGAACCGGAAAGGAGCTTCTGGCCAGGCTTATCCATGAATTAAGTTCGAGACGAGACAAACAATTTGTCAGGGTCAATTGTGCCGCACTCCCCTCAGGGTTGGTGGAAAGCGAATTATTTGGGCATGAAAAGGGGGCGTTTACCGGAGCTGATCAGGGAAGGCCCGGAAAATTCGAATTGGCCAACGGGGGAACCCTCTTTCTGGACGAGATCGGCGAAATGCCGATTGAAGCTCAGGCCAAGTTGCTCAGGGTCCTTCAAGATGGAGTTGTCGAGCGGGTGGGGAGCATACAGGGAAAAGATGTGGACGTCAGGATTATCGCCGCGACAAACGCTGACTTAAACAAAGCGATTACGGAAGGGCGTTTTCGATCGGATTTATATTATCGATTACATGTTTTTCCCATTGTGGTGCCTCCTCTTCGGGAGCGATTACATGACATTCCCCTTCTCGTCCGGCATTTCATGGAAAAAAACCGGCAGCAATTTAATCGTAGTGCACAGGAAATTGATGAGCGATCTATGGAAATGCTTATTCAATATTCGTGGCCTGGGAATGTACGGGAACTCAAAAACATTATTGAAAGGGCCATGATTCTCTCGCAATCCACGGTGGTCAATGTAGAAGAGCTAATGTTGGGGTGCCCAGCAGCCGCCACATCGGAGAAAGTGCAAGGCTCATCAAGGCAATTAAAGGACTTGGAACGGACGCAGATTTTACAGGCGCTGGATGCGTGTGAAGGGAGGGTCGATGGCCCTTTGGGCGCGGCCAAGTATCTCGGGTTGCACCCCAGCACTCTACGAAGCAGATTAAAAAAACTCGGAATCAAAAAGAAATCGAAATCATAAATATCGGTTGGGTTATTCTTGAGTCAAGGCATGACCCCAGTGCAGTCCTTCTCCCTTCCTATTATTTGGGGCGCCTAAGCGGATAAGACCTTTCTTGCTTAGTCTTCACGTGCTTTCGCGGTAGGAGTCCAGAGTGAGGCCTACCGGAATTCGAATCCGATCCATCATTGTCAGGGGCAGGCATGTGGGATAAGTAGGCCATTTATGCCTTCATGGCCAAGTGAAATCCTCAGGTGGTGGGTATTACCTCTTCGAAGTATTAGGAAGGGCAGTCAGGTGTTTATTATTTCCATCAGGTTCGGTCCGATCGCATAGTTGCTATTTCCGCCCAAGTCACACTCCATTTCTCTTATTGTCTTTTAGGAAAAAGAAAGGAGGTCTGCCAGAATTAAACCATTCACATCCTAAAGTTGGAGCGTAGCCTGGATGGTGAGTCGGAAAAACGTTTCATTTAAAAAAAAGTGACTCTCAAGTTTTAGCCACCATTAAAGAATATTTGCTTGAAATTTTGAGATTATGTTTTTTGAAGTTTTTGGGTCTGTTGAAAAATTTTCTTTGTAAAACAATGTTTTTTATTGATAGTTCTGGATTCTGAGATTGGGAATGACCTTTGCCTATATTCTTCTCACCGTCATTTTATGTTGGTGTTTTTTGCGTCAATTTAAATGTCTCTTCATGGGAAGAAAGGAGGTAATGCCATAGCAGGTCTTAAATGCAAGAAAGGAAAAAGGCGGCAACCTTTTTCATTTCGGTGAGTGAGAAGAATTTAACCAGGAGGTATTCTCAATGTTTCTTTCTAGACGACAATTTTTAAAGGTCTCGGCGGGGACCGTAGCGGCGGTGGCGTTGGCGGATAAAGCGCTGGCGTTGACGGCTTTACAGCCGGTCATTGAAGTGGGCAATCCCTTGGGTGAATATCCGGATCGCTCCTGGGAGCGGGTGTATCACGATCAATACCGGTACGACAGTTCGTTTACCTGGTGCTGTTCCCCCAATGACACCCACGCGTGTCGGATTCGGGCGTTCGTGCGGAACGGGGTGGTCATGCGGGTCGAGCAGAATTACGACCATCAAACCTATGAAGACCTCTACGGCAATCGGGGGACGTTCGCCCACAATCCCCGCATGTGCTTGAAGGGCTTTACGATGC
>JBDIVP010000364.1:0-3229 GCA_039794325.1 Candidatus Inrsubterrania sp.
CCTGATGTAAACCATCATTCCCACCGTATTACCCCGCATCAGTTCCAGAGCCTGCCCTTTCGAATTTTCACAAATTTCGTAGATTGATTGACAAACCAAAAGGACACGTGGTCTTATCGATAAAGGCCTAAACGCCTTTTCCCTTTATCCCGGAGTGTGCTTCTCGACTTGCAAGAGTCACAACCATCATTACAATTTAATTTCGGTTCAACCGAGAAAATCCAAATTTAAGGAGGTTGGTTTATAATGGATATATTCGGAAAAGTACCACTTGTGGAAATTCCCTTACATATCACCCCCGATCAAAAAAAATGGCTTGATAAAATGGTTGAAGAAGGGCGTATCGCCGTTCCTCCCGGCGGAACCCTCGAAAAAGGTTCCGTCATCTCCATGTTCATTCGGATGTTGATTCACAATGCCATGGAGGAACAAGCCAGGCAGGCCGCCCTTGAAGCGGAGGACGATGAGGACGACGATGAATAACCACAGGGCCCCAATTTTTCAGGGGCTCCGCTTAGCTACGCACCTCACATACACACATTTTCCAGGTTTCGCCTTTAGAAAAGCGGCATGTGGAGATCCTGAAGGGGTCATAACCCCAGAAAGACATCGTTCGCCGCTAAAATCGTTTGACGGATCTGGGTTTGCTTATGAGCGGTTGAGAGGAAAGCCGCTTCAAATTGGGAAGGGGCAAAATAAAAACCTCTTTTAAGCATAGCGTGAAAAAACTTTGCGTAGCGACTGGTGTCTGATTTTTTAGCAGATTGGTAGTCCGTGACCGGACTATCGGTAAAAAATCCCCCTAACATGGACCCTACCCGGGTCTGGTAAAAACCAATTCCTGCCTTTCGGGCCGCTTCTCCCAACCCATCGGCCAAGAGTTGGGATTTTTGTTCCAAATCCTGATAGACCCCTGGCCTCTTCAATTGCCTTAAGGTTTCTAACCCGGCAGCCACCGCAACCGGATTGCCTGACAAGGTACCAGCCTGATAAACCGGCCCTAAAGGTGCAATCATTTGCATTATCTCGTTTCTTCCGCCATAGGCCCCAATCGGCAGGCCACCTCCAATAATTTTCCCCAGACATGTCAAGTCTGGCCTAACCTTAAACCTGGCCTGTGCCCCACCAGGATGGACCCGGAATCCCGTGATTACCTCATCAAATATAAGGAGGATTTCGTATTTTTGGGTAATCATTCTCAGCCATTGCAGAAACTCATCATGAGGGAGAACCACACCCATATTTCCTGCTACCGGCTCCACGATGATGGCAGCTAATTCTCCTGCATGCTTATGAATCAATCTTTCCGTGGCTTTGAAATCGTTGTAGGGGGCAGTCAACGTATGCCTGGCAAATGCACCAGGGACTCCGGGGCTGTCCGGAATTCCGAGGGTGGCCACACCTGACCCGGCCTTAACCAGCAAATGATCAGCATGGCCATGGTAACAACCTTCGAATTTAAGAATGGTGTCCCGCTTGGTAAATCCACGGGCCAATCGAATAGCACTCATAACCGCCTCAGTGCCTGAATTAACCAACCGAATTTTTTCAATTGAAGGAACGGTTTTAACAATCAACCTGGCCAGTTCAACTTCCCCTTCACAGGGAGCCCCAAAACTGGTTCCCCGTTTGATCGCATCCGAAATGGCTTTGGTCACTCGGGGATGACTGTGACCCAAAATCATGGGCCCCCAAGAAAGGACATAATCTATGAATGTATTTCCATCAACATCCTCAAGGCAGGCATCCTTGGCTTTATTAATAAACAAGGGATCTCCCCCAACCGATCGAAATGCCCTCACCGGACTATTAACTCCGCCAGGAATAAATTTTTGAGCCGTTTTAAAATGCGATCTTGATCGAGTTACCCTCACCGATATCCCCCTTTAAAAATTAATTAAAAATTGAAAATTCCCTAAAAAATTTTCCAGCCAAATTTTCTATTAGGAATATTTCCTTTACCTTTTTATTTTTTTGCCGAAAAAATATTAATGGAAAAACCACAAATCCCACATTCCGGAGTCTTCCATGTACTGTGAACAAAGGAAAAGGAATCAATTCACCATAATTGAATGTTTTGGCCGATTCGATGAATCAGACAGTAATATGTTTCTTCAACTTTTGGAGGATCTCATTGCTCAGGGTGCCCGACATATCATTTTAAATTTGACCCCGGTATTTTTTTTGGATCCAGGAGCCATAAATCTTTTGATGTTCGCAAAGGAATTCTTCACCTCTCAGGGAGGTGACGTTTGTATCGTCAGCCCACTAAGTTCAGTTCAAAATGAATTAATTCGCTCAAAAGTTCCAGAAAATATCGCCACATTCGGGACCCTCTACGATGCTATTCATAGACCACACGCAGCCTACTCCGAAGTTGGACAAGTCTATCATGACTTCGCTAGGACCTAAGAATGACCAGAAGAAAAATACTTTAATGAGAAAGTACATGAACGAAAAAAAGCCCAGAGATCGGTGATCTCTGGGCTTTTCTTTTAAAATCTCGGCAACGACCTACTTTCCCACAGCCTCACAGCTGCAGTAACATCGGCCCTGGAGGGCTTAACTTCCGTGTTCGGAATGGGAACGGGTGGAACCCCTCCGGTATGGTCACCGAGAATTCCTTCCAGTGAGGAGTAGATTAAGAGAAAGAAGGCTTGAATTGAACCTGCCCCTTTTCACTCCTTACTTTTTCTCCTCACTTTTACAAGACCATGTCTATCAAGAACAAATGTTGTTAAGTCGCACGGCCGATTAGTACTGGTCAGCTTCAGGCCTCACAGCCCTTCCACACCCAGCCTATCAAACTCGTCGTCTACGAGTGGCCTTTAGGGAGGTTACCCTCCGTGTGATCTAATCTTGAGGCTAGCTTCCCGCTTAGATGCTTTCAGCGGTTATCTAAACCGGACATAGCTACCCGGCACTGCCGCTGGCGCGACAACCGGCACACTAGCGGTCCGTCCATCTCAGTCCTCTCGTACTAGAGACAGGCCCTCTCAAATCACCTACGCCCACAACAGATAGGGACCGAACTGTCTCACGACGTTCTGAACCCAACTCTCGTACCGCTTTAACGGGCGAACAGCCCGACCCTTGGGACCTGCTTCAGCCCCAGGATGCGATGAGTCGACATCGAGGTGCCAAACCTCCCCGTCGATGTGAACTCTTGGGGGAGATCAGCCTGTTATCCCCGGCGTACCTTTTATCCGTTGAGCGATGGCCCTTCCAC
>JBDIVP010000365.1:0-3200 GCA_039794325.1 Candidatus Inrsubterrania sp.
TCCGGCAGCCGTGATCAGACATTTGCCGGACGGTTTCCTTTGTCGTATGCCTTAGCACAGCGTTATCACGATGCCGAAGCCACCCACACCGCCACGGCGGTTCTCCAACAGCACACGGCTCACACTCGAAAAGCGCTGAAACAAGCCAGAAAAAAACTTCATGCTTTGGAAGAAGATGTGACAAAGGTCGAACGCTACCGTGAGTATGGGCGCTATGGGGAGTTGTTGAAAGCTCAGCTCGGTTCGCTTCAGAAAGGACAAGCCCAGGTGACCGTGGTGGATTACTACGATCCGTCGTTACCCGAACTGACGCTTCCACTGGATCCCACAAAGGATCCCGTCTGGAACATGAAGGATTACTTTAAGAAATTTCATAAATTCCAGGCCGCACAGGAACATTTGCTCCCACGGGTGGAAGCGGCCAGGCAGACGGTCGAAGCCCTAGAGTTTCAACTGGCGGAATTGGAACAGGGCCAACTGCCTTCCGATGAGAGACTTCAGTCTTTGCCGCCGAAGAGGCCCTCGCCATCATCCCGTCAACTTTCACCACCAACTCAGCCTGGAAGCCCGCCCACCAAACGGGCGGGGGCCCCGCAAGGCTATCGCACGTTTACCTCATTGGACGGCATTCCTATTTTAGTCGGGAAGACGGCCAAGGATAATGACGACTTGACGTTCAAGGTCGGTAAACCGGATGACGTCTGGCTCCACGCCCGTGGTACACCAGGTTCCCATGTCATCATTCGGTTGGAGAAAGGTGCGGCGGTTCCGCCGGAAACGTTAAAGGATGCCGCCATGCTGACCCTCTGGTTCAGCGACCTGCGCAAGAGCGGAAAAGGTGAGGTGATATATACGTTGCGAAAGTTTGTGAAGAAGGGGAAAGGATTCAAGCCCGGCTCCGTCACGGTCACCCGAGAGAAATCTCTCTGGGTAGAGCTGAAGGACGACCGGCTTGCACGCTTAAAGGGCCAGCCCACCTAAAAGCAGAAAGGAGGCATGATCAGGGAATCTGTGTTAGATAATCGCTCAAGCGCAGATTTTCTTCATAGTCCACCGGGCAATCGATGATCGTCGGACGCCCGCTCCCCAATGCCTGCGTCAAGGCCGGGAGGAGTTCGGACGGTCCCTCTATCTTTAAGCCATCCGCTCCGAAGGCTTTGGCAAAGATCGTAAAATCAGGGTTCCCGAAATCTACCCCGGAGGTTCGGCCGAATTCCCGCATTTGCTTCCAACGGATGACGCCATAGCCGTTATCCCGCCAGATAAGGATGACGACCGGCAGCTGCAAGCGGACCAACGTTTCCAATTCAGGGGAATTCATCAGAAATCCGCCATCCCCTGTCACGACGACCACACGGCGGGACGGATACAGGAGCTGAGCGGCCACGGCTCCGGGCAGAGCCATGCCCATTGACGCAAACCCATTCGAGATCAGGCAGGTATTGGGCGCCTCGCAGGGGAACATGCGGGCCATCCATAATTTATGCGCGCCGACATCGCAAATCACGATATCATCCGGGGCCAGCGCCCGGCGAAGGTCCCGCACTATCTGTTGGGGACGCAGCGGCCAGGTTGGGGGCAGGGCATGTTCCTTCTCCAATCCATTGAAGACGGTTTCACGGGCGCGAACCGCCCATCCCGCACTAAACGGCACGAACGCCTTGGTGAGAGCCTCCAGCGACTGGGCCACATCTCCCAAGATCCCCACTTCCACTTGATAATGGGCATCCACTTCCGCGGGCGACACATCCACATGGATAATGCGTTTATCCTTATTCGAATTCCAAAAGCACGGGGCATACTCGACCAAATCATACCCGACGGCGATGACCACATCGGCCTTCTCCATCACGGCGGCTGCATAGTCACGGACCGGCATGCCGATGGTATAGAGGGACAGGGCATGACTGTCCGGCATGATGCCTTTGCCCATAAAGGTATGGAGCACGGGTATTTGCAGGGTTTCGGCACAGGTCCGCACGGCTTCTTCCGCATGCCGGCGCGCGACTCCGTTGCCCACCAGCATCATCGGACGTTCGGCATCTTTCAGAACGGCAAGGGCCCGTTGTATTTGCGCGGGCTGTGGATCGGGGACAAAGGGGGCCTGCACTTTTAACGGCGTCATGTCAGCCAGGCCGGGCGATTCCTGTGCCGCCACATCTTCCGGCAGGACCAGATGGATGGCCCCGGGTTTTTCGGTTTGGGCGACTTTGAAGGCTTTTCGGACGGTCTCGGGAATCATCCGGGGCCGGACGATTTCCGTGTTCCACTTGGTCACCGGCTTGAAAAGGGCCGGTAGGTCAATATATTGATGGGATTCAATGTGTTGGCGATCGAGGGAGGCCTGCCCGCTGATGGCCACCAACGGCGCATGATCCATATTGGCATCGGCCACGCCGGTGATGAGATTCGTGGCCCCCGGCCCCAAGGTCGAGAGGCACACACCTGCTTTTCCCGACAACCGGCCATGGACATCGGCCATGAACGCCGCCCCCTGTTCATGGCGGGTGGTCACAAACCGGATGGAGGAATCCCGCAGGGCATCCATGACATCCAGATTTTCCTCACCGGGTACGCCGAAGATGAAATGGACATCTTCGTGTTCCAGGCATCGTATGAGTAATTCCGAAGCTTTCATGAGAACCTCCCCTGTTCTTTGTATTGTACACCCAGGCGGTCCGATCGGGAGGATCCGTCCACCCCCGAAAACCTATTCGCCTACACGGACCAGCATGCCCCGCTCTTTGCACACGTTGAAGGTGTGATAAAACCAGGACACCATGAGGAGTAAAAAGAAAAGATTGAGCCCGCTCGCCCAGGCCAGATGGCTGAAGGGAAACACGCCGTCCGTCAACACCGCCCGCATGCCCTCAAAGACATGAGCCGGCGGAACCGCCATGGCCAGAGGTTGGAGAAACACAGGCAAGACCTCCATGGGATAAAACACGCACGAAACGGGCTGAAAGAGAAACACCATGCCCCAGGCCAGTACTTCGGCCTGCTGACCGAACCGCATGATGATGGAGGTGGTCAACACCCCGATGATCCATCCGGAGAGCACAAGGTTCAGAATAAACGGGAGCAAGGCTATCCCCATCCGAAAAATATCGTAATCATAAAACGCCCAGGCAAACAGCACCATCAGACTGCCGACGGCCATGACTTTCATGACACTCATGGTCATGGTGGCCACCAGATAT
>JBDIVP010000366.1:0-3184 GCA_039794325.1 Candidatus Inrsubterrania sp.
ACGCCGTCCGGGATACGTCGGGAACCGTGGAATACCTCTCGGGCATGGTTGAGGACATCACCCAGCAGAGGGAAGCCGAACACGCCTCCCATGCTGCCGAACGGTTGACCGACACCATATTGGAAAATCTTCCCAATATGGTCTTCGTCAAAGACGCCCGTGATCTTCGATTTGTCCGGTTTAATCAGGCGGGTGAACGCCTTCTGGGATACTCACGGGAGGACCTGATCGGCAAAAACGATTTTGATTTTTTTCCTGGAGAGGAAGCCACCTTTTTTACGGCAAAGGATCGAGCGGTCCTGGCTGAGGGCACGCTGCTTGACATTCCTGAAGAGCCCATTCACACCCGTAACAAAGGCATTCGCATCCTCCATACCAAAAAACTTCCCATTTTTGACGAAGCCGGCGTCCCGCGATTTCTCCTGGGCATTTCGGAAGATATCACCGAACAAAAACAGATGGAGGATGCCCTCCGGGCCAGCCAGTCCACCCTGAAAAACCTGTTTGACAGCGCGCCCATCATGATGGGAATCCTGGAAGTGACGGGCGATGATTTGCGCCACATTTCGGACACCAATGCGACCGGTGAGTTTCTAGGCATCCCCTTGAACCAGTTGACCGGTCAATGGTGCAGCCGGTTTACGCCCCCTGAAATCCTTCGGATCTGGCTCACGCACTCCCATGCCTGTTTTCAAACCGGACAAGCCGTATCCTTCGAGTATTCCCACCCGCATCCGCAAGGCGAGCGATGGGTAGCGGTAACCGTGACTCCCCTTCTTCATACGGCTTCCACCGGTTTGAAATGTGCCTACGTGGCCCAGGATATGACCGAACGGAAAAGGATGGAGGACCAGATTCGCCGGCATGCTGAACAATTGGAAGGGGAAGTCGCCAGGCGCACCTCCCGCATACAAGAACTGGAACAACGCCGCATGCACATGGAAAAGCTGGCCACGTTGGCTCAGGTCTCCGCCGGACTCGCCCATGAAATCAACAACCCTCTGGCCAGTATTGCGCAATCCCTTCTTGTTCTCAAACGCGCCATTCCCGCTGACCACCCCAAATACAAATACACCGAGAAAATGCAAAATTGCATCGAACGGATGACTCTCACAATCGAACAGTTTTACAAACTGTATCGTCCGGCCCCTCCTAAAGTGGATCCCGTTGATGTGGAATGGGTCATCCGATCCGCAGTGGATATCATGCAGGCGGTGGCCGGGAAAAAAGGCCTGTCACTGACCACATCATTTGCCCTCACCACCTCCCGAGTAGCCATTGCTCCGGGCGATTTGATTCAGGTACTCTGCAATCTCATACACAACGCTATGGATGCCTCTTGCCCCCCTTCAGAAATTCTCGTCTCCGCCGCGCATGCCCCTCACACGGTGACCATTTCCGTCACGGATTTCGGAATGGGGATCCCCCCGAATGTGCTTGACCGGATGTTTGACCCCTTTTTTACCACCAAATACGGAGAGGCCGGGGCTGGATTGGGTCTGGGATTAGCCGTTTCCAAAAATTTAGTGGAATCCATGGGCGGGCGAATACAATGCTCCACAACGGAAGGAATGGGGACCACCTTTTCGCTCGTATTTCCGCTGTACGGGGCGAGCCAAGAACCATCCTGATTCTCAAACGTGTCACCGTTCGTACCACTCCTTCACCAGCTTCGGTCAAAGAAAGGATCGCCATGCCAACTTCCCTCGGAAACATTCTCCTGGCCGACGACGAAGAAACCTTTTTGGAAGCCACGTCCGACCTGTTTCAGGAAGAAGGGTATGATTGCCAGACGGTTCGCAATGCGGACGAATTGCGCCGTCTTTTGAACGGACCTTGGGACTTCGATGTCCTGATCACCGACCTGAACATGCCGGGAAACCGGATCATGGAACTCATCCAGGATATGCAATCCCGGGCGCTACAGTTACCCGTGATTGTCGTAACCGGTTATCCTTCTCTTCCGACGGCCGTCGAGTCGGTCCGCTTGCATGTGTTGGAATATTTCATCAAACCTATTAATTTTACCAACCTGCTGTCGGCGGTCCAAAAAGGCATTCAACATAAACAGGTCCTTCGGGCGGTTCAAAAGGCCAAGAAAGAAGCCGACCACCGGGCACAACGTTTAGCATCCATTGAGGAAGCCCTTCAATCACAAAGCACCTTTATCTCGGACCCGGCCGTGGAGGACGCTTTATTGGGAGACCCCCAATGGAATGAATTGAAATTGCAATTTGACGGGGTTACCCGGTTTCTGCAAAGAGGGCAGGGTCAGGGCTCCGCTCCCATGCCATCCTCAACGGATTACTTTCGCCTTCGTGAATCCCTTTACGACACTATTCAGGTTCTTCAAAAAACCAAGCATGCCTTTCGTTCCAAGGATTTGGCCTCTCTCAGAAAACGGCTGGAAGATGTTCTTCGGACCACGTCCGACTTTGGTGAGCCTCCTCACATTTCCTCGACCGATCAGGATACCCTGATGCACTGAGGACAGTGGGACTCAGGGCATTGATACCCGGGACCGGGCTCGCTCCACAAGGCGATTCCTGGTCCGGCGGCCCGATGCCTTTTTCAAGAGTTGTCCCATTTTCATGCCGGATGCCTCCGGTTTTTTCGCCCGCGACCTTAATTTTTTCATCCCATCCTCCGAATGATTAATCACGTTGTTATCCGGAGCAAGAGCCACGATTGGAGGCTTCGGAAACCCCAAAGGATGCCGACCGCCTACCATAATCAAAACGGCACCGGCACAGAAACGAAACGAGGAAACCGGGCGCATGCCATTTGTACCCATTAAACGAGACGTGATTCGCCTGGGTCACTTTGTCAAGATCGAGGGCTCATGGTTCAATCATCCCTTTCCCACGAATTCCTTTAAAATTAAAACCTATGAAGAATTGAACACCCTGAGAGAACTGACCAATGTCCAGCTGTTTTTTGATCCCGACCGCTCGCTTCTCGAATCTCCGTCCGGCGAACCCCCTGTATCACCCCACACGGGAACCTTAGAAGTCCGGGAATCCGCGGGGCATTCGGATTTCTCCGTTGGTCCGGCCTCTTTCCCGTCACCGGAGGTCATGGCCGTTGACGAAAGCTTTCCTGTCGAAGAGGACGAATCTCCGGCTCCCGATCCCATTTCCCGAAAGGTGGCTCAACATCAAGCCTTCCAGGCCTACCAGGATGA
>JBDIVP010000367.1:0-3184 GCA_039794325.1 Candidatus Inrsubterrania sp.
AAGCGCTGCATGTGGGGGATCATGAGGAAGAGGACTTTCAGGGGGCCCAGCGTGCCGGCCTGCATGCCTTGTATCTTCATCGGGCATGTTCCGGAGGAGGTGAGGGCATGGCGATTTCCGATCTGACCATCCTGCCTGGACTTGTGCTCCCCGATTAATTGGCCGTGGACCCGGCGGTCTTCATGAATAACATTGCAAAAGGAACAGGTTGTTCCCTCTCTTCCCCTGTAAAAAATGCTTGATTAATTCACCGAATCGGCGTACTGTTAACCGTTTTCAAAACCCTTTTAACCTGTGCGGAGTTTAGGGGGCGGCAATTTTGTAACTCCTCTTCACGTTTTTCATTCATCCGACCAATCGAAGACTTTCTGTGGAATTTTTCGCTCTCAGTGGACTCGTCAATGCGGTAGCGGCCATTGGGTTGGCTGCCTTTATTTATTCCCGTTCCCCGCAAGATCCACGACATCGAACCTTCGGCTATTTCGGTATTTCTTCGGCCATATGGAGTTTTGGTTATTTTCTCTGGCACATTTCCGAGACGCCTGAAGGGGCCCTTTTCAATATCAGACTGTTAATGGCCGGTGCCATTTTCATTCCGGTCACCTTTTTGCATCATGTCTTGTATCTGCTGAAGGCGGTGGACTCCCATCGACGGCTGATTATCGTCAATTATGGTTTGGGTGGCATCTTCTTCCTTTCCAATCTGACTCCCTCCTTTGTGTCTGCGGTCCATCCCATTTCGATTTTTCCCTTTTGGGGGATCCCCGGTATTGCGTTTCATCTCTGCATGCTCTGGTGGTTTGGGCTGGTAGTATATGCCCATTATTTGTTGGCGCAGGCCTTTCTACAGGAAAGAGGCCTTAGGCGAAGGCAATTCCTTTTCCTGTTAGTGGGCTCTTTGATCGGGTACATAGGGGGAGCCACCAATTTTCCCTTGTGGTATGGAATTGAGGTCTTGCCTTACGGGACAGTGGGTTTTGCCCTGTATATCGCCCTGGTTGCCTATACCCTGATGAAATTTCATTGGCTGGATTTTTCGATTTATGTTGAAAAAAGCCTGTCGTATTTTGCTTTAATGTTGCTCATTTCCCAGCCGGTCTATCCGGCCCTTTTACTGGCTCAAAAATCGGTGTTCGGGACAATTAACCTCCGGTACTCTCTGGTGCAATTGGTTTTGCATATTTTCACGGTGATGGGTGCCTATCATATGAAGGTGGGGACCAAGGGAGCGGTGGCCCGGACCATTCTGAAAGGGAGGGAAATGCGCTTGCAGGTTTTGGAGCAATTTTCCGCAAAGGTGTCCCATAGCCAGGATTTGAGAGAATTGGGATCCAATATCATTGAGACGATCGGGCAAGGAGTTGGTGCTTCGCATGCCGCTCTTTTTATTTTTGATTATGATACCAATCGGTTTGACCGAGTCGCCTCCTTTGGATTTTCTCCCGACCACCCCATTCTGAACATGCAATGGACTCTCACGGACGATATTCCTCAATTGCTGTTGTTCGCCCAAAATCGGGTATCCGTGGATGAGTTACTTCAAGTTCATGAAAAAGATTCCTGGGAGCGGGAAATTGCGCTTGAACTTGATCGTCTGGGCATCGGATGGTGCTTTCCCCTTTTCGGCAACGGCCAACTGTTGGGGTTTTTGGCTTTGGGGCCCGTCGGTGCTGAATTGTTACGAATGCTGGGGGGGAAGGCGGTCTGGAATACCCTCATTCAGGAGTCAACCTTGGCTTTGGAAAATGTGGTGTTGCGCAATGAAGTACGCCGTTCTCATCACCTGTTGCGTCAAATTGATCGTTGCCGTTCACTGGAAGTGATGACTCGCGGCTTGACCCAGGAGTTGGAGACTCCATTAACTTCCATGAAGGCCTTGGTGCAATTGGCCCGATTGAGGGAAGACGATATGGAGTTCACCAAATGCATGGAGCAAGTAGTGGGGCGGGATTTGCAGACTATCAAGCAATTGACCAATGAAATTCGAGGGTATGTGCAATCTGTTTCGCAAGCTCTTCCCTCTCGGGTGTATGTGCATGAGATATTGGATGTGAGTCTGGCTTTTTTGGCGGCTCATCCGGCTTTCCGAAAGGTTCTTGTGGAAAAAGCCTACTTTGATGCTTTGCCGGCCCTCACTATTGACCGGCAGGGGTTGCTTCAGGCCATCTTTAATGGATTGTTGTTCTTCCTGAAAGATGGAACTGTTGGAGAGCGCGGTTTGCACGTTGAGACCAAGGCCAACCTCTGTTCATCAGGGAAAACTCTGGTTTCCGTACGATTTCTGTGGAAAACGCCCGAGACTTTCCCGCGGTTCACCCTGGTTTCTCTTGAGGATATGAAGAAGGACGATGACCATGACGACCCTTCCGGCCTTTCTCCTTTTGACGGGCTTGCCGTGGCCGGTCGGATCGTTCAACAACAATTCGGGGTTTTTCGGTTGCTGATTTCTGATGGGAGAATTATCGGATTTCAAATTGACTTGCCGTCCGCACCTCTTTCTGCCGAAGAGATTTCCCGTCTTGCCATTCCTGAGTCCCCATCGCCTGCCTCTCTGCCTGTTTCTCCGCAAGGGTTCACAGGTCGGTTGTCCTAAGTGGGGCTTTGCGGTTTTTTATCGGATTCGTAATGAGCTGATGGGGAATAATCGGCGATTGCCGGTTTTACAAGCTTATGGACCCTGTTTCGAAAGACCTCTTCCCAATCTCAGAGTCATTTGCCGTTGCTCCATACCGGTGTATTCAACGCGGCGATGAACGGAAATTTACCTATTTAAGTCCCTTGATTCACCATGTCATGGGATTGCCTCCCGACTGCTTCCTTAATGATCCGACCATGTTTTACCGGATCATTTATGAGGATGATCGTAAACGGTATTTCCAGGCATGGGAAACGCTCGGTCGGCAGGGTTCGCAGGAAGTACATGTGGAATTTCGGATCCTGGGCCGTGAGGGAGTCGGGATATGGGTTCAGGAGCATGCCGTGGGTTCCCGGTCGGGTCTCCAGGGTGAGTGTGAATGCCAGGGGGTGTTTGTGCGACCCTTTGAACTGTCATTCTTGAGGTCGGAACTGCATCGTTGGGATCAGGAACTTCAAACTTTGACGGAGAGTTTGCCGGATTGGGTGATGAGGCTTGACCGCCGGTTTCATATGCTTTACCTGAACAGAGCGTGGCCTGGTCAGACAT
>JBDIVP010000368.1:0-3142 GCA_039794325.1 Candidatus Inrsubterrania sp.
GCAATGCCCGTGCCGCCCTTATCACCCGAGGATTAGCCGAGATGATTCGTTTAGGGCGGGCTTTGGGCGGTGAAATGGCCACATTCTATGGTCTTTCGGGATTGGGGGATCTCGTCCTGACCTGCACCGGACCTCTGAGCCGGAACTATCAGGTCGGGGTGCAATTGGCCAAGGGTCTGGATGTGACCACTCTGGCAACCGGCACACGAACGGTCGCCGAAGGAATTCCCACCACCCGTGCGGCTATGGCCCTGGCCCAAGCCCATAAAGTGGATATGCCGATCGTGGTGGGCATTTATCGTGCCCTGTTTGAAAGGCACAACCCACGCCATATTGTGAGCGACCTGATGTCACGGACGGCAAAAGGCGAAACGGACGGACTGCTTCCTACCAGCATGACGACGTTCGAGCCGACGACTCGCCTATGAATCCCGATCGCCTGACTCATCTGCTGGCGCAGGTTCGAAGGGGAACGGTCTCTGTTCCCGGAGCCATTCAGCAACTACGGACCCTCCCATTTGAAGATCTGGGATTTGCTGCGGTGGATCACCATCGTTCCCTTCGACAAGGATTTCCCGAAGTAATCCTTTGCGAGGGGAAAACTCCGGCTCAGGTCCTTGCCATCGCCCGCCGCCTGCTGAAATCCGGAGGGCCGTTTCTGGCCACCCGTATCTCGCCCGAAGTCGCCAAAAAACTCAGACGCCTTTCCCGGGGCATGGTGTATCATGAAATGGCCCGCATCGTATCCGTCTCGAATCCGAAAACAGTCCCCACCGGATTGATCGTCGTTGTCACAGCCGGAACCTCGGACATTCCGGTGGCTGAAGAAGCCCGGATTACGGCGGAAGTCATGGGCAGCCGGGTGCGCACGCTCTACGATGTCGGCGTCGCAGGATTGCACCGCCTATTAGATCGCCAGGCCATTCTTCATGAAGCCCGGGTTTTAATTGTCGTGGCCGGTATGGATGGGGTCCTTCCCAGCGTCGTGGGAGGGCTGGTGGATAAGCCGGTTGTAGCGGTTCCAACCAGTCAGGGATATGGGGCGAATTTTGGGGGCCTGTCGGCCCTGCTGACGATGCTGAACGCCTGTTCATCCGGTATCGGGGTGGTTAATATCGACAACGGCTTTGGTGCCGCATGCTTGGCTCACCGCATCAACGTCCTCGGATCGAACCTCACCGCTGAGGAATCGTAAGCGGTTCCGAAGATACCGGTAGGTCCGAATCGGGTAGGGTATCGGCCTCCAGCGGGGTTTCGGCTTCCTGGAGTGTGGTGGATTCCGGGACTTCCTCGATTAAAAGAACCGGCAGGTCCCGTTCAAAAATCGTCGAATCATCGGTCTTGTCAAACCATACATCCTCAGGAATAGGGGGAAGCTCCTGGAGAAGATGCTCCAGGGGATCCTGGCCTCCCTCCTCGCTGAAATTAATCGGATCCTTTCCGTCTCCTTCCCCCTCTTCGATAACCGGCATCTCCTCGCCCGGTGAGTCTTCCCGGGTGTCGGGTATATCCAGGTCTTCAGGCAATTCCTCAGGAACCTCCTCGGTCAGAACAGGCTCTGGAGGAGCCGGGGGCAATATTTCCCCTTCATAGGCCAAGACATCCAGTGTCCCCTGAACCCGATGGGATACAATTTTAGTCCGTGGGCCAAATCCGACATCTTCCATTAACTTGGCACGGATTTCATAATAATAGGATCCGTCCTGCACCATATTCCGATATTGATCCTTCCCGTCCCAGACCAACACAACGGGAATCGTAGAAGACCTGGTATTGGAAGAATCCAAGGAGAGCGGTTGACGATGCACAATGAAACTCATGGATCGTCGCGTCGGCGAGGCAATTAAAATCGACACTTCCAGAACGTTGGCGCCGTTGAGAGAAGAGGGCAACCCGATCAGCATGGAAAAGGTTACCGGACCTTGACCGATCAGAAAAGGATCCGGCGAGATGACCACATCGGAAATTCTGACCGGAGAGGACCCGACCGCAATGGCCTGTCCCTCGACGGGGCCGGCCAGAGAAAGGCTGCTCAACACGCTCACAATCAGGATGCACCATCCTTGCCCCAACCACACCCGGAACGAAGACACAATTTTCCTGTTGAGAGTTGACCGCATCCTTCTTATTCTGCCAAAGATGAGCGCTTCTGACCAATACCATTTGGGCACCCCACGAATAATCCTTCTACTTTTTTCACGTATGTTCCTGCCGGCTCATTTGGTATGATCCCCTACCATTTAGACGCGTGACGAGGTTTGTTTATGACGACACATCTGCATATCGATGCATTTTCCGGTGTAAGCGGGGATATGTTCCTCGGAGCCCTGGTGGATGCAGGAGTCCCTTTATCTACGCTCCAACAAGGATTGAAAAGCTTACGCCTCAAAGGATATCGGCTCAACCAACGTCAGGTTATGCGTAACGGCATCCGCGCAACCAAGATAGACGTGGATATTCAAAAGGGGCTTGCCAAGCCCTTATCGCTTGCCGCTATTCGACAAACCTTAAGGAGCAGTCATCTGCCGGACGGCATTCGAGCCCAGGCTCTCCAAACCTTTAAGTTTCTGGCCGAGGCGGAAGGGGCAGTGCATGGCCAACCCCCGGCAAAAGTCCATTTTCACGAGGTGGGTGTCATCGATTCCCTGGTGGATATTGTCGGTACTTTTCTGGGAGTGGCTCACCTCAACCCCTCAACCATATCCTTCTCCCCCATCAATCTGGGCGCCGGCACCATTTCGACCTCCCATGGCCTGCTCCCTGTCCCGGGACCAGCCGTCGCACAGCTGGCTCAAGGCATTCCCGTATGCTCCAACGGGCCGGCCTTGGAATTTACCACACCGACCGGGATAGCCTTGATCAAGACCCTCTCGCAAACCTGCCGGTCGCTGCCTCCTCTCACGCCACACCGCATCGGGTATGGGGCCGGGACAACGGATCCAAAAGGCTGGCCCAACGTCCTTCGTATATTTATGGGCTCACAAGAACCGGACACCTTTGCCCAAACCGACCGCATCATACAACTTGAAACGAATCTTGACGATATGAACCCCCAACTGTTCGACAGTTTGACGACACGCCTGTTTGAAGCCGGGGCACTGGATTTCACCCTGACCCCGACGTTGATGAAACGCCACAGACC
>JBDIVP010000369.1:0-3133 GCA_039794325.1 Candidatus Inrsubterrania sp.
CCGCGCTTTCCGGCCACTTCGAACAGTTGCTGTATGGATGGCATGATAAGCCCTGTACTCCGCAACGTCTGTCCCTGGGTAAACGCGCCGGCGCCTCCAACGGCAAACTCAGGATTGGGAAACAACCGGGCCGTGATCTGCTCCCCTTTGGCATGATCAATGCCATACTTAGTAATGAAAAGATCAAAATTCTGTTTTAGAAACAAGGCAACGGCTTCATTCAGACTCAGGCGAAGGGGGGCGGGGGATTCTGAAGATTCAACAAGCTGATCCGCGGCATGAATCCCGGGTATCCAGAATCCAAGCAACAACGGGACAAGGATCCCTCCAATCTTCAAATGCATCACACACCTCCGGTACCACAACCATAATACCGAGATAGTCCGTCGTTCAGCGACTTCCCTCATCTGGGTGACTCCCTCTGCCTGGTGAACCGATTACCCCAAACTTACCTTTGTTACCATATGCCGATCATAGCTATCCCTTCCGGGACAGCCACGCCCACCCCGGACACGACCCTTTTCCCAACGATCCCCCGAATGACCGGCTCTTTTCAAAACCCCGGAATCGGATCGGATTCCCTCCGACACATGGGGATTAGGGGCCGAAGGCACACGGTTCCAGGACATTTTCAGAACGTCTTCGCTAAATTGAATAAATGGATCAGATGGGAAAGGGCGTGAACATCATCTAAGGACAATCTGCTTGCAGGACGGGCCGGCCGCTTCTCCTATTCATCCTCATCCCGCAGGTGCACCGGCTTGTTTCACCTGCCGGCAAACCCCATGCCTTCTACCGTAACTCCTGTGGTTTTGGCACGATCATTACGGATTATCCGGCCAGACCGCATCCTTAAGAGCTTTTACATTTTACAAGAACAGGGATGTTCCGTCATCTCTGGTCCTCCCCCTCCTTGCCCATGCTCCCGAAAGAACCGGCCGATTATGCCACATCCAACATAACGGGAATTTAGAAGTGAAAACAGCAGGGAAAACCTGACACAGCAAGAACGGTTGACCTCTCCTGTTGGGAAGATTGAAAGAGAAAAGAAGCCAATCAGGGCATCGAATGTCCCGATTGCAGGACACCGCAGCTCAGTGCAAACCGCACCAGATCGGCTCTATTGCGAAGCCCGAGTTTTTCCATCACTCTGGCCCGATACGTTTCCACGGATTTGATGCTGATCCCCAATTGATCCGCAATCTGTTGATTGGTAAAACCCTGGGCGACCAACACAAAAATTTCCCGTTCCCGTGGGCTCAATTGCCCCAACAAATCGGGATCGTTGCCGGAGAAACGTTTTTTGCCCCCACCATGAGGGTCTTGCCTGCCCACGTTGCCCACCGTCCAATCCACAAACGTTCTTCCCTGGAATACGGTGCGGATCGCCTTCAATAATTCCGTATCCGCCGCGCTCTTCACGACATACCCGGCGGCTCCCGCGGAAAGCGCCCCACGCACATACCCGCTTTCGGTATGCATGGTTAAAACAAGGACCTGAACCGAAGGGCAACAGCTTCGAACTTCTCCAATCAATCCAATATGCACGTGCCCGTTCATGGCAAGATCCATCAACACCACATCCGGTTCCTGGGCTCGAACCGCCTGAAGGGCCACAGCGGCATCTCCGGCCTCACCCACCACTTCCATATCCGGTTGCCCGTTAATCAACAACCGCAAACCGGACCGCAGCACAGCATGGTCATCAATGATGAGTATGCGAATGTTCACCATTCACCTGTTGGTTCAACGGAATCGTTACGAAAATCGTCGTTCCGGCTTTGGGAGACGATTCGATGGAAATGAAGCCGTTCAGCAATGCCGCCCGCTCACGCATGCCATGCAATCCGAGGTGATGTCCCGTGAGGGACTTCTCCAGGACCGACCGGGCATCAAACCCTCGCCCGTCATCCTCTACAATCAATTGGACTTGATCAGGTTTTCGTTGGAGCAGAATACTGACGTTGGAGGCGCCGGCATGTTTGCCGACATTGGTCAACGCCTCTTGAACAATGCGATAGAGCGCGGTCTCCGTCGCGGGAGGGAGGCGGTCGGCCCGGCCATGGTCCTGGGCCACATCGACATGAATTCCGTACATCCCGGCAAAATCCGCCGCAAAACGGGCAATAGCTTCTTCAAGACCCAGATCATCCAACACGCTGGGACGAAGCCCTCGCGCCAACCGTTGAACATCCTGCAGGGCCTGACCGGTAATGTTTCGCAGTTCACGAAGCCGCTCCCCCATGCCCGCTTGGTTCATGTCCTCCTCAGTCACTCTCAACCCCACCAGAAGCGACGTCAAGGATTGGCCGATATCATCATGTAATTCACGACTGATTCTGCGGCGTTCGTCCTCTTGGGCCGTCATGATTTTTTCCAAAAGGTGGCTATGCAAAAGATCCGCTTCCTGAAGTTTTCGGTATGCCAACGCATTCTGTATGGCAATGGAAGCCACTTGTGAGACTCCGACCAAGGTCCGCTGGTCAAAGGCTGTGAACCCCCCGGCATCGGATTTATTATGTACTTCAAGAAATCCTAAGACGGTATCCATGGCATCCACAATGGGAAGGCTCAAAACCGATCGAATGGCAAACCGTTCACGAAAATCCGGTTCGATCCGTTCATCGATTTCCGCCTGGTTCGTCAAATAGGGAGTTTTATGATCAAGCAGCCATCCCGGCACGCCCTGCCCGGCATACCAGACGCGGTGATAAGGATGCAAAACCTGATCACGAAGAAATTTTTGACAAACCAGGGAATGGCCGCGAGCCAACCCCGCCAAACCGAATCGGGCATGCACCAACTGCGTGGCTTCCGTCACCAGTTCGTCCATGAGTCTTTCTACATCAAATGTGGCATTCAATTTCTCGCTTATACGAAGGAGAGCCCGTATCACATCCTCTTCCTGTTTTCGTTTCGTCAAATCTCCCAGCACCGCCGCAAAGCCCTGCAACCGGCCGCTTTCATCCCGTAACGCCGTCATGCATACCTGGCCCCAAAATGTGGATCCATTCTTGCGCACCATCCATTCCTCCTGGACCGTGCTATCGGCGGTCATCGCCTGATTGAGATGTCGATCGGGATGACCGGCATCACCGGCCAAGCACGGATATAATATTCGGTGGGACCGGCC
>JBDIVP010000370.1:0-3103 GCA_039794325.1 Candidatus Inrsubterrania sp.
GCCAGACATTCCTCTTGATAGGGGAGTTTAATGCGACGGATAGTGGATCGAGTATCGTTCTAATGATTTATACAACATGCCAATAGCTCAAATTTGTTATTCAGCACCGAGCACATAAGCCTGAGGGGGCGAACTCTTATTTTCTTTTTTGAGGTGAATGAAGCACATGGAAGATGAAGCTCAAGAAAAACTTGAAGATTCCACCGAGGAAATACAACCCGTATCTCCTGAAGAATATCTTGCTCCATTGTTGGCCAAAGCCAAGGCTGCAGCCCGCCCTCTGAGCGGAATCATCGCGGCCAAAAAAAATGCCGCGCTTTTGGCCATGGCTACGGGGCTGGAGGAAGGGGAAGAACGTCTTCTGGAGGCCAACCAGAAAGACCTGGAAGCGTTTGAAGGAGATGAATCCCGGGCTGCGATGGCCGACCGGCTTCGTTTGACTCCCGACCGAATCGCCGATATGGCCAAACAGCTAAGGGAAATCGCACAGCTCCGGGATCCGGTCGGAGAATCCCTGGGGTTTTGGCAACGCCCCAATGGGATGAAGGTGGGGCGTGTCCGTGTGCCTATCGGGGTCATCGGTATTATTTATGAATCCCGTCCCAATGTGACGGCGGATGCTGCGGGCTTATGTCTGAAATCGGGAAATGTCTGTGTCCTGCGGGGTGGCTCTGAAGCCCTCCATTCCAATTCGGCGATTGCCGAAATATTGGGGGAGTCTGCCCGAAAAGCCGGCCTTCCCGATGGTGCCGTCACCTTTATCGATCGTCCTGATCGGGAGGTCGTCCTGGCATTACTGAAAAGCGATACATACGTGGATTTAATCATTCCACGAGGGGGCGATGCCCTGATGAAGACCGTCACCGAACATGCCACGATTCCCGTCATTAAACACGATAAGGGTGTGTGCCATATGTATGTGGACAATGATGTGGACCTGGAAATGGCGCAACGGTTAAGCATCAACGCCAAGGTTCAACGGTGCTCCACCTGCAATGCCTTGGAAACACTGCTGGTCCATGAAAAAATCGCCAAAAAGTTTTTACCCTCTCTGGGAGACCGCTTGAAGGAAGAGGGCGTGGAAATCCGTGGTTGTCCCAAAACTTGCCACCTTATCCCCCATGCCAAACCCGCCCAGGAACATGATTATGGATGTGAATTTCTTTCCTTAACACTGGCCATCAAGGTGGTCAGGGATATGGATGAAGCCATGACCCATATTCAGGAATATGGCTCCCGCCATACCGAGTCCATTGTCACCAACGATTATGATCGCGCCGTGCGATTTTTGCGGGAAGTGGATTCCAGCGCGGTCATGGTCAATGCGTCCACTCGCTTGAACGATGGATACGAATTCGGCCTCGGCGCTGAAATCGGCATCAGTACGACCCGCATTCACGCACGTGGGCCCATGGGGCTGGAGGATTTGACTTGCTCAAAATTCGTCGTCTACGGCACCGGGCAGATTCGGGAGTAACCCTCGACAATTTACCGGATGATGTTCCATGCCGAGTCGGTACGTTTCTTGGATGATCATGTGATGGTGTGCGATCCTTTCTCGCCAGTTTCTTTCCGATTATGACCAATCGGGCGTTTCTTTCTCATCCTCAAGCCATTCGATTCCCTCACAATAAACCTTATGTGAATGACTGGGAGGCATCCGGCGGATGGGTACGCGAGTCTCCCACCGGTCATCGGGTTTTTTATGGTCCTCATGGAAAACGGATCCTTTTGACCGACCCCGACGGCCATCCGCTTCATGAATGTGCTTGGGAACCACGGTCTGATGGCGAATTTTTCCTTGCCGCCGCCCGTCTCCGTCTGGATTGGGGCCAGTGGGTCGGCATTAAGCCCGAAGGGCTGATCAATACCATATCCTTGGATTTATCCAAGCGGGCGGGTTGGGAACACTTGACACGGGATGATCTCCGGCACATGGCCGCCCGCTCTATGGGGACTGATGTGGAGACCGTGCGGTTTTTTTATCGTGATGACGACTTGCTGCTTCATGCGAGCGGGCAAGCTACGATTCGGCAGGTGAAAGATGCGTTTTATGTTTTAGAGGATGGAACCTTTGGGCAGGCCCGGTTTATGTCCTGTATGAGCCGGTTGAATTGGTGCCGGATTGATTATCTCCCCGTCGTGGAATTGTTTTTATCCCTTCTTCCGGGAACGGGCAGCGCGACGTTTGAGTTGATCCGGGGACTCTATGACGACCACTACTTCGAGGGGGCAGAACCCCTGCGATACAGAGGCATTCCTGTGTATCCATCCGAAGCGGCCTTTCGGTTGTTCAGTTTATTTTTTACCCCGGCCCCGCCGCCCGGTCAAAATCCGCTGGAGGTGTTTTTACATTCTGAACGTTCGCATGAAGTGCAATGGATGCCGGCCGCCGAATATCCGGTGCGGTACTTCGACGAAAATCAGCGTGTGGGTGTCACCGTCAGGCGGCATTACATTCAAAAAGCCACTCTGTGGGACGATACCGCGGGGGTGTCCTTTAATCGAATAGGCGAATCAGGCCGGCCGGTATCCGATAATCGGGGGGCGACATCAACCGCCGAACACGTTCTGTTGTTTGATGGGGCTGATTGTCGGGAATTACGTGTTCAGCCTTCCTGGCAGTTGTCCCCGCCACTTGCCCCGGCCCCTTGGCATCCCTGCGACAGCACATGGAAGGACTGTTTTCCGCAGGGTCCTCCAAGGCTTTCTCCCGGCCAGGCTTTTTCCTCCGTACTTTTCTATCCGGATCGGCCGGAGATCATCGGGGAAAAAGAGAGCCAACCCTTTGTTTTCGATTTTCTGGATGATTTTTTTGAAGAACAACCGGATCTGTTTGGAAAACGATCGGCGTCCCCACAGGTCTTGTTCGCTCAATGTGAAGCGGGCCTTGGGGCATGCCTCAATTTCCAATTCCCCCAATCGACGACACTTTGGTACGTCTGGCCGGAATTTGCACAGAAATGCGCCCAAACCATTTGGAATCGCCTGTTCAAAATGGACCGATTAGCCTGGCTTCCGAATTTTCATCTCCTTCCGTTTACCCCTCGCCTGTTGGAAGACCATCAGGGGGGGTATGATTGGATCTATCTCTGGATTCCCT
>JBDIVP010000371.1:0-3099 GCA_039794325.1 Candidatus Inrsubterrania sp.
TCCCTTTCCCACACTTTGGAAGGGTGTCGTCCGATTTGTCGGTGCTCAGATTGGAATTTCTCGGTCGATATCAGGGATTTAGCATAACATTGGGCCTCTTTCTTCTCCAGCAGTGTCAGGTACCCCAAACACCCCACGGAATATTTCCGGTTGCCCCCCTTTCATTTCCGGTCTCTGAACAACACAGTTGTGCACAGACTCCACCAACGGCCTGCAATCATTCTCATCGAGTACATCGAAAGCCGGAAGGCATACCATTTGCTCTCTGGACAATCATCGCCCCATGTCAAGAATGACCACCATTAAAGGGAGCACATGGAAAATTTTTCAGATCCTTCCGTTTTCATGAATGTATCGAGACCTCAAACGGCAGGGACCACCGTTGGATTTTTTCTCCGCGCCGTGACCATGGGTTTTGTCCTGACTTTGGTTCCGCCGGATGCCGGAGTCTCAAGCTCCAATCCATCCCCTATCCCCCACCTTGACCACGACCACACCCATTCCTCACATATCTCCTATTTGGTCAGTCACCCTGATCCGGGACATGATGATGATACTTTGGCGGCCCTCACGATTTACTTTGAAGCGCAAGGAGAAAGTTTTGCAGGGAAATTAGCCGTCGCCGCCGTGATTCGGAACCGCATGATCCACCGTTTTCACAGTGACGGAACGGTCCGGGGTACGGTCCTCCGGCCTAAACAGTTCCAACCATGGATAACACGAAATCCCGATAGGATTCCCTTTCAGGCATCCAATTCCAAAATGCAGGAAAGCTTGTTGGCCTGGAAAATGGTCCAAGACGGACGAAAGGTGGTAGATGGGGCTGTTTTATTTTTCAACCCTCAAATCGTCAAGACACCACGGTGGGCACGTGTCCATCGGAAGGTAGCCCGAATCGGCGGACACGACTTTTTTCACACAGGACGAATTTAAGGGATCCGCGAGACCGGCCTTGGGCCTCGCTTTGTCCCTTTTCGTAAATTTTTGGGCCTGACGCTCTCGGTCTGCCCCGTTTCAATTTCCTGAAAGACCAGCCGCAATTGGCGGAGAGCGCTGGAATGCACCCGGCAAACTCCGGATTCCGTTAATCCCAACCGACCTCCGATTTCTTTCATCGTTAACCCCGCATGGTAATACAACCGCAGGACCTCACGTTGTCGCAAGGGGAGGGTTACCAGAGCAGCCTTCAGCAGGTCCTTCATTTCCGCATCGGCACAATCCCTAAACGGATTCTGCTCCTCGGCATCGGGAAGAATCTCTCCGAGCGTGAACCCTTCCTCACCGTTCCCCACGGGTTCATCGAGACTGACCAACCTGGGCTCACAACCTGACAGCCCCTCCAATTCTTCCACGTCGATTCCCAAAGACTCCGCCAACTCCACGGTGGTGGGACTGGTCCCTGTTTTTTGCCAATGGTCGTTTGCCGTTTGCCGGATTTGTTCCTGCCGGCTCCTCACGGACCGTGGCACCCAATCCATGGCCCGAATCTCATCCAGCATCATCCCACGAATCCGATACTCCGCAAATGTCCGAAATTTAATTTCCCGTGTGGGATCAAATCGACGAAGGGCGGATAACAATCCCATCGTCCCGGCACTCGTCAAATCCTCGATATCCAATGAGGAGGGATTTTTGGAAACCATCGCCCCGGCTATCCGACGAATCAGGGGTTGAAAGTCGATAAGAATGGCCTGTACCTCCTCAAAGCTAAATACGTTATACAAATCCCCGCTTCCTTCACGGCCGGGGGGATCAGGAGCCGTCACGGAAGGGGCAGATTCTTCCAGCAGAACATTCGATGAGGAAATTGGTTCATGGAATTCGTTCATCATGGCATTCCTTTATCCCCTCTCGGCGACAAAAAAATGCCCTTTCCTGGAAAAGGGCGCATAAATGAACGAACGTATGGCATGAATCTACAGTTCGGTAGCCGGACTGACCTCACATGCGCTGCCGCAACGGGCCTCCTGGCTTTGCGCCCTACCCTCACGGATAGTTTGCCTTTGTCACCTGTAAAGGGTTGTTACGTTAAGGTTGTGTTGTTCCCGGCCCGGTTTCTCCTTGCATCATATGGTGAATGGTAAAAAGACAAATACATCTTTCCCCTAATCAAGATGCCGGCTCATCCCAACCACGACTCAGACATCGTGCCCATGTTATCGGATCGCTACTTTTCAGAGTTAAGAACACACCCGACTCCGAGCAGGCAAGCGACACCAACCATCTAGATCTAAACCCATCCTGGAATAAAATTCCTTCTCCAATTCCTTCCATTCGCCGGACAATCGGTATGAATCCCCTGAGACCCCACCGTCAGAAAGCCACCATCCTCAGCGTCGACTGAAAGGGTGCCCCCTGATTATTTCAACTTCAAAAAGATGTTGCCGCCGACCAGAAGAAACATGCAGGTGGCGATCCAACTGCCGACCATCGGTGGCAGGGCTCCATTGCGCGCAAGGACCACCCCAATGGAATGGGCCGCCCAAAATAAGAATCCAATACCCAGTGTTTGCCCTAACCCTCGCCCAACCCCCACCCCACGCATTCCACTTCCTTGAAAACTCACCGAAAGTCCGAGCAAGGTCATTACGAAAGGCACCGCCGCATAAGCGACACGGCTCCAATATTCGGTTAAATACCGGTGAAAGCTGTGGCCGTCGAGCGCCAGCCGTTGGATGGATTCGCGCAACTGTTGAAGGGTCATCAGTTCAGGAGATTTGGCCAGCCAGTTTTGAAAATCCTCAGGGGTCAAGGGAAGCTTTAAAATTTGCTGAGGGCTTTCATTGAACCGAACGGGTTGATCCGGCTCCAAGGTCCTCGTCAGCACATCCTCCATGATCCATTGCTCACGGATAAATTCGGCACGTTGCCCCTCGACGATACGCTGCAAAGAAATAGGCTGCTGGAGTTCATACACCCGGATTCCACGGAGAAACGTCCCACCTTCCTCGACGGATTGTATTTCCATTAAGGCATCCGTCCCCAGGCGCAACCAAAGCCGGTTGGCATCAAGCGATAAACGCTCCGGTTTGTTTTGAATCAAAACCGTCTGTACATAATCGGCCTGCCGATTGGAGGCCGGAATGATTTCGGCGGTCA
>JBDIVP010000372.1:0-3082 GCA_039794325.1 Candidatus Inrsubterrania sp.
AGGGGGAGACGATTTCCCGCCCCACGTATTCATGCCCGCGTCGGGTGATGGCTTGGGCGAGGGTGGTTTGTTCCTGTTCGGTAAGGTCCGGCCCAAAGGACGAGAGACGGCTGTGGGTGAAATCGTGCCTGGGGGTCAGGACGCGCCGGATCAGCAACCGGTCGAGGTTGTGGAGCACATAGTCGCGTTCCTTGGGTTGGCCGCACCACCAGGTGGCCACACTGGGGATTTTGAGCCCTTCGCTGAAAAAAAACTGACAGAGTCCCGGCAGAAAGCTCAGAAGCACCTCACTGTCCACCAGTCCGCTGCCGAGGGCATTGGCCATGGTGACCTGTCCGGCCCGAATGGCCTGGAGCAAACCCGGAACACCGGTGGTCGAGGCCGTCGTCAATTCAAGGGGATCGCACATATCCGAATAAATTCGTCTCAGGACGAGGTCAATCGGTTTCAACCCGTCAACTGTCTTGAGGTAGAGCCGGTCGTCACGGACCGTCAGGTCCGAGCCTTCCACCACGGGATAGCCCAGATAGCGGGCCAAATAGGCATGCTCGAAGTAGGTGGCGTTCTGGGGGCCCGGCGAGAGCACCACGGCCAGGGGATCGTCCCGTTGGGCGAATTGAAGGAAATGTTCGCTGAATGTCTGAAAAAACGAGGAGAGCCGTTGAACATGGGTATGGGTAAACAGGTCGGGTAATGCCCGGGAGACGATAATGCGATTTTCCAGCGCAAATCCAGCACCGGATGGCGCTTCCGTCCGATCCCGCAACACCCACCATTGGCCGTCCGGCGCTCGTGCCACGTCGAAGGCCAGAAAATGCAGATAGGTGCCGCCCGGCACTGGAAGGTTATGGCAGGGCTGGAGAAACTGGGGATTGCCGAAGACCACGGCAGCGGGGAGCAGGCCGTTTTTCAGGAGTTGTTGGGGGCCATATAAATCGCACAGAATATGATTGAGCAGATGAGCCCGTTGCATCAGGCCGGTGGCCAATTGTTGCCATTCCTCTTGATCGATCAGGAGAGGGAATAAATCCAGTTGCCAGGGTCTATCCGTCTGTTGGCTTTCCTGTTTGGCCTGGTAGGTAACCCCGTCATCCTTCAGCAGGCGAGCAGCCGTTTCCTGGGCGCGGCGCCGTTGCCGGGAGTCCAAGGCCGAATATTCCCTGAGAAAGTTCTGCCAGTGAGGGCGGATGGAGCCATCTGAGGCAACCAGCTCATCGAACGTATCGGGTTGCGGGGGATAAACGGGTATCCGGTCTTGTGACGAATCGGACGGGTCGGACGGGAGTTGCGCGGTCATGGAATTCATGTTCGGGTTTCCGGTAAAAATTTCGTATGGTCACCTTACCTGAGGCTTGAGGAGAAAGTAAAAAGAAAGAAGGAAGAAGTAAGATGGAAGGGGTGAGCGGAAAAGAATGAGGTGTGAGAGGTGAGGCGTGAGCAAGAGGTTGAGGGCAGATCCGATTCTGCATCAGGGGTGTTAGGTGTCAGGCCATCGAAGATCCAAAGTACAAGGAAATTCCGGTCTTGCGTGTGCTCTCGGTTCGGGGTAGGGCCCGGTCGTATGACCGAAAGGAAAAAATCTGGCCAATCGCCGGCTTTCGGCTTCATACGCATTGACCGGAAATTGTTCAAAGTTCCGGCCTCCGGGGTGGGCGACATGATAGGTGCAACCGGCGACGGCTCGGCCGTTCCATCGATCGTAAATGTCGAATATGAGCGGGGCGTCGATTCCAATGTTCGGATGCAGACTTTTAGCCGGCTGCCAGGCCCGGTATCGGACTCCACCGACCGCCTCGCCCTGCCGTCCCGTCGGGACCATCGGAATCCGCTTTCCATTGCACGCGATGAGATATCGGTTGTCCGTCAGGCCTGAGACCTTAACCTGAAGCCGTTCGACGGAGGAATCCACATACCGGACCGTGCCGCCGGAAAAACCTTCCTCACCCATCACATGCCAGGGTTCAAGCGCCTGCCGTACCTCCAGCATGAGACTGCCGTGATGCACCGAGCCGTAAACCGGAAACCGGAATTCCAAATGGGGGGCGAACCAGTCCGCCTGCAATTCATATCCGCTCCGGTTCATTTCCTGGATCACTTCGTCAAGGTCCTGTTCCAAAAAATGGGGCAGCATGAACCGGTCGTGAAGTTGAGTGCCCCAGCGGACGAGGGTGCCGGGATCCGGGGTTTGCCAGAACCGGGCAATAAGGGCGAGCAGCAGCAGTTGCTGGACCAGACTCATGCGCTCGTGCGGCGGCATTTCAAAGGCCCGAAATTCCACGAGGCCGAGGCGGCCGGTCGGCCCGTCCGGGGAATACAGCTTATCGATACAGATTTCGGTGCGGTGGGTATTGCCGGACACGTCGATGAGCAGATTGCGAAAAATCCGGTCCACCAGCCAGGGCGGTGGGGTGGGGCCATGGGGTGGTGGAACCTGGGAAAATCCCAATTCCAGTTCGTAGAGAGAGTCATGCCGGGCTTCATCGATTCGGGGAGCCTGACTGGTCGGTCCGATAAACAAGCCTGAAAAGACATAGGAGAGGGCGGGATGGCGTTGCCAATAGGCAATCAGACTTCGTAATAAATCCGGTCTCCGGATGAAGGGGCTATCCGCCGGGGTTTTGCCGCCGACCACTACATGATTGCCGCCCCCCGTGCCGGTATGGCGGCCGTCCAACATGAATTTTTCCGTGCCCAACCGGCAGAGCCGGGCTTCTTCATAAATGCCGGTGGTAATGGCCACCATATCCGCCCAATTTTTGGCCGGATGGATGTTCACCTCCAGAACTCCGGGATCGGGTGTGACCTTCAGCACATTCAGCCGGGGGTCGTATGGTGGCGTATAGCCTTCCAGGTGAATCGGGCGATTTAATTCGGCGGCCGTATCTTCAATGGCGGCGGCAAGGTCCAGATAATCCTCGAGTGATTCGACCGGAGGCATAAACACGCACAGGTGCCCGTCCCGGGGTTGCACGGACAAGGCCGCCCGGACCCAACGTCCCGTCCCGTGTCCGCCCGCCTGCCCCCTAATCTGTTGCGGAGTATCGGGGTGGGCCTCCTGGCCAGGTTGCCGGCGAAGAAAGGG
>JBDIVP010000373.1:0-3059 GCA_039794325.1 Candidatus Inrsubterrania sp.
GCAGCACCTCGATCCGTGAGACCGCATCCAGATCGATCGGTTCAAGGCGGGTTTGGCCGTCCACTTCGGTTAAGGGTATGCCGTCGATCAGGACCCGAATGCTCCGGACGCCGAATGTGGCACGCACCCCGCTGCCCCGTATGGAAATGCGGACATCATCAGGCCCGAACCGCCGTTCGGCCTGGACGCCCGGCACGACCCGCAAGGTTTCGTCCACTCCGGTTCCCGCTTGGCCCTGAAGAATCTGTTTTTGTTGAATGACGGAAACGGCTCCAGGCACCTGTGTTAACGGTTTGGGGGTTCGTGTGGCCGTCACCACGACAGGGTCGAGGGTATAGGGGGGATCACTGCGGTCCTGCCGGTCGAGGTCTTCCTGTATTGCTTGGTCCGGCGTGTCCGGGGGCGTGGGAGGCTCCGCACCCCACGCCCCTGACGATAGCGCCAGAAGTATCCCCGCCACACAAAAGGGGTCGGGAGTCTTTTTCACTATTTTGGTTTTCCTTGGAAAAAGCTTGGGAATGGTGTTCATCAGGCATGATCCTTTTTGGGAAACAAACGGTCTAAAGTTAATGAAATAGGAAAACGTGACAATGACAATTCCAAAGTTCCTAAGAAGTCTATGGGCTGGTACGTATACCGGTTCAGAAGAAGAGTGGTCTACGATTGGTTGCCGACAGGTGCCAACGTGTGCAACAAAAAAATCAAAAGGCAGAAAAAAGACGGCATCATGCAATGATTGGTGCAAAAAAATCAAAAGAAAAATTTCTGTAAAAAGGAGGGGGCTTGCTAGTGTTCATCAAGCTTGATGATTCTTCCTGAAGTGGAATGTTTAGTAAGGAATTTTTTAACTAAAAAAGACTCCCGACCCCTTTTATAGTTGCAGGAATGAGTATGCGTTGGTAGCTGTTGGTAGACGAAAACGTTGGCCCTTCTTTACATTGCCCACCATGTTTGTTTGCCGGGTCATACCCTGGCGATCTTTCCCGGCCGGATCTCCGCATGCATGTGACGGGTGACGGCCATACAAGGCTGTTCCCCGCAAAGAAATTCCAGAAATTGCTTGAACCATCAATACATATCAGAGGTAAGGAGGCGGCAATGACAAGATGGCCGGCACGGATTGGTGATCTGTTGGGCGGGAGTGTGGTGTTTGTAGTGTTAATGATGATTTTGGTTGAGGGCGGTTTGGCTGCGGAACCGGTGTCTGTTCCCAGCCTTCAAGGAGAAGAAGTTCAGGAGTTGCCGACCGTGGTGGTAACGGCGACCCGATCGGAACGGTCGCTGAAGGATCTCCCGGTCAGTGTGACTGTGATGGACCGCAAGCAGATTCGGGATTCCCCCGCCCTGGCCACCGATGATATCCTCCGGTCGATCCCTTCTCTCAATCTGCCCCTCTTTAGCAGTTTCAATACTCATCCGACCAACAATTTCGTGGGATTCCGGGGCTTGGGCGCTCCCCGTGTCCTCTTTATGATCGATGGGATGCCGATCAACGATCCATTTAACGGATTCGTCCAGTTCAACAAAATTCCCCGGGAAAGTTTGGAGCGGGTTGAGGTAGTCCGTGGCGGCAGTTCCAGCCTCTGGGGCAATTTTGCCATGGGCGGGGTGATCAACTTTATCACCCGTCCCGTTGATCGCACCACCGCTACGTTGAATACGTCGTATGGTTCAAACAGCACCTTTCGGACAAACCTGCATGCCTCCGGGTTGGTTTCCGATCGATTCGGAATGAGCGCCAACATTACCTATTTTGATACGAATGGCTTTGACATTATTCCCCCTGAGACTCGAGGAGCCGGAAATACTCCCGTGAAAAGCAAGGTGGCCAATGTGATGCTGAAGGGAGATTACCGTGGCGATCGGGTGGATTGGACGGTGCGGGGAAACTTCCTGACTACCGATTCCAATACCCCAGGCACGAATGTGAGCAATGTCCAGCAAAATACGGTGGAGTTGGCCACGAATGCCCGGTGGCGGCTGGACGATGCCAGTGATGTGCGGGGTTCCATCTTCATTCTGCAGCAGACCCTGGAGTCTGACAATGCCGATCCGATCGTTCCGGGAAATTTTGATGCCTTTTTCCTCTCCAATCGGCATCGGGTGCCGACGACCGATATCGGGGCCTCCCTCCAGTATACCCACCGTCTGAGTGACGCGATTCCGGAAGTTCTTGCTGGAGTGGATGTACGTCGCATCAAGGGGTCGGATCGTCAAAATTTGTTCAATGCGCCGGGTACGCTGTCGGGGCTTCAAACGAGTGGGGGCTCGCAATTGTTCGGTGGACTCTTTGCGCAGGCCAGCCTGACCCCTTTGGAAGGGTTGGAGATTCTGCCCAGCGTCCGGATGGATTACTATGGCATGAGCGATACCCAGAACGAATTGAGTGATGGGGGAGGAACCACCAACCCCACCCCAAGTCCCGACAAGCATTTCATCCAGCCGAATCCCAAGCTGGCCGTTCGCTATCAACTGGCCGAGCCAATCGGCCTGCGTGCGGCATTCTACCGGGCGTTCCGTGCGCCGACCTTGGGGGAAGCCTTCGGCAATTTCACCTCCGTAGGATTCGGTCTCCGTCCGAATCCGTTATTAAAGCCCGAAGTTCTCTACGGGGGGGAAGTGGGCGTTGACGTGGAATTAGGACGGGTGTCGGGGCAGGTGAACTACTTCTGGAATGAAGTGAACGATCAAATTGTCGGCGTGCCCGTCAGTTTCTTTCCGATTTTCGCCCTGCAGAACCAGAATCTGGGAAAGGTCCGGAGCCGTGGAGTAGAGGTGATGGGGCAGGTCAAAGCCACCGACACCCTTTCGCTCCTTGTCGGCTATACCTATACGGACTCACGGATCAGGGGCAGTATCAATTCTCTGTTTGACGGCAAACGTACGCCCATGGTTCCCCTCAACTTTGCGACATTTACGCTCCAGTATGCCGATCCCCGTGGCCTGATGGTGGCCGTACGTGGACGCTATTTGGGGACCCAATTTTCGTTCCCCGGCAACGCCCCGGATGATACGGATCGCATCAAAGGGGAGTTCATTCTTGATGTCTCGGCGTCTTA
>JBDIVP010000374.1:0-3049 GCA_039794325.1 Candidatus Inrsubterrania sp.
GTTTGTGAGCGAAAGCTAACGTAAGGTTAGCTTTCGCTCCCGGCTACGGATTCAGGATTTACCGGAAACGGACAGCTGATAGACTACTCGGGACATCTGAATGGCGCAGGATCCAGGATTAATGCTGCACCCTGAAAGTAGTAGAGTCTTCCGGTATGGACTTTCGCCGTTCATTCAGGCACGTGGTAAGAGGTGTCCTTTTGGGAGGTTTTTATATGGGTTATATGGCAAATGCATTGCCTCAATTTTGTGAATGGAAAGATTGGGCTTTGTTGCAAACATGAGAGTTGCGTCAATTGGTGTGAGCTGTTTTGAGGTGGGCGAGAATTGAAATATCAAAACCACTGATATGACCGACCATGAGCGAATGTGGAAACCACCTCTCTGCCATTTGCTTCAAAGAAAGCCAGACAGTCTCCTGCTCAATTCGTACGTCCACCCCCACTTGGTGTCCGGAGCTTCGTAAAGAAAAGTTTACCCGCCGGATGGAGGAGAAGCTGACGGCTCGTTAGATGCCATGGGACGTATTCCTCCGCAGTTGCCGACCAGTCCCAAGAATTAATAAGGAATGGTTTAACCGAACAGTTTGTGTAGGCATTCCTCACGGGTCATTGAGAAGTGTCCCGCAATGTCTGCAAGGATTGCCGCGAGTGTTCCAACCCGAAGCGGATCATGGTTCGGAATGGTGATATGATGCTCGCCACGTTGTGTGGTCGTCAATCGAATGTGGCTGCCGGTTTGCCGGGTGCCTTGATATCCAAAAGATTTTAAGGCTTGAATAAGTTCTTTCGCGGAGAGATGACGGGGCAATTTCATACGGCGATGACTTCTTCCTTTACGTGGTGGAGGCGAATGAGTTTGGGAGCTTTCCCTTCTTCGAAATGGCACTTGACGGCATCCCGAACCTTTTCATGCAAGTCGGCCATCGTGTCCGCTTCAGTAAAAATGGATTCCCCCAGCGCTCGCGCAGTCATTCCCCCTTCCGGAGCCTCCTCCACGAGAAAAATTATTTCTGACATAACACCTCCTTTAACTTTCCGTGTGATCGAATGCCGCTATCACGTTAACGTAATCAATCATATCCTAATGGAGAGGATCTGTCATGGCGACGGCGACTATTTTGCCGTGATTTCAAATCGTTATCCCTAGAGAGGTAGGGGAAAGTGACGTCTGGCAACTCCTCAGCCTTTACACGTTATGGAAAAGGGTGGAGTCATGATGTTGGTGCGGGAGGTCCCACTCAAATCCATGAAAGGTCTGCTCAAGGGGATGTCAAAGAAAGGTATTCGGGAACAGAAATCGGGCATGACCTGATCATGGCAATTCTTGAGCACCAAGCCGCCATCAAGGAACTCCATGCCAAGATTGAGCCGTTGACGGTGGAACGGGATTTATTAGCACGTGCCTCCAACCGCTTGGGGTGCGGAGGCGCCAAGACATGGTAGAGCCTGGCCATTCACCGGGAGTCTGCTGACTCTGAATCGTTCTGCGGCTAGCGAATCGGCGAGCGCCTCCATCGCCGTATCCAGATTGATCCAGAGCTGATGTTCCTTTTTCTTCCGTTCTATCTCCGGTAACTGCTTGAGCTTTCCCCAGGCATAGGCCGCCGCTTCCATGGCCTGCCAGATTGGGTGTCCCTGACGTGTTTCATAGGCTCGCGCTTGAACCCGGACGGGGCGAAACGCAACGCCGAACACGTAGCCCCCGCCGAACCACACCGGTGCGCTTGTAAGCACATCCCAGCCGATGCTGGCGGAGAGAGCCACTGGGTTCCATGAGGTAGCCAATCCAATAATGAGGTTGTCCACTGTCATATCTGTCAGCATGCCTGCCAACAACCATTGCCAACGGACCTTGCCATAGTCTTCAATGGTAGCCACCACCACGAGGTCAGCGTTCAAACGTTTGCCAAGGAGGATGACCTGGTCCGAAGTCGGCAAGGCCCCAGGTACCAGGCCCAACTCGGCAACGGCATGCTCGATTTCTGAGAACGGAACAAAGCGGAATTTATACCGTGTGGCCAATCGACTTTGGAGTATCCACCGGGCCTCCTCTTCGATCGTGTGGACAGCCGCTGCAATTTCCCGAGCCTCTCCTTCGGGGGAGTGCTCGTCGTTTACTGTCTTCACCGTCGACAGCGTAGTAATCTGCACGGTCAGCCCAATTGGCACGATGGCCACACGCGGCCATTCGGTCAATGGGAGTTCAGCAAAATCCCGCGTATCAATTCCGGAACATCCGAGGACCGCGCCGGATACGAACACTAAGCACAGTTGTTGCCAGTATAAGACAATATCGCTCCACATAATACTCCCTCATCATCGTAAACCGGTGGTGGTTGGGAATGGACGCCACAGGCGGTACTATCCGCGCGCGCAGCACAGAGGGCTCAACCGATGCAGCGGGCATTTGGCATGTGATGAGCAGGGAGATTAGATGCGATATGTGGAGAGTTGTTTGTGGAGGGCTAAGCCGGATTTCGGTGGGGGAGAGCATTCCGGTGCTGGAGCACGACCAGGGAGCGATTGAATCGAGGCCACGGGTTCAAGCAGGACGGGGCACACGGCGGGGCCAGCCTCCTTCGCGAGGGCAGAAGTGGCGGGCTGTACGGCATATTCGAGGGAGAGCAAGACCTCCAGCTCAGGATCGTAGCCGTCGCTGGCTTGAGTAGCCTCAATTTCCGGGAAAACCTGCTCGGCCATGACCAGCCCACCGAATAGGAGCCAGCTCGCCAGCAGGACCCAAGCGGTCATGGTCAGGATCGGGATCCGAAAGAAAGCCAACATTGCTGCGCGACTGTAGCCAAAGACCGTAGGCCTGTCAACCGCATGGAGGACCGTCCTCGTGGGCCTTCCCCCTCGTTGCCCGACCGAAGCGCAGGTGTATTGCGGATCAAAACTTTTGTGCCGATCTGATGTTCTACAACTACGTGTTTCGGGTTTTGTGGTGAGAGGCGAGGAAGATTCCACGTCGGTGCGGGATGATCTGAACGTCAATTGACCATCGTTAGAAAAGGCTCAGGAGTGCTCCACCCCTTGGGCCTCGTCCG
>JBDIVP010000375.1:0-3042 GCA_039794325.1 Candidatus Inrsubterrania sp.
CCTGAAGGGGGCGGGTCATCCCGGAAGGTGATGCCCGAGGCTTCCTGATGGGGGCTCCAGTTTTCTTCATGGGCACACAGTGCCTGGGTAAGTTGTGCGGTGTCATTGTCGCCATCGACGGGGCGCACCCCGCGTATGAACAGATTGGCCAGCCATCCGCCCGCGGGCAATTCGTTCCGGTCCAGCCGATGGTTGATCGTGGTCCAGGTTTGGGTAAACCAGTTGAGATGGATACCGCCTGGAAAGGCGATTTCCGTGTATAAATCAAAACCGGAAAACATGGGTGCCACGGCTTTGACGGATGAGTGGCGGTTGACCAGTAGGAGTTCCGCGGCTCCCCCACCATAGGAAATGCCCATCGACCCGACCTTTCCGTTCGACCAGGGTTGCGAAACGATCCAGTCCACGATTTCGGCCCCGTCCTGGATTTCTTCCGGTGAATAGGCGGTCGGTCGGGTGCCGAAGGAGGCTCCGGATCCTCGAACATCCACATCCACCCAAGCATATCCGGCTTCCAGAAACCGTGCGGCGTAGCGGCCGATCAGTCCTCTCGGCCCGTCCTGTTTGAACGGGGCGATCCACCATCGATAATCGACGGCCCGCCAATATCGGGTTTGGTGAAGAATGGCGGGGAGGTGTTCCCCGGTATGAGGGGAGGCCGGAAGATAGACGTCCACGGCCAGTTTCACGCCGTCCCGCATGGTGAGATACTGCGAAGTGCGGTGAATGCCGGTTGAAACGGTCCGGGGAGAGGACCCGGCGGGATCCTGATGGGGAATCGAATGATGGTCGGTGGGGAGGCAGCCGGACAACAGGACCAGAAGGATGCACAAGAGCCTACCGGGCAGTTGGAATGATAAGCCCGTTGAGAGGGAAGAACGCGGATCGGTCATGCACGAAGTGTAACGGTTAGGGATGAAGGGTTTCCAGGCAATGCCTGCGAGATCCCGCCGTGGTGACGCGCTTCCGCCCTGGTCTCTGTTGCCTGCCGAAGTGCCGGATGAATGTCCGGAAAAACACCGGGGTGTCTCCCCTCGGGTGTCTCGTGAGGGGTCAGTATGCCCAGGTCACGATGACCGTCCAGACATTTTTATTGTAATCGTAGATGGGAATGTTGGAGCTATTGCGTATGCCCTGGTATTGCCCGGTGATGGCAAAATTATTGGGTAACGGTTTGGTCAATTGCACAAGGTGTATTTGTTGGGTGTCGTCGCGTCTCGAGAGAAAACCGTCCCTGTCCGTAAAGATCACCGTGGTTTGATTGTTTTTATAATCTCTCCAATGGACATCATAGTCGTAACGCAGGATCATGTCCCCCCAGGGAAGTTGCAGTTGTCCGCCGGTCAGGATCCGATGGCCGCGATAGGAGAAGGCGGCCCCTTCCGTGCTTTCATTATCGTAATGGTAGCCCAGGCGTATCAGCAATTTGTCATTAGCCATGCGGAAGGCATGGATGAAACCGAGTGTATTGTTAAAGGCGTCTCGAAGATCTCCCCGGAACCGGATGTCGAAATTTCCCACTTCCCGGAAAAACGTCTGGATCTGGTAACGGTATAAGAATGTTGTCAGATTGCCGACGTTTCCGAGCAAGGGAAGTTTGAAATTCGGGCCGACGACTGTGGCGCTCAATGTGGGGCTATGCCGTGAAAGGAATCCGGCCATATCCAAAAACAGGTAATCATAGAAATATTGCAGCCCCAGTTGAAAAGGAATGTCCGCTACG
The DNA here is from genome assembly GCA_039794325.1 of Candidatus Inrsubterrania sp. Taxonomy (GTDB): domain Bacteria; phylum Nitrospirota; class Nitrospiria; order Nitrospirales; family UBA8639; genus JACKFE01. Next base: position 1,724 of record JBDIVP010000375.1, read on the forward strand.
ACCCCGCGGTAAAACCCTGACAGGCCCACTTGGTGATCCTGGATATTGAAGTTGCCCAGGCCTTCGCTGTACACGGTTTGAAAGAAGGAGTAAGTGGCGACCGCTTCGAAGGGCCCCTGGAGTAAAAAGGAGTAATCGGCTCGAATATTGGTTATGAAGCCGGGAGCGGTGGTGTCCCGTTCTCTGAGCGCATTGATGACAAGGTTGGGGTCAGTGGGCGGATTTTGTATAGGAATCGGGCCTTCCAGCGCATTGGGATTGATGGCCACGTTGTCGTCATAAAATCCCCCGACGTTGATTTGAAATCGGAATCGTCGCTGGGTTCCGAAAATTTGTCCTGCCGTCAAGGCCTCGCGAATCCGGATAGAGGATTGCGTGAGAGGGGAGATGGCTTGTGTCCGTTGGACTTGCTCTAATTCGATTAAGGCTTCACCGGGAAGTCCAAGGATCCCCAGTGCCAGGCCCCGGTAAAACGCATTGAGTTGTTCGGTGTCGGGATCGGAGGTTTGGTTTTTTTCAAACGCGTCGACGGCTTTCCCGTATTGCTTGTTGCGGTAACGAAGAAAGCCCACATAGTAGCCAAGATTTTCAGCCCCCGGATTTTGTTGGAAAGCGGCCTCCAGAAAGGGTTTGGACTTGTCATAATTGCCGTTGGAAAAATACGCGACGCCTAAATGGTGTTGAACATTCAGGTCGGTGGGCTGGAGGGCATGTACCGATTCCAGGGCGGTTATGGCTTCACGGGGATTATTTTGAGCCAAGTGGACGAGACCTTTATAAAACAGGCTGCGTTCATGTTCGGGGTCCAGCTCCAGGGCTTTGTTGAGCAGGGCGAGAGCTTCGTCATACCGCTTGTCGTCATAGGCGATGGCGGCGTTGGCGGCCAAGACGTTGGCATCCGCCCGTTGGGCGTAGGAAATGGGTGTGGAGAAAGGCCCGAAGATAAGGAAGAACAGGCACAGGACTATCCACGGGCGCTTGGAGAAATGACAATGATTCATCGGTGAGGTCCTTTTTCTAACGGCGTATGAGAAATCAGCCTTATGGCATTCGATGGTGTCAGACGATGTCATCGGCGCCTGGAGGGAGAGTGGAATATTTACTTAATGAAACATGCCGAATACAATAGTTTGGATGATTTAAATAGAACAAAGGGTATTTGTCAATTTAAATCTAGGAGCCTGTCCGACAATGCAGCATTCTACTGCGGCGAACGATCCGTGGCCCGTTGCGTCGTTCTCGGCCCGAAAAAATCCTCAATGTATTCCAGCGAATACACTTCCGGTTTTTCCGGCCCTGCGGCCTCGCACCGAACCCCG
>JBDIVP010000376.1:0-3040 GCA_039794325.1 Candidatus Inrsubterrania sp.
TATCGGCTGGAGGAGGACCAATGTTCGAACGATTCACGGACCGCGGAAGAAAAATTATCATCTTGGCTCGAGAAGAAGCCGAGCGTCACCAAAATGATTATCTCGGAACGGAACATCTGGTCTTGGCTATTTTGCGGGAATCGGATGGTATCGCCTTGATGATCATCAAGAAAATGGGTCTTTCTCCCGAACAAATTCGTCTGGAAATCGAGCGTAATCTCCCCGGTGGAGGGACCACTGTTACGTTCGGAGAGATTCCTTTTAGCCCCAGGGTCAAGAAAGTCATTGAATACGGTGTCGAAGAAGCCAGATTGTTGGGGCACAATCACATAGGGAGCGAACATCTTCTTCTGGGGTTGCTGCGGGAGGAGGAAGGCATCGGAGGGAAGGTCCTGAGAAGTCTCGGCGCCAATCTCCTGACTGCCAGGCAACTGACCGTCACTTTCCTACGAAAGACCGGGACAAGAGAACGTGATAAAAAGAGTAGCACCCCGGCTCTGGACGAATTCGGAAGAGATCTGACTCAACTGGCCCAGGAAGGGACTCTGGATCCCGTCATCGGGCGTGCAGATGAGATTGAGCGGGTTCTCCAAATCCTTTCACGGCGGACGAAGAACAATCCCGCACTGATCGGAGAATCCGGTGTAGGGAAAACCGCAATCGTTGAGGGATTGGCCCAGCGTATCATCGGTATGGATGTGCCGGACAATCTGTTGAATCGTCGTGTTATCGCACTGGATTTGGGATCATTGGTCGCTGGGACCAAATATCGCGGGCAATTTGAAGAGCGATTAAAAGTGGTCATGAAGGAAATCGCCCAAGCCGGGAATATTATTCTTTTTATTGATGAGTTGCATACTCTCGTGGGGGCTGGCGCCGCCGAGGGATCCATTGACGCAGCGAATATGCTCAAGCCGGCCTTGTCTCGAGGTGAAATTCAATGTATCGGTGCGACCACCTTGGATGAATACCGGAAGCACATTGAAAAAGACGGGGCGTTGAAACGACGCTTCCAACCCATTTATGTGCAGCCGCCGTCCGTGGAAGAAACGATCAGTATCATTCAAGGTCTCCGTGATCGGTATGAAGAACACCACGGGGTGGAAATCACCGATGAAGCTGTGGAAGAAGCGGTTCGTTTGACAGACAGATATATTACAGACCGATTTCTCCCCGATAAGGCCATTGACTTGATCGATGAAACGGGTTCCCGTGCGAAGCTGCTGACCTATGCCCTTCCGCCTGAGTTGAAATCGTTGGAGCAGGAATTAAAGCGGGTAGCTCGAGAAAAGGAAGTGGCAATAGGCCTTCAAAATTTTGAGGAGGCCGTAAAATTCAGGGAAGAAGAAGAACGGTTTCGGAAACTCCTGGAAGATGCCAAAAAGGATTGGAAGAAAAAGCAGGAGAAAAATCGACCCGTGATAAGCGGGGAAGATGTGGCGTTTGTCGTTTCAAAAATAACAGGTATTCCTCTGTTTAAATTGGAGGAGGAGGAGTCGGAAAAACTTCTTCATATGGAAGAATTTCTTCATAAGAGGATTGTGGGACAGGAGGAAGCGATATCCGCAATATGTCGTTCAATCCGTCGGTCACGGGCAGGCCTGAAGGATGCCAGAAAACCGATCGGTTCCTTTATCTTTCTTGGTCCCACCGGTGTGGGCAAAACTGAATTGGCCCGCGCCTTGGCGGAGTTTTTGTTTAATACCGATGAAGCGCTTATTCGGGTGGATATGTCTGAATATCAGGAAAAGTTCACAAGTTCCCGTTTATTTGGTGCCCCTCCCGGATATGTCGGCTATGAAGAAGGGGGGCAGTTAACCGAGAAAGTTCGGCGTCGCCCTTATTCCGTTGTCTTGTTTGATGAAATTGAAAAGGCGCATCCAGACATTTTCAATGTTTTGTTGCAGGTGTTGGATGATGGAGTCTTGACAGATAGCTTGGGGCGAAAAGTCGACTTTAAAAATACCATCTTGGTGATGACCTCCAATATCGGGACCAAACTGATTCAAAAGGGAGTTTCTTTGGGATTTCAGTCTAATGTAGCTGAAGAACGGTCTGATCGGATCCGAGGGGATGTGTTAGCCGAACTTCGGCGACATTTTAGTCCTGAATTCTTGAACCGAATTGACGAGTTGGTGGTCTTCCATCAACTTGAAAAAGAACATTTGGTCAGCATCGTTGATATTCTGATCGGCGAATTAAACGCTCGTCTAGTTGAAAAAGGGGTTTCATTAGAAGTTTCGGATGAGGTGAAACAGTGGCTGATAGATGAAGGTTATGAACCTCAATATGGGGCACGACCTCTTCGACGAACCATTCAGCGAAATCTGGGTGATCCCTTGTCCGAGGAGTTGATCAAGGGCCGGTTTAAGGATGCCAAGAAAATTAAGGTCGTTATGGCAGGCAACACTCCGAAATTCATAGAAGAAGAGGTGCTTGCGAGTGTTTGATTGGCGTCCATGATGATGACCTGAAATTTCGCAAGACCCTCAGGGTGCTCAGCTACCCTGGGGGTTTTGTTTTTTATGGATGAAAACAAAAGGGTTGCTATGGCTGCAGTTCTGGGTATTGAAACCTCATGTGATGAAACTGGCGTGGCGGTTTTAAGTGATGATGGTGAAATCCTTTCGAATGTTTTGGATTCGCAAATCGATGTCCATGCCCGTTATGGCGGGGTAGTCCCTGAACTGGCATCCAGACGGCATATGGAACGGTTAGAAAAATTGACGAAAGAAGCCTTGTCTCGAGCCAAGCTAGAGGCCTCGCAGTTGGGGGGGATTGCGGTGACCAACGGTCCCGGGTTGGTTGGATCGTTGATCGTCGGGGTAAATTTTGCCAAAGCAATGGCCTATGCGAGTCGTGTTCCATTGGTGACTGTGAATCATCTGGAAGGGCATGTCGCATCGGCGTGGTTGACTGATGCCCGATTCCCTTTTCCTGCCTTGATTTTGGTGGCATCCGGTGGACATACCCACTTGGCTTTAGTTCATCGGCCTGGAGCATTTGAATTTGTCGGGTGGACAATTGACGATGCGGCTGG
>JBDIVP010000377.1:0-3038 GCA_039794325.1 Candidatus Inrsubterrania sp.
CCAGGCATACCAAATCCCGATCAGGATGAGGAGAAGAACAACTCCTGCCCAAATGAATTTCCGCATAACGGTTGTGATTTTTCCTCAAAATTCCGAAGAACCACCCCCTTTTGATTGAAACATCCGTCGGGCTATTCTTCCTAGGGGGCATACTACCACAATTTTTCTTGAAACCGGCGGATCAGCCGGGTGAGAAGTAGTGCAGGGCCTATGCCTTTTTCTATAATAGCGACTCTCGGGCACCACCATCCCACGACCTCATGGATCTGACTGACATAAATCGGCCATGAATGCCCTCAAGATACAGAACAGACATATCGTAAAAGATTGGTCCCCGACAGCCTTATGGATTCTGTGTGCGACCATTATTGGCGTGACACTGGCGTTCGACCTGCACCTGCCCCTAGGCATTGCGAGTACGGTCCCCTATACCCTGGCCGTCCTGGTTGCCGCCTTATTGCGGTCCCGTGCCATATTGGTGGGGATCGTATTCACCACCTCAGCTCTCACCCTGTTGGGGATGTACTATTCCCCGACTTCTCCCCACATATCCTCCTGGCACGTCCTGTTCAACCGAGGGTTGGTCCTGTTCTCAATGTGGATGGTCGCCTTGCTGTTGGACCACCGGAATACCCTGCAAGCCAAGAGGGAAGAGGCCTTGGCCCGAATTCGAATTTTGGAAGGACTGCTTCCCATTTGCGCAGAATGTAAAAAAATTCGTGACCCCTCCAACACCTGGCAAGGCCTGGAATCCTATATTACCGACAATTCCCATGCCACATTCACTCATGGAATTTGCCCGGAATGTGCGGAGCGAGCATGGGAAGCCTACGAGAACGACCGGTCACAGGGCACCCACTCTTAACCGTCAGAGAGTGATGCAGGTGGCTCCATTCCCTCCCAAGCTCAGATCTAGGGATTTTTCCAGTTTCGAATTTTCTACCGGGGCTGTATCCTGAAGGAGAGCAACACAAGGATTATGAAGAACATGCAGGAATCGCGAGGGGCACTTGGAACATCTGAAACCGTTTATCCGTATTTTCATGGCCGACGACCATAAACTGGTGCTCCAGGGGCTCATGACGCTTCTGAAGGATGAATTTCACATTATCGGAGAAACCCACGACGGAAGCGAGGTCGTGAGATTATCGAAGCAACTGAAGCCGGATGTCGTGCTGCTGGACATTTCCTTAAAACCGATCAATGGATTCACCATTGCCGAACAATTGAAAGTTCAAGTGCCTCAGACCAAAATCATTTTCGTCACCATGCACACCGAACCGACCTTTGTGATGCGGGCCTTTACCATCGGAGCCGCCGGATACGTCCTCAAACACAATGCGGCTTCGGAGCTGGTCGAAGCCATTCGCAAGGTCATCAAAAACGGGTATTACCTTTCACAAAAAATTCCTGAAACGATTCGCGAGACGGTGATGAACCGGATCGAGGGCATACCTTGCCAGGAACTCCAGGGCAAATTGACCGAACGGCAACGGGAGGTGTTGGGATTGCTGGCTCAAGGACTGACCGCCAAGCAAATCGGGACCCGGTTGAACATCTCCCACAGCACCGTCGCATTTCACACGACCAATATCATTCATGCGCTGGGGTTGCGAAGCCGGGCGGAGTTGACCAAATATGCTATGGACCAACACCTGTTGAATGAAGTGGGCTGAGGGAATTCTGAAACGCCATACCCTCTTACAAGATCGCCAAATGATGTTGTAGGGCAAACTGAGTCAATTCCGCCGTATTCCTGACCCCGACGGCTTTCATGATCCGTGTTTTATGAAATTCGACGGTTTTTAGGGAAAGATTGAGTATTTCCGCCATTTCCTTGTTGGTTTTTCCCTCCACCAACAATTGCAGTACTACCTTTTGCCGGGGAGTGAGTCGAATCTCGCGAGCCAGGGAAGGTTCAGCGGGCACACCCTTCCGGGGGAGATCAGTTGGGGAAAACTCAATGGCGGGCGACACATAGATCCCTCCATTCAACACCGTTTCCGCCGCTTCCAATAATTCCACCCCGGCAGAGTCTTTGAGCACATAGGCGGAAGCACCGGCAAGCAGCGCTTGCCGGACCAGGTCCTGCTCCTGGTGCATGGTCAACATGATCACCTTCACCCCGGGCGCACTTCGAGTGATTTCACGTGCGGCGTCCAACCCGTTGCACAACGGCAAGGCGACATCGATTATTGCCAGTTCCGGCGGATCCGTTTGCACTCGCGACAGCAAATCATGACCATTCTGAACAAGCGTCACATCGGGGAATTTGGCCTTCAAAAGATTTGCGACCCCTTCCGCAACCAACAGGTGATCGTCAGCAATGACAATCCGGAGATCGGTCATGACACGCCCTCCGGCCGGGGAATCGTCACATGAATGGCCGTTCCATGCCGTGGTTTACTTTGAACGCGCAGGCGGCCCTTCAACTGGCGAACCCGCTCCCTCATACTGACAAAGCCCAACCCCTGCTGGGAAAACCTTTGGAAGTGTTTCGGGTGCATTCCCGTCCCATTATCACGAACCGAAAACCGAAGGCTTTTGGCCAACCCCACAAGCGAGACCTGAATCGAACGAGCCCGGGCATGCTTGATGCTATTCCCCAAACATTCCTGCGCCACCCGGTACAAGCACAACGAAATGTCAAACGGGAGTTGCTGCGGGACGTTCCGGTGGCGAAAGGTAATGACAAGATCTTTGGATTGCGATATTTCACCGATATACGATTGGATGGCCTCGACAAAACCCAAATGTTCCAGCACGGCCGGATGCAGTTGATGAGCAAGTTGACGGACATCGTTGGCCAGCGAATTGACCTGTGCCAACAACCCATCCAGCCTGTCGCTCACCTCCCCGTTGGACAAAGGAAGGTCATGTTTCAGCGCAGCCACCTGAAGCCCCAACAAGGCCAATTTTTGATTGGTCTCGTCATGAAGATCCCGGGCAATCCTCCGCCGCTCTTCCTCCTGAACCGTAATCAATCGCCGGGCCAGGCCCCGGATATCTTTAGCCTGTCGGCGCAGCAACGACAGGGT
>JBDIVP010000378.1:0-3024 GCA_039794325.1 Candidatus Inrsubterrania sp.
ATGAGCGTGCTCGTCTTTCTGCATTCGATGTTTGATGGTGGAACTGGCCGCCCGCAGACCCGCCACCAGGCTGGAGAGCCCAACCACCAGCGTTCCGCCCTTTCCTTTGACCGCATGATGCATTTGATGAACCGTCTGCCCCACATCCCCCACGGCATTCAGAAAAATCGTGGCGCGATCGACCCCCATGCGGGCCTGGTCGGTGATGGTGCGGATATTTTCGTGCGTCCCTTTGACTTCCTTGATGAGAGCCGGCAATTCATGATTCAACCGGATCAACAGTCGTTCGGATTCGCCGACCGTCCGCTTGAGTTGAAGGATGGTGGGGACCAAATACCCCACCAACACGGCAAAGGCCACTGCGACAATGATTGCAGCAATATCCACCGTCATGGCTGTCTATCCTTTCTCATGACCGGATAACCGGCCGCTTGGTATGCCAGATCGTGGCTTGTTCATACGCATGGGCGGCGCGAAGAATGGTGGACTCTTCAAACGGGCGTCCCATCAGTTGCAATCCAATCGGCAATCCCTTGGCGCTGAAACCGCAGGGCAGGGAAATGGCCGGGAGTCCGGCCAGACTGGCCGGAATCGTGTAAATATCGGACAAATACATCTTTAACGGATCCTCCAACCGTTCTCCCAAGGGAAACGCCGGTGTGGGCATGACCGGACTCACCACCAAATCAACCGTCTTCCACACCTCTTCGAAGTCCCGTTGAATAAGCGTTCGAACGGCTTGGGCCTTGGCATAGTACGCGTCATAGTAGCCGGCACTGAGGGCATAGGTTCCCAACATGATCCGGCGTTTGACTTCAGGTCCGAAACCCTGTGACCGGGTGACCCGGTACATCTCCGCCAGTTCACGGGCCTCTTTGGCCCTGAATCCATATTTTACGCCGTCATACCGGGCCAAATTGGAACTGGCCTCGGCTGTGGCGATAAGGTAATAGGTGGCAATGGCTGTTTCCGTATACGGCAACGACACTTCCCTGATGGTACCGCCCAAATCCTTAAGAACCTGAATCGCATCCTGCACGATCTCGCTGACCTCATGGTCCAGCCCTTCCGAAAAATACTCACCGGGAACACCGATGGTCAGCTTCTTGACATCCTTTTTCTTTAAAGACTTTGTAAAGTCCGGCACATCCTGCCGGGAAGACGTCGCATCCAAAGGATCATGACCCGCAATATAATTCAACAAAATCGCGGCATCTGTAACATTTTTCGTAATGGGACCGATTTGATCCAGCGAAGAAGCGAAAGCCACCAACCCATAACGGGATACTCGTCCGTAGGTAGGCTTCAGACCGACCACCCCGCAACAGGCTGCCGGCTGCCTGATTGATCCGCCGGTATCCGATCCCAACGCCGCGACACACTCATCGGCGGCCACGGCGGCGGCCGATCCACCGCTGGACCCCCCAGGGCTATACTTGGGATTCCAGGGATTGCGGGAGGGACCGAAGGCCGAATGTTCGGTGGACGACCCCATGGCAAATTCATCGAGATTCGTCTTGCCTACAATCAAGGGCCGATGAGCCCGCAACCGGGCCATCACCGTTGCATCATACGGCGGCACAAAATGCTCCAACATCCGGGAGGAACAGGTCGTCCGCAAGCCTTTGGTGCAGATATTGTCCTTGATCGCCAACGGCATGGCCATCAGCGGCTCTGTCTTCCGCCACCCCTTCAACGACTGATCGATAGCCGAGGCCTGCGCCAACAGGGCTTCCTTACCCGTCACCGTGACATAGGCTTTGATTTTGGATTCCACCGTGCTCAGACGCAACAAATAGGCGCGGGCAATTTCCACCGCAGAGAGTTCCCCGGCGGTGAATTTTTGCTGAAGTTCCTTCAGTGTGAGTTTAAACAGGGACATTGCAAGACCGAAGATGAACGGATGGGCCGTCCGGACACCTGCCGGAGCTGTGCTCCACAACCGGCGGTTCCGTTACGCTGGCGAGGCCGGTTTGATGCGATTGTGGGCGTCGACTTGAATAATTTTTGGAGAATGCCGCTTGGCTTCCTCCTCATTAAAAAACTCATAACAAAAGATAATGATTTTATCCCCGACCACCCCTTTCCTCGCGGTGGGTCCATTTAAAATCACTTCCCCTTTTCCCCGCGCACCGGCCAAGGCATAGGTGGAAAATCGTTCCCCATTGTTGATATTGGACACAATCACCATTTCATAGGGAAGGATGCCGGCTCGATCCATCAAATCCTCATCGATGGTCAAGCTGCCTTCATACTCAAGGTTGGAATCCGTCACGGTGGCCCGGTGAATTTTCGAACGTAAAAGTTGCCGATACATCTCTGTGCCTACTTTCCTAGAATTTTTGGGACGACAAATAACCCGTTATGAGCCTCCGGCGCGTTCGCCAAGGCCTCCTCCACCGTCAAACCCGGTCGAACCACATCCTCACGCCATGCCGTCTGAACTTCCGCCACCGAGGCTGTCGGAGGAATACCTTTTGTATCAACCTCCTGCAATTGATCGACATACCGTAAAATATGGTTTAACTGATCGACAAACAAGACTTTTTCAGCCTCGGTCAGATCCAAACGGGCCAACTCGGCCACCCTATCCACGTCTTGACTTGATATATCTCCCATATAAACTGACGCTCCTGCGGAATCGGGTAAGGAGGCATGACAACCCGCCAGAGGAAACCGCCTCTGAATCATTCATTTCTACCATGAAAATCCGTGGAAAAGCTACAGAGGGGAAAGAGTTCGCAAGAGGGATACGGCAGACACACGACCGTTCATCGGAAAAATTCGAGTGACCGGTTATCCCGGCTTCATCCACCCCTGGTCGGCAAAACTCACATAGGTACCGTCTCCGATGACAATATGGTCCAGGACGCGAATACCGAGAATCTCTCCGGCCGCTGACAGCCGTCCGGTCAAGGCGTGATCCTCCTCACTGGGTTGAGGATCCCCACTGGGGTGATTATGGACAAAAATAACGGCGGCGGCGGACTCCCTGACCGCCAGATTGAAGACTTCACGGGGATG
>JBDIVP010000379.1:0-3019 GCA_039794325.1 Candidatus Inrsubterrania sp.
TGCCCGGCAATGAAAAGATAGTCCGCTGTTATGTCGCGCCTGCTGATACATGGTCCACTGTGACGCCTGTAGTTCTTCCTGGCTATGACGACCCGTCACACTATCGGAGGCGATTAAAGAAAGGGTGCGCGGTTGAAGAGCAGAAGCGGCTGCTGGAACGTCTGAATGACAGAGTCGACGGCCTGCTTCGCAATGCAATCGTCCAGGCTAGTTTTTCCAAAGAATTGGCGGACCACGTCGAACTTGAATGGAGCAAGGCTGGGTTCTGGGCGGGAACCGATCTTGCCGACCACTATGGTGTGCCAGATCATCTCAAGCGGTTTCCCCGAATACACGTGAGGCTTCGCTGGCGGGATATGCAAGGTAAGCCCGTTTCAGTACCAGGTCCTATCTGTCTCGGTGGTGGACGCTTCTATGGCCTGGGCTTGTTCGCCGCCGAGTAGATATCGTGTCCCTAGTCCCCAGTGACCAATGTCATTTTGGATTGGGCCTGTTCGTGCCTATTACAAATGTCTAATAGCCGTTTGCACCGCGCCCGTGAAAAACGTATCGACGACGAAATCATCGTCGATGCCTATACGCCCGAAGAACGCGCAATGGGGTGGTATTGCTACCTTGAAGAGAAGCTGTCATTTCCCTTCACGGCCCGCTGTAGCGCAGCACGGTCGATCTCGCCTCTGAAGAAGGGAGAGAAAGCGGAGGTGGTCGCGATGGCACGGGAGAAGGATTGCATTGCCGAGATGTTCGTCCTGATCTCGTTTGCCGGCAGACAAGTGGGTGTGCCGCTTGCGCAGTTGAAGGCGGTGGATGCCGAGCGTTCTACCCATGACGCAGTGAATGACTGGCATTATTGGGTCTCGCGCGGCTATGAATTCTAAGATCTTCAGACCATTGACGCGCCTCAGGGGATTGTGATCCGGGCGTTGTCGGATGTGGACCGGCTGATTGGCAGGCTGGCCGGCACTGTGGGTTGGGAGTGTTTGCAGGAATGGATGGCAGGGAGTAGTCAAAGTGTGGATTCGGACAGTTAGCGGCGGTAGAAGATAAGGTGATGACGTATGAGGGAAAATGTATAACCAGCGGCGGGTGAGTGGTCCAGTATCGAAGCTGAGGAGATAACTAGTGCCAGAGATCAGCCGGTTTTTCGGAATTGTGATCCGAATGGGCGATCCTTCATCGTGACGAACTGCGTCAGGATTGGGATCTGACTCGAACGGGCAAGCGTCCTCGACCGTTCGTCCCGCTAGAATAAACTAGGAGGCACAAGATGAATTTACTGCGTATTCGGAATGCTGTCGCCTTGGGAGAGTTAAAGCTTCGCTTGACCCTCACTAACGGGTTGGTGGTTGAGCGGGACATTTCTGAGGTGCTGGTCGGCCCGATTTTCGATCCTATTCGAGCCGATCCTGCACTGTTTCAGCAAGTACGCGTTGAGGAGGGAACTGTGGTCTGGCCGAACGGTGCGGACCTCTGCCCCGATGTGTTGATCTGGGATGGGGCGCCGCCTAGGGAAGAGACGGCCCCAGCACCGCAGCTCCGCCTGCACAAATCTGTGTCTGTTTGAAGGATGGCATGGTCTTTAGCTACGGATCGATGATCATTGGCATGTGCACGCGCCCCCAGACATTGGGTCCGTAGAGGTCTTCAGGGATGTGCTGCGTTTGGCCGATGGTCGCGGCATGCAGACTGTTTTGCGAGGTGATCGTGACGATGTCGCCTTCAATGAGTTGGACACGTTCACTCGGATCGAGAATCCCCGCTTCGGCCAAACGGTCGTATTCCTTTCGGGACCAGCGGCGGGTGTGAATCGCAGGTGAGGACATGAAAAGGTTCTTTTTAATGATCGAAGTGTAACAACCAAGCGGATCGGCAACAAGGCGATTCGCGGCTCATTGACAACTGAATAGCCGAAAGGAGGCATCATGAATGTAGAAACTGGTGAAGAAGCCGGTCAGGTGACGGAGGAACCGCTCATTCCGGCGCGCATGCTCAATGAATTTGCCTATTGCCCACGCCTGGCCTATCTGGAATGGGTACAGGGGGAATTCACGGATAATGCGGAGACGTTGGAAGGGCGGTTTCACCATCGCCGGGTGGATGTCGCGCCCAAACGGGCGCGGGAGAAGGCGCCGGACGAAACTATACCCGACGAACCGATTCACGAACGATCGGTGTGGCTCTCGTCCGAACGGCTCGAGTTGACGGCTAAGATCGATCTGCTCGAAGGCGAAGGCACCGCGGTGGCGCCGGTCGATTATAAGCGCGGCAAACGCCCGCATGTGGAGAAAGGGGCATGGGAACCGGAACGGGTGCAACTGTGCGCCCAAGGGTTGATTCTTCGCGAACATGGCTACGAATGCGATGGCGGAGTGTTGTATTTCGTGGGATCCCGGGAACGGGTCTCGATTGCCTTCGATGCCGAACTGGTGGACCTGACCCTCCGGTTGGCCGAGCAGTTGCGGGAAGTCGCCCGAGACGGCCGGATTCCCCCGCCCCTCGAAGACAGTCCAAAATGTACCCGTTGTTCACTAGCCGGCATCTGCCTGCCGGATGAAATCGGCTGGTTGGGGCACACGGCCTCTACCAACGGCCAGAACGGACTTCGGCGGTTGGTGCCGCTCCGGCACGATGCCTTGCCGCTATATGTTCAACAGCCCGGCGCACGCGTCGGGAAAAGCGGCGAGTGTTTGACCATAAAAGATCGTGACGGGGTGATCGGTGAAGCCCGCCTGGCGGAAACCTCGCAACTGGTGCTCTTCGGCTCCGTCCAAACGAGCACGCAAGTGATTCAGGAACTCTGTAAGCGGGGGATGGCCATTTCCTATCTCTCGACCGGTGGCTGGTTTTACGGATTGACGACGGGCCTTCCTCATCGCAACATCGAACTCCGGCGCCGCCAATTTGCCGTGGCGGCCGATCCGCAGCAGTGCCTCGGCCTGGCCAGACGGTTCGTGCAGGCCAAAATTCTCAACTGCCGCACGCTGCTGCGGCGCAACCACCCCTCCCCGCCCGATGGCCT
>JBDIVP010000380.1:0-3009 GCA_039794325.1 Candidatus Inrsubterrania sp.
AGGGACGAGGCGGCAAACAGGAGGGCTACAGCCAAAAGCATTTCGACCTCGATATAGACCGGCACACCGGTAGTGAGCCGGTGGGACGATCCATTTTGCCGCCATTGGCGTCCGGCTAAATAATTCAGGCGAGCCAGCAGGAGCATGCAGAGAAAAAATCCGATCTTCACGAGCAGGAGATTGCCGTAACCGGTGCCGACCAGCCCCCCCCCGTCTCCCACATACCGCCAAGCGGCATACAGACCGGTGACGGCAATCAAGGTCACGCTGACCATCCCCAGAGGGGAAAATCGCGTGATGAATTGCGGCCACAGTGTCGTCGTCAGCCGTGCATCGCCCCTAATAGTTTGCCAGGATAGGCAAAGATGCGCGAGTCCGCCGGCCCACATGGCGGCGCCCAGTACATGGATGGCCGTCGCGAACATGAGAAGGGTTTCGTTGTCAAGCCGCCCGGCGGCATGACTCAGGCTTCCCTCGTTGATAAAAAACACGAGGAGGATGGGAAAGAGCATAAACCAGAGGGCGCGGTTCACGGGTTGCTTGCGAAGCATCTGGAGCGAGCCGGCCAGGAGGCCGGCAAGGCCCACCCCGATGGCACTTGACCAAAAAACCTGGGTTTGCAGAAAGCGTTCCAAGCCCCCGGTGCCGGTGGTATCCCCTAACGCGATCGTTTTCACGGCCAACTGCAGTGTGCGTATGCCCATCAGGGCAAACGCCCCGATCATCGTCATGGTCAGTGCGCGACGGGTGACCAGCGTTTGATCGGGATGGGGTGAACCCGTGACACGGAGGATGACCAGGAGGTATCCGATGCCTCCGACACAGACCGCCAATGCCATTAACCCAAGACCATCCAAAAGCCCGCTGAAAAACTCAAGCACGTCGGTCATAAGGAAAAAGAGCCGGGTTTAGGCCCCGAGGACGGTAAAACGAATTTCCCCCTCGGAAATATGGCCGTCGCGGGCAAGGACTTTATAGCGGATCAGATATACCCCCGGCTTGAGGGACGGCAATTCGGCGATGACTTGATTGGTTTGAGGATCTTCGGTGAGCGGGAGGGAGGTTTCATGGTGTTGAAGATCGACAAGGTTTAAGCGTGTCATGACCCGTTCCAGGGCGACATTAAACCGTAACAAAATCGTGCTGGGCGGATGTTGAAGGGTTGCGCCGTGCGGTGGTTCCGATTGGAGCAGGACCGCGTGAGACCAGGAAGGAAGGGGGGTGAAAAGTAGTAGGAAAATCGGGAGAAGGACCGACTTGAGGTGGTTAAGCGACAAATGTCTGGAGATTATGGCTTTCATCGGTAAACCAACCATACCTTTGAATATACAGGCAAGCAGCCTTTTGCCCAAGAATAATGCAGGGTTCAACTAGAGTCAACCGCCAACTTTTCCTTGGTGCTTTGGGATGGACGGACGGGATGTTTTGAACCTCATGGTGAGACCGCTGGAGGAAAAAAAGAGTAGGGTGAAGGTCTAGGAGGTTTCAGGGACAACCCACCTTCACCCTACCAGTCCAAGGTTGGAGGCCGGTTCGTCCTTGGATGTGCATTCGAAATGTTCGAATGAAAATTTCGCAGCCCATAAAAGCATGAATGCTTGAAAGAGTACGGCGAAAAGGGAAAGGTGTCTACAGATGGCTGCCATCCGATACTACAGTTAAAGCATCGCTCCTCTAAAAAAAGGCAGGGAAAGCGAAATGCAAGGGTACATGCTTCCTTCTCATCAACTGGTTTGTTTATGTTTGAGAACCTCATTCGTATCAATGGAAAATCTGTACATAAAGTCATGGGTTGGGTACATTCTATTCTACAATAGGGTTGTTTAAGTCATTCAATAATGGGGACATTCCTCCTGAGAGCCGTACCGACATCAAGAGCGTAATTTTTTCAAAAGAAATGGGTGTACTTCGGGTCAGAGAGTGTGCATAACCCTAGACCGGGTGGATACGACTTTGAAGTGTTCCATCCCCAATCAGGCAACCGATGCGCAAACCAGCTAACGGATACCGGTTCCCAGAGGCAACATTTCGAGAGATGGAGGCGAAGGGGATCATTATGTATGGGCCTGATGAAGCTCGTATAGTTAAGATCAAAATTTTTGAGTGACTATGAAGATGCGCTACGAAGTGTCATAACTCTTGATGGCCGACTCGGCTCCTACGAACTTAAACGCCTCTTTCCTGGATTCGACTCGGTTTTTACAAACCCCAAGCCCTCTGAACTTCTAAAGTCACTCATTTCTTTCGCTACAGATCTCGACGCTCTCGTATTCGATTTTTTTTCGGGAAGTGGTTCCACCGCTCACGCAGTTTTAAATATGACGTCTTAAATAATGCCGCATAAATGAGTTATGCTGACAGCGACCATCCATGAGGAGGACGCTGTCATGAGGAAACTGCAAATCGCTAACGCCGACATCATGCGCATTGCCATCCAACAGGAAATTGCCCGCTCCGAGGAGTCGCGGTACGACCACCGGCTTCATGGCCTGTTGCTGATTACCGGCGGACAAAACTGTGGACAGGTGGCCACACTGTTCGGTGAGGACCGACGAACCGTGCAACGCTGGGTCACGACGTTTGAGGCACACGGGTTGGAGGGGCTGCGTGAGGGCGAGCGCCCTGGCCGGCCGAGATCGCTTGATGCCCGTCAGTGGGCCGCGCTGGGCAAGGATCTCAGGCGCAGTCCGACCGAATTCGGGTATGAGGCCGGACTGTGGGACGGCAAACTGCTCTCGCAACATTTGCGGCAGCGCTATGGAGTGGAACTGGGTGTCCGGCAATGCCAGCGCATCTTTCGCGATATGGGCTTCCGTTTCCGCAAGCCCAGGCCGCAAGTCGCCCAGTCGGACCCCGTCAAGATCGCGGTCTTTAAAAAAACTGCGGCGCCTGGCCAAAAAAGAGGCCGTTGAGCTGTGGAGCCTGGCCGAATGCCACTTCCAGCAACATGGAACGCGCTGCCGGATGTGGGTGCCGCCGGAAGACAAGGATCCGGTACTTATCCACGCC
>JBDIVP010000381.1:0-2987 GCA_039794325.1 Candidatus Inrsubterrania sp.
TGGGTTCGGCAATCTTTTTGGAAAGGGCAGCCTGAAGGTCGGCTCCAAATGTCGCAGCCAGATCACTGACGATTTTTCCAACAGCATCTTGAACAAGGCGATCCAGATCGGAGGAAACACGCACGACATACTGCTCCGGCGTGCCTTTGACATGAGCTTGGATGGACAGTTGTGAAATATCCCTGACGGCCGAACTCAATGCCAGAGTCAACCGGTTGGCATCATCAGGTTGTCCCGCTGACAGTTGAAGGTTTTTGAGATCGGCGGCACCACTGGCAATCAGGTCCCGCCCCTTCAATTCAACCTGCATGTTGACATCCCCCAGTCCCGTTTTCAGCACAAGAGGCCAGCGGTCATCACGCGACACGAGCACATGGTCCAATATATAGCCACGGGCCTGCAGATCAAGAAGAGTTTGAGGGTCCTCCGGCACGACATGATTCATCGTTCCATCCAGCGACACAGACTTCACCCCCGTCAACCGATCTCCCGAAAACCGGAATGTCATAGGTTTCCCCAAAGTCGGCTGATCACCGGTCATATTCTGAATAGTACCGGCCAAATCCCCTATCTCCAGACTGACGGATACCTTTGCCGTTCTCGCAAGGAAATCCGGAAGGGGATCGACCTCCTGAAATACCACATCCACACCCTTGCCGCGCAGGGGTTGCTGAACATCGGCCGTTGTTCGTTCCGCACCGGCGGCTCGAGCACGGACCAGAAACGGTTTCAGCCGTTCATACCATTCCGTTCCCGTTCGCACCCAATTCCCGATTTCGGGACCCAACAGGGCCTGACTCACATTAGCCAAGCCCTGAGGAGAGAGATTGTATTTGGCCTGTAATCGCTGAATATCCCGTGGCGGCGCGGTTTGCACCTCTTTCAATCGGGTTCGTAACAGGGACAGCGTATTCTCAAACTCTGTTCTGGCCTGTCTCAGCGAGTCGATTTCCCGCTCGATATCCTGCTTCAGTGCCTGCGCCTCCCCGACACCGCCCAACACCCCTTCCAATCCTCCTTTGCGCGCTTTGGTAATCGCGTCGATCCGTTCCCTGTAGCCTGTCACCTGTTCCTTCCCGGGCAATTCTTTCAATCGCTTTTCCCACGCTTCCCGCTCACGGGTCATATCGTCATTCAGCGAATCAATCAAACGGATCGTCTCTAAATCTTCTTCCGCCAGGATTTTCTTGACATCAGGCACCTCGACGGAAGGCAGTGGAATGGTCAACCGTGGAGAGGGCTCAATCTCAGGCCGAGGGGGCGGAGTCGGAACCACCGCGCCGGAAACCGTCCGTGGAGTGCCCAGTCGAACGCCGTCCACAATCATCTCTTCAATAATGACTTTTCGGCCCAGCAAATTCAGCGAATCCAATCCCATCCGGATCCTCGCCACTTCCACGGCATTGGTCATGGGTGCCTTTGGATCGGTGACCTGCAACCGGGTCAACGCCAAGCCGGCAGGAACCAGTGTCACCTCAGCCGCATCCAGCTCCACTTTGGCCCCTACCGCCTTCGTTCCGACATCCTCGATCAATCCCTTTATCCATCGATCCACACACAACACCCACACGGCAACCATGAGGCCAAGAACCACCACAAACACCCCAAGCCCCCACCAGCGGATCCATTTCCCCATCAGCCATGCCTCCAGGCGGAAAGCGACGAATAGGCGCGATACAACTTGCTGGCTTTGATCAATTGCATCACCTTCGTCCTCTGAACCCACAACAGAACATATTCCCGATACCGGCGGATCAAAAGATTCAACACCAGTAAGAACGGCAGGAACATGACCGCTGAAAACACCACACTGCCCATCACAATGGAATTATTGAACCGCTCAAGCCGCCACCACACCGATTGATACCGCGACGTCCAAAAACTCTCCAGGGGTGGGGCGGTCAAAAGCGCCAATCCAATGTGATGAAAGAGCGGATCCAGCAAATAGGCGATCCCCGTGAACAGGGCCAATCCCAACAAAAACGCCGACAGATTGGCACGTAGCACGCAGGCCAATAACAGTACGAACAGATTATGCAAACTCAAGAGCGGAGTCAGCCCGGCCACCATAGCCAAGCACACCCCCAGCGAAATCTGACCCGGAGCCGTCTCGGAATTCAGGACACGCAACAATCTGGCAAGAAGTTTGATCATATAAGAAAAGCCGGATCGGTTCTGACTTCACCTTACCGCCAAACGAAATTCAAGTCTACCAGCCTCTTACTTCTGCGTAGGATGGGCATCGCCCACCGAATGTCGATGCGGATGGTGGGTCATGCCCGCCCTTCAAGGAAAGCGCTTCACCCATCCCTGTACTTGTTAAAAGGGATTGGGGAGCATACAGTGCATTCTAAATCATGGGACATTCCTTCATCATCACCCCTCACACTACCGGAACAAAGAGCACCATATTCCATGCAGACGCGGAAGACCTTCATTTCCCGGAAAGGTAAAGCGAAAGACAAACACGGAATGGATGTCCGGTCCGAAGGAATGTGGTGGATACTCTTTGTACTGCATTCATAAGGGCGGACACTGGGAGGAAACCGATAAAAACCCTGGAAGAACTATTCCGGGAACTTCCACCGGATCTGCAGGAAGAGGTGCGGGAATTTGCCCAATTCCTCCTGGAAAAACGGGTAAAGGGCAACAAAAAGTATTTATCCCAAACCTGGGCAGGGGGACTCAAGGAATTCCGTGACCAATACACGTCCCTTGAACTTCAAAAGAAAGCGCTCGAGTGGCGGGGCGATTGAATATGTATCTGGTCGATTCCCATGTCTGGTTCGAACGCCTGTTGGAACAAGAACGCTTCGATGAAGTCCACCAATTCCTGGCCACAACCGAAACATCGCGCCTGTTTCTCAGCGACTTCTCTTTTCATTCGATCGGTGTGATTCTTTTGAGATTGAACACATCCGAACTTTTCCTGAATTTCATACAGGATGCTCTCCTGGATGGAGCGGTGTTTTTGGGCGTCTTGAGCC
>JBDIVP010000382.1:0-2986 GCA_039794325.1 Candidatus Inrsubterrania sp.
AGCGGGTGGAAGGGGCAATGAAGTTGGAGGCGGCCAAAATCATGGTTGATGAAGGCTCTCCAGCCACCGCGATTCAATTGATAAAAGAAGTGGGAGTTCCGAAGAAACGATCGATTAAAAAGGGAATGAAAAGGAAGAAGAGTTAAAGATAAGGTGGGAAAAGAACCTAGCGGGAATCTTTTGCTTCAATTTCTTCCTGTACGGCATCAAGAACCGTTGACAGGTTCAAAGGTTTTTCAAAGGAGCGTTGAGCACCCAGCATTCTTGCCACACGCAAGACATCTATTCCCCGTTGCGGGGATTCCGGAGATATGGCAAAGATTTTGGTGCCCGGACATTCCCGTTGAACATCGGCAATGAGATCCAGCCCTCCTTTCTCGGGCATGAAAATGTCGGTAATAACCAAATCCACCGGGCGTTCTCTGATAGCTTCTAACCCGGATTTTCCATTAGAAGCTACTCCCACCTCATGACCGACACTGGACAGAGTCTCCTGCAGAGTGGTCAGAACATCGGGATCGTCATCAACGAGGAGAATGGAAGCCATATGTTCCTTTTATAAACAGAGGTTAGTTTTGTTGTCAATACAATTGCATTCCGCCTGATTTGCTCATGAAAAACAGTGCCGAAGGGTTAAGAGACTCCACAAACTCCTCCATTAACGAGAATCACCGGCACAGCTTTTACCACGGGCCGTGTGCATGCCCGTGTGCCCGTTGGTTTGCCTCTCCCACACCTGGCCAGGACCTGGCCCATGGCCAACGTCCTACCCCCGGCCCTCGTATCCTCGTATCATAGAGTCCCTTTTTTCCCTTGCAAATGGATACCATACGAAGGCCTTGGCCTCGGGGGCCGTTCCTGTTCCTGGCGCACGCCTTGTACAACTCCCTGGTTTTTTAAAATAAGGGGATCGATGAGATTGCCGCACTGTATACAGTGTTTGGCATCAAACCATAATTGCCCACTCGGGTCTTCAATATCCAGGCATTGAACATCGACCATGAGGCCGCCGCAACGCCCACAGGTTGGTTGATTCATACGGGCACTGATAGCCTCAGAATTTTTGAGAGATGCGTGTTTATGTTGAAGTGTATCTTGCATAGAATTTCTCCTTTTTGGGGGAACCAATGAAATGCCAGCTTTTGCCATAAGCGCTCCAGAGGATTCCTTTTAGCCATAAGATAACGTGAAAGCGGCGATCATACACCTGACAGAATCCCTAGATATGACGAAGACATCACGCATTCAACCGCCTACCCCAAATCCATTTCATAATTTCATTAACCATCTTAATAAAAAAACAAGGAGAGAGTCGGAAGGTCATTCATTTCCATATAGCTCCATATAGCAGAAAGGGAGGGGCTGAAAAGTTCTTCCGTTCGGCCCTAGGCTTTCAAATCAGCCTCCTTCCCCTTGCCTCCTTCCCCTTTACGCATTCGGTTTCGCTAAGTCAGACGGGATCCTAGGGTTTTGAAGAGGAGAAAACCTCTTTTTATTGAGTTACAAAACTAATAGAAGAGGTCAGCGTACGGACCAACCGGAAGGTCGGTGGCCAAAAAAAACCCAAGCATTTTTTTAAGGAATATTTAAGGAAAAGGGAAGAATATCGAATTTACATTTACTGATCTTAAACTGGTGATCTTATGACCAACAAATTAAATAAAATAATTCTCCGGTTCAGTATCATGCCAACGATCTTGTTGTTCACGTTTGCGGGTGGTTCCTGGAGTATAGTGCCGGCAAAAAGTGCATCCAGTGCCTCCATGGAACAGGGTGATGCAGAGGATCTTCAGACCGTATCCGATCAATCCATCACGTCAATCCTGAAGGAAATATTGGATGAAGATGAGAGCATATCCACAAAAAATATGGTCATTCAAACGCATGACGGAATAGTAACCCTTGATGGAGCGGTCGAGAATATTCTCGCGAGGGATCGCGCGGTGGCCATGTCGGAGACCCTGAAAGGCGTTCGCGCAGTGGTGAATAGACTGTCAGTGAAATCCAAGAAGGACTATTCCGATGAACGGATTTTTCAAAATGTCAATGCCGCATTGTCGTCCGATCCCGTGACTCACCCCTATTCTTTTATGATCGAGGTACATGATGGATCTGTGGCGGTAAAGGGAGAAGTGCCATCGTGGCAGCTTCGTGATCTGGCCACGCAAATGGTCAAAGGAGTAAAGGGCGTCGAGGAGGTTCACAATCACATTTCCATCGAGCCGAAATTGCCGGCATCGGATGAGCAAATTGCCGAAGAGATTGCCCAACGCCTCGCCTCGGATGTGTGGATTGATGACACGTACCTAACTGTGGAGGTGCAAGATCAGGAGGTGGTTCTTAAGGGAAAGGTCCGGAGTGCTGCAGAAAAAACTCGTGCGGTGAGCCATGCTTGGTCGCAGGGGATTCAGAACGTCAATGACAAAGAACTTCAGGTGCAAGGGGAAACCCGGGATCCGGTAAAGCAACATCCTGATCTTTTGAATATTCCCGATCAAGAACTCGAGAAGGCGGTTAAAAAAGCCTGGTTATTTGATCCAAGGGTGCCTTCGTTTGATCCCCAGGTGGAAGTGCAGGATGGGGTGGCTACCCTGAAGGGGGAAGTGGACAACATCAGGGCCAAGAATGCCGCTGAGGAGGATGCCAGAAATACCGTTGGAATTTTTGATGTCAGAAATTATATCACCATTCGTTCCATGGCCACGGTGGATGAAACAGAGATCGCCCAAAAAATTCGTGAGGCCATTAAACGGGACCCTTATGCCGACCGTTTTGGTGTTCAGGTATCGGTTTTTGATGGAACGGCCTATTTGGCAGGAACCGTCGAAACGGAATATCAGAAGAATCGGATTGAAAGAGTGGCGTCCCGATTTAAAGGCATCGCCGATATTCTGAACCGGATTCAGGTGAATCCTCCCCCAATAACACAACCAAGCAAGAAGACCGGGAATTGGCCCAGGATATTAAAACCCGGTTATTTTGGAAT
>JBDIVP010000383.1:0-2984 GCA_039794325.1 Candidatus Inrsubterrania sp.
TCAGGCTCTTTCCGGTGATCCTGCCTTGAAAACCCTTGTCGTGCGGGAGGTAGGGGGGACCATCGGAGGCCTTGATCTTCAACGGGAGTATCTTGGGGCCGCATATCGGATATTCGGAGATGGGGATGCCGATACTCGATGGATTCTTCGTGAGTGGACTAACACCTTGGATGTGTTGGAGCGTGACCGGGCGGGGTTGATTGGAAAGATCGATTGGGTCACCAAGCAATGGCTCCTTGAAACCTTTATGGAGGAGGAGCATCTTGAATGGGACGACCCGTGGTTGAAAAGTCTGGATTTGGAATATCATAACCTTGATCCTGAACGTGGCTTGTTTTTTGGCTTGGAAGCCGAAGGGCGTACCGCCAAAGTATGCGGTGAGGAGGATATTCAACAAGCCTTGGCCCATGGCCCTTCCGATACACGGGGAGGGTTGCGTGGCTTGTGCGTGCAACGATTTGGTCCGCAATTGAATTCGGTGCAATGGGAACGGGTGACTTTTCGTTCCGGAGGCCGGACTTGGGTATTCGACATGGGGGCGTTGGTGGATCCCGTTTCGGTTGGCAGAAAACTTTCAGTCGTGCAAACCGCGAAGGAATTGGAGCACTTTTGTATTTCGGTCTAGATGAGGAGGATGGCAGATGAAATATACATGGTTGCTTGAGCAAGGGGTATGGAATGAACACAGGGTGGAATGTGAACGCAGGGAGCGGCCGGCTGATCCCTTGGGAAAACCCCCGGGCCCACGCGAACCGGAATCCGGTCCGAAACGGCCGGAGACCGATTCCCCTTCCAAGGATAATTTATTAAAACGGATGCGTCGGGTAGATCCGAAGCAGGCTGAACGCTATCGTCAGCGGACAGGAGAATAAGGAACATGGGACGGCAGGGAGACTTTTTGCAATTGCTGAAAGAGCAGGGGTATGAATTTGATCGAGGCAAACATGACTGGGCCCCTTCGGATTCCGGAAGACCTGCGGTGACCACCGGCACCACGGTGCTGGCTTTGAGATATCGTGACGGAGTGTTGGTGGCCGGAGATCGGCGGGCAACTGCAGGAAATGTGGTGATGTACGATCGGACGGACAAGGTCCTGGATCTCGATCGCTTTTCTGTTTTGGCCATTGCCGGTGTACCTGCCACGGCTTTTGAAATGGCCCGCATTCTTGAGCATTCCTTTAAATACTACCGGCGGAGTCAGCTTCAGGAATTGAGTTTTGAAGGGAAGTTGCGGGCCCTTTCCACCCTTTTGAAAAATAATGTTCCTGCCGCCCTGGCCGGTACGGGGGCGGTTGCTCCGTTGTTTGCAGGGTATGACCCCCATGAGGGGCAGGGGAAAATTTTTTTCTATGATATTTTGGGAGCTGAGTTCGAGGGGGTGGATTATGCGGTATCAGGGTCGGGGTCGGCGACCATCCGGGGAATCATGTTTTATTTGAATCAATGGGGCGGCGGACCACTTGCGACGTTTTCGGAAGAGGATGCGATTACGGTAGTGCTCCGTTTATTGACCAGTGCCGCGGAATTTGATTCGGCCACCGGGGGGATCAACCCACAAGCCAAATTGTATCCGATCGTGAAACGCATTACGGCTCAGGGAGTCCGGGCCATTCCTATGGATCAGTTGAAGGATCTGTATCTTGGAAAGGTGGCCGGACATGTATGAAGAACCGTATCGATGGGTGGAGGCGGTTGCGAATCGCCGGCAATACCTGGATGATCAATTTATTCAAGGCAACCCGATTCTGGCTTTCTCGTTTGCCCAGGGCATTCTGCTCCTGACATTCCATCGCGGGACACCCAAATTGTATGAGATCTATGACCGGATTGCCCTGGGAGGTATGGGGCATCCGGCCGACCTGGAAAAATTGCGATTTTCTCTTCTGGATCTGGCCCATGCCGAAGGTTTCCAGCGATCCCCGTCCGATGTCACCGCGTCCCGTCTGACGAAAAACGGTTTGGCCCCCGTGGTGAAGCAGGCGTTTGAAGAGATATTTCGTGCCCCCTATATTGCCAAAATTCTTTTAGCCGAGGTCGGGATCTCAGCGGACCGGGATCGAATTTTCACGATCAATTATGATGGATTGTTTGAAGAGCGTCAGGATATCGGAGTTCTGGTTGCCGAGAAACAGGTGGAAGATATCCTCCGGGACGAATGGCAACGACACGGTATGCCGGAATCGTTGACGCCGGCCGTGGCCTATGGCCTGCAATTATGGGGGGCGGCCAGCCTTCTTCAAATGGGATCTGCTCACACAGGCTCCGCTCCTCGCTCCAGGGAGGAAGAAAAGGTTGATACGCCGGCACCGGATCGTCGGAGGATGCCTGATCCGGAAGCGATCCGGCAACGAATCCAAGAAGTGATGAAAACCGAAACACTGGAGTGTGTCGTGTTGGATCGATCGGTCGGGGTGATGGAAACCTATCATGCCTTGAGTCCCATTGAAATTCAGGAATTGCTGCCAACCGATTTACGCCAGGCGTGATCACGGCTCATTGAATCATCAAAGCTGACCCATAATGCACAATCGGATTTTCGGGCTGGAAACGGAATACGGTCTGTTGATTAAATCGGAGCACCCTGAGTTTTCTCCTTCCTGGGTTGCCCGCCGGGTTATCGACCATCTTTTTTCCACACAAAAGTACGGTGTACTCGATATGCATTACCGGGGGTATGATGAACCACCCGGGAATGGCGGGTTTTTGTTGAATGGTGGCCGGATGTATGTGGATATGGGGCATGTGGAATTCGCTTCGCCTGAATGCCATTCGCTCTGGGATATTTTGACCTTTGATCGGGCAGGGGACTCACTGATTCAAGACTGCCTGGAGGAATTGGCCATCGACGATCAGGTATCCATCATTAAGAATAATGTGGATCATGAAACCGGGGCGACTTTCGGATGTCATGAAAATTATCTGGTCTCTCGGGAATTTCCGTTTACCCATAAGGGGCTGGGAAAATTGATTCCCTTTCTGGTCAC
>JBDIVP010000384.1:0-2982 GCA_039794325.1 Candidatus Inrsubterrania sp.
CTCAGGAGCTGTTGGTCTTTCTCATGGCCAAAACCCGGCAAAAAGCCTCCACCCACACAGCCATGGAACGAATCCGGGCCTACCTCACGACGGGGCACAAGACCTCAATCGCCGTCACAGGTCACGACCTGGAATCCATGGGCCTGCCCAAAGGTCCGGCCTTCCGTCGAGTACTGGACAACATTTTCCAGGCCAAACTGGATGGTCTCGTGAGCACCGAGCAGGACGAATTCCGCCTGGCCAAAGCCCTCGTTGAAAAAGAAACCACAGCCAAGAACATTCATCAACGCTGACACACGGTTGCCGCTTTCCCATCCTTCATGACTCCTGCCATCGCCAGCCCACCCACTCGCATTCGCTGGTCCATTCTCTTTCTCCTCCTCCTCATCAGCATCATCACCTATATCGACCGGGTGAACATTTCAGTCACCGCCCGGCAGATGATGCCGGCCTTGGGGTTAACCGATCTGCAAATGGGGCAAATATTCTCGGCTTTTGTTTTCGGCTATGCCCTCTTTCAAATACCCGGCGGGTGGCTTGGAGACCGATGGGGGCCCCGCCGGGTATTGACCGGTGCCGTCATCTGGTGGTCGACCTTTACCGCACTCACCGCCATCGCCCCCACCTTGCCGCTGGCTCAGCTCGTCGGCATCATGGGTTCTCTGATGGTCGTGCGGTTTCTGATCGGCATCGGGGAGGCAGCCGCCCTCCCCAATTTCAATCGAGCGGTGGCCAATTGGCATCCTCCGCAGGAGCGCGGCCTGGGAATCGGCATTACCATTGGCGGCATTGGTATCGGATCGGCCCTGACACCTCCGGTCACCGCCTGGATCATGGTGAACTTCGGCTGGCAGACGGCCTTTTATACCGCAGGACTTCTGGGAATTCTGATTGCCTTACTTTGGTATTGGTATGCCACGGACTTCCCACGGGAACATCCAGGGGTCAACGAAGAGGAAGCCAATCTCATTGAAGGAAAACCTGGCTGTCACATAAACAACGAGACACAGAACCGAGGAGAGCCAACCAACATCCCGACACCAGGTATGCCCTGGAAAGCCATCCTCCGCACTCCCACCGTCTGGTGGCTGATCATCAGCTATTCCTGCCTCGGTTATGTGGCCTACGTGTATATGTCCTGGTTCTATCTCTACCTCGTCAACGTAAGAGGTTTCGCCATCCTTCAAGGCGCCTTCTTCGCCTCTGCTCCCTTCATCGCCATGGCCGTCTTCTGTCCATTAGGGGGATGGGTGACAGATCATCTGACCGGGACATACGGGGTGAATCGCGGGCGAGCCCGGGTAGGGGGAGCGGGAATGATTCTGGCGGCACTGTCCATCATTGTGGGGGCCAATGTCGAAGAGCCCTATGTCGCCATCGGCCTGCTTTCACTCGGGGCGGGGTGGCTGTACTTCACCGTGGGGGCATTCTGGGCCTCGACCACCGACCTCTCCAAATCCTACGCAGGCACCCTCTCGGGCATGATGAACACCGGCGCCAACCTGGGGGGCACCCTCTCACCGACCATGACCCCCTGGTTGGCTGAAATCTTCGGGTGGTCATTCTCCCTGGGAGTCGCTGCCGGACTGGCGCTGCTCGGCGGACTCTGTTGGCTGTTCATCCGCCCGGCACAGGGCCTGAAGGTCGAGCACCCGGCTCCCCCATCATAACCCACCCGATGGGCTCACCCCGGATGCTCCCAGAACACTTCGCGGGAAACCTTCATGGGGACTGATTCCCTTCTTTTCGAATCATGGTAAACTGGGAACGATACCCAAGCAGAGCAGCAACAGCCAATCACACATTTCAGGATGGTCCGATTCATCATCACCTGAACGACATTCACCCTCACACAGAAAGGAGGACATCATGGGAGACAAAGGCGGCAAAAAAGACAAAGCCAAGCTTCAAAAACAAAAAGCCAACCAACAAGCCAAAAAGAAGCAAGGCAAGTAAAAAGCATTTCCCAAACGGATTTTGTGGGCTTTGTCAAAGCAAAGCCCACAATTCCCAATGAAGGCTTCGATTCACTCTCTGAGGGAAACCTGTTTATGAAACACTACACTGCCGTTGTCGAGCGTGACCCTGATACGGGGCTATACGTAGGGTATGTTCCAGGCTTTCCTGGAGCACACAGTCAGAGCGAAACTCTTGACGAGTTGAATCGCAACCTCCAGGAGGTCATTGCCATGCTGCTGGAGGATGGCGAGCCGACATTGGAAGCTGAATTTGTGGGTATTCAGACCGTTCAACTCGGCTGACCAATGGGCAAACTGCCTGTTCTTCTCAAACCCCGCAAAGTGGTGAGCCTGCTTGAGCAACTCGAATTCAAGGAGGTACGACAGCGCGGTTCACATAAGCCGTTCCGACATGCCGATGGCGGTGTCACCACGGTCCCTTTCCATCCAGGGCGAGATATCTCACTCTCTTTACTCCACCAGATTGCCCGTGACATCGGTCTGTCGGTGGAAGAGTTGCTTGCTCATGGAAAGGCCATCGGCCCACCAGATGCTCTACCAGACTTCCCTCAACTCTCTACATTCGTCCTTCTCACGGCCTGGAAACATCTTTCCCCACCTCCTTCGTCCCGCCCTGCCATTCCTTAATCAGAATGGGCAGAATGTGCAACCACGGCATTGATGCCGTTGAAACTTCAGCATAGGATGAAGCATGCAACGCTATACCATTCTGCATCGAACCTATTATAACTTTTCCGGTCCGGTGACTCTTGGCCCTCATGCCTTGCGTCTCCGTCCAAGAGAAGATCATGCCGTGCACATTGAATCTTCGTCTCTGAGGATCACACCGCCGGCCACCCTGCTGTGGCACCTGGATGTGGAAGGCAATTCGGTGGCCACCGCCACGTTCAATGAGCCCGCCAATCAACTGGCGATTGAGAGCGAAGTCATCATTCAGCAATTTAATGAGGCTCCGCTGAATTTCCTCGTCGCCGACTATGCCGTCGATTATCCCCTTACCTAT
>JBDIVP010000385.1:0-2973 GCA_039794325.1 Candidatus Inrsubterrania sp.
AGATGGTTGCGTGGGTGCATTGTCCGAGCCTGAGGAGGATTGTACCCGCATGAGTTGTAAACGTTTGTGAATGGATTCAACCGGTGCGACTTCCGGAATGGTAAGCCTTGCAAGCTGTTGGTCTATGTCGGATTTTATATCTGATGAGGGTGTGGGGGCGGAAATAGTTGGCGGACCCGGTTGCCGGTCCTTGGTTTCCTCATGAGGCAGGGAGGATTGCAGTGAGGGTGCTTTTACACCTGCCAGCAATTGTTTCATGGAATCAGAAAGTTTTTCCCGTTGAGGCGAAGGATTGGATGCCTTGGGGGAAGTAGACGGCATGGGAGCCAATGCCGGAGCTGGGGTAACCTTTGGTGTTTTTGAAGTCGTTTGTTGTTGCGTCTTTGGAGTTGGAGCGGTTTTTTTCAAGGACCTTGATGGAGGAATCCGTGTTGGAACTTGAGGAATTGATTTTTTCAGAGATGACTCCAGAGATTCCAATTCCTTGGTCGTCTGTGGAGTATCGGTCATTTCTCGCCTGGAGAACGGCTTGGACGGACTGAGTGTCGGAGGCTTGGGAACCGGTTTTAGAATCGGGGTTGTGGGGGCCGGGGATGGCTCGGGCTGCTCGGCCTGAAGGTCTTCCTGGAGGGATTTAACAGGACTCTCCTTCTCAATGGCCGGTTCGGTCGGTTCCGGAACGGGAACGCTTGTCTTTGGTATCGGTAATGGTTGGGTGGGGATGAGCCGGGAGGGCCTGGAGATTTCCGGAGGTGCCGCCGGCAGGTGCAGTTTTTCCATCAAGGGCGGGGTGCTTGCTTGGGGCTTGGTTGGCTCTTCAGATGAGGGAGGAGGCAGCGGCGATGAGCTAGGTTCAATCCTCGAAGGTACCGTAATTGAACCAACTGCTCCCCCTATGGAAGTCGAAAGGCGTTCGGAAGATTTAGTAGTTGGCAGTGGAGGCAAGGATTCCTCCCGTGGTTTTGCTGGTGGTTTCGGTGGTTGGGGGACGGATTTGGGGGGAGTTTTGGCTTGAGGGGGAGCTTGGGGCTGAGGTGAGGGAGTCGGGGTTGGTTTGGTAGAGGGACGGTCGGCCGGTTCCTGGACCGGTAGGGTGACCAGGGAGACTTCCATGGCGCGTAAGGGGAGATCCGCCTCCGATTGAAATCGAATAAAGATCGCCGACAGGATGATCAGAATGTGCGCAAGAAGGGAAACGACAATTCCCCAATGAAAGGAGGAAAGTTCCTCCGAACGTTCTATAAAGAGCCCTGTGGAGCTTAGGCCTGGGGATGCAGCGTGTCCCATGTCGGGGTGGAGTACTCAGGGGGCAGAGGCGTTGAAGATTTCTTCGTCAATGGTTTCAGTTTTAGGTCCAGTCACCATGCCCAGTCGTTCTATTTTGGCGCCTTTAATTTCATCCATGATTTGAACGACGGCTCCGTACGGTACCGTCTGATCGGCACGAAGATAAACCGATACTTGTTGATTGGCGTTTTTGGCCTGTTCAAGCTTTGCTCGCAGGTCAACCAGGCTAATCAAATCATTTCCCAGGAAAAGGGCCCGATCCTTCTGAATTGTTACGACCAATCGCTCTTCCGCTTGGATGTTATTGGATGCGGATGTAGGCAGCGTGATGTCCAAACCGCGGTGAAGCATCGGAGCGGTGACCATGAAAATAACTAACAATACCAATACCACATCCACCAGTGGAATGACGTTGATTTCCGAAAGGAATTGTCGTGGTTTGGATCCTACTGTCATCGGCTGATTTCGACTTCCTTTTCTTTGTCTTCTTTATTATTTTGGAACGTTTTTTCGTATTCCTCAATGGCATTGAGAAATTCGATCGAAAAGGCCTCTACTCGAAAGGCCAATTTCCGTATTCGAGACAGGAAGAAATTATAGGCCATCACGGCGGGAATGGCGGCGAAAAGGCCGGCTGCAGTAGCGACAAGGGCTTCGGAGACCCCTGGGGCGACGGCGGCAATGCTGGCTGATCCCTGGACGCCGATTTCCGAAAAAGCGTTGATGATGCCCAGCACCGTTCCCAATAATCCAATGAACGGGGTCAAATTGCCGGTGGTGGCCAGAAAGGGAAGGTACGCCTCCTGGTGGTTGATGTGATTTTGGATGATATAATTCGTCACTTTTTCCAGATAAGGACGGCTGGGGAATCGTTCTTCAGATGGTTGTTCAGAGTTAGGTTGAGGTTGAAACAAATCCGAGGAGGCGGGCAACCGTTCGCAAACTCCCAGGTACACCCCTGCACTGGGGCTGAGCGGCAGGGTTTTCGCGTCCGCCTTCAAGCTGAGTTGGTCAACCGAATTTAATTCATAGGAGCGTAAAAATTGGGCTTCCTCCTGGTTGATTTGCCTGAATCGCTTGAGCTTGGAAACAATGATCCCCCATGACACAATGGAGAAGACGGCGAGAATAAAGAGGATGACGATGGAAAGCCATCCTAATGATCCGATAAGTTCAGAAGGATTGCCGAATGCCATAGGACTTGTTTGACCTCCTCTTTTTAGAAATCATCTCTCACGTGTTACGTGAGACTTGTTCCTGATTCCGGCAAACACATGGGGGGAGAGAATTTGGCGGGGCCGACGGGATTTGAACCCGCGACCTCCAGATTGACAATCTGGCGTCCTAAACCTAGCTGAACGACGGCCCCGAAAATTTGTTGACCCTGGGCAAGCAGCCCATCACTCTTTCGATGGAGGATTTGAAACAACGTAGAATTGACAAGTATATCAGATACGGAAACGAATATGCCAAAAAAAAATGGTAGGCGGAACAGGGATCGAACCTGCGACTTCTGCCGTGTAAAGGCAGCGCTCTTCCAACTGAGCTATCCGCCTATCACAGTATAGGTGAAATAATTTAAAATTTTTCCTATTATAACAGGCAGTTAGGCCTTGTCAACCTTTGTAAGCCTGCCTGAGGATCGTTTGACATCGGATTGAAGGGTGGGTATAACGCAGCACGTTC
>JBDIVP010000386.1:0-2971 GCA_039794325.1 Candidatus Inrsubterrania sp.
CCATCGGATCGGAACCGATGACGGACATTGGCAACCACCACGCACTCAACATAATCATGAGGTATGTTATTTTTATTCCGCCCTTCTTTCTCCTCACTATTTTCTTCGACAGGCCCAAACACCACGCCGACCGTCGCTTTCATCATCTTGCAACAACACCTTCATGCACATCCTGGTTTTAAATAGCGGCAGTTCTTCATTGAAGTTTCGGATGGTCGAGGTTTCATCCTCCTCGAAATCCACGCAACCGGCTGTGACGACGTTGGTGCACGGAGCGGTTTCAGGCATCGCCAGAGATCCGTCCTGCATGCTTTCCCTTCCCTCGGGAACCTCCCACCGGGAGCGAGGACGGGACATTTCCGACCATATGCAGGCGGTTCAATGGGTGTGGGACGCCCTCACGCACCATTGGCCGTTCGATCAAATCGATGCCCCCGCTCGGGAACAACACATCGACGCCGTAGGCGTCCGTGTGGTCCATGGCGGTCCTCGCTACACTGAAGCCATCGAGTTGGCCCCCCACATCCTTGAGGATCTGGAGGCCTTGACGCCATTGGCTCCGTTGCATAACCCACC
Source organism: Candidatus Inrsubterrania sp. (assembly GCA_039794325.1). Taxonomy (GTDB): domain Bacteria; phylum Nitrospirota; class Nitrospiria; order Nitrospirales; family UBA8639; genus JACKFE01. The sequence continues at coordinate 577 of JBDIVP010000386.1, forward strand.
CTGTCTGGAAGGCATTCATCGCATCCGTTCGATTCTGGGATCGAAAGCCCCGATCGTGGCCGTGTTTGACACAGCTTTTCACCACACCCTTCCCGAACATGCCTATACCTATGCCATTCCTGAACATTGGACCACCGCACACGGAGTCCGCCGGTTCGGGTTTCACGGCATTGCCCATGCTTCTTTGGCGGACAGTTATGCCGACTACTCCGGGCGGTCATTGGATCGGCATCGATTGATCACGTTTCAATTGGGCCAAGGCTGTTCGGTGACCGCTATCCAACACGGAACAGTCATTGAAACCTCCATGGGTTTCACGCCACTCGAGGGATTGGTCATGGGCACACGAAGCGGCGATATCGATCCGGCCATTTTGTCCTATATCGGAAAACGGGAAGGGCTATCACTGTCCGATTTGGACCACCAATTAAATACGCAATCGGGATTATTGGGAGTTTCGGGATCTTCATCCGATATGCAAGCCTTGCTGGAGGCTGTTCATCGTTCTCAAGACCCACGCGCCAAACTGGCCGTCGAAGTCTTTTGCCATCGAGCCCAAAAATATCTTGGAGCCTACCTGGCCATTCTCGGCGGGGCCGATGCCGTCATCTTCGGAGGAGGAATCGGAGAACACGCACCGGGCATCCGTGCAAAAATTTGTGGGGGTATGGAATGGTGCGGCCTGTCATTGGATTCCGACGCCAATACCCGCCTACAGGGTCTCGCGCCGGGGACCATTGTTCCGATTCACGCCCGGCAGTCCGCCATTGAAGTTTTGGTGGGCGGGACGGAGGAAGAAACCCGGATTGCCCGTGAAACCTATTGGCGGCTCAATGGTCCCAAAGATCCACACAAATAACGGAACATAGGACATTAAAAATTCTTAAACCAGACTTTATCAACAAAAACCGGCTTTTTCTGTGGATAATTTTTGTATGAACATTAAAAAGTACGTTTTGAATTGCGTTGAAGAATTAAATAAAGAAAAATGTCAAGAAAAATTTGTTTTTTCTACATTTACGACTATGCCAAATTTTTAACACCCCCAAATATAGTGTTTTAAAATTTTTATTCTACTATGATTAAAAAATAGGCAATCTGTTCATTAGCTTGTCATTTCTCGGGAAAATGAGTTCCCAGAATAACTAATTACCAAGTTATCCACATTTTTTGGGGAATGTGAATTTTAAAAATGGTCCGAATATTGCGGGAATATTACGAATATGTTTCGAAAATAAAAAGCCCGCGTTTTTAAAACAATTTTAACTCATGACCCGCTTCGTTCCCGTTACCCGTTCAATGACCCGCGCCTACGCTTCATGGCCCACGTTCTTCGATCTCCAAACCGGATGACTTCTTTGTTCACGCAATCATTACACTCATGGCTCATTCGAAAACATTCATCGACCTCCGTGTGGTCACCTACAATGTGCACCGCTGTTGCGGCATGGACCGCCGGGTTTTGCCCCGCCGCATCGCCAAAGTACTGACCGCACTGAACCCCGACGTCATCGCCCTTCAGGAAGTCTTAGGGTTCGGACCACAGGGCCGCGGACAGGACGAACTTCTGGGTGCCTTATTAGGCATGGGATGGGTGATGGCTCAGGCCCGGCTTCGGCGCGGCACCCCCTTCGGCAACATGATCCTCAGTCGATTTCCGATTATCGATGACGCTCAACATAACTTGACCTGGAAAAATCGTCGAGGGCGCTGCTGCCAACGGGCCGATTTGAAAGTCCAGGGACACACTCTGCATGTGTACAACGTCCATTTGGGCACCGGCTTGCGGGAACGTCAATATCAGGCCCAGCGATTGGCCGCCATTTTGGCTCAACAACGGGGCGGGGGGGCCAAAATTATTCTTGGCGACTTCAACGAATGGGGACGGGGCGTCACCACCGAAATCCTGACCCCACGCTTCAGCAGTCTCGACCTTCGTCCTTTCCTCAAGCGGCGTAGGACCTATCCGGGTATCCTACCGATCTTGCACCTGGACCATATTTTTTTTGAAGGGGCCATTGAGGTGAAACATGTCCATCTTCCTAAGAACCGTGAAACGCTGATCGCCTCCGATCACCTTCCCCTCGTGGCAGACCTGCGCATCCGGTTGTAATTCACAATTCAACTAAAATTAGGGCACAGCTCAATCAATTTTCATTGACCCTTTGCTCTTTTTTTGGTACAAACCTATCAGTTTTTCCGCTGGCGGATTCTCTTCTTCCGTATTTCCCCACACAATTTGGAGAATGGCATGCACACCCCTCAGGCACCAGAACCTTGTTCAAGGCGAGGATTCCTCAGGTTGGCCCTTGCGGGCATGACCATACTGGGTACTCGGCTCTTGCTTCCGGACCCGGCCGCGGCCGCCTTACCTGAAGGACGGCTCCGCCTCTTT
>JBDIVP010000387.1:0-2946 GCA_039794325.1 Candidatus Inrsubterrania sp.
CGGACGGGATGTCGAATCCAGTATCCGGGAGCTCACCGAGTTATCGGTGAATACGGTTAAAGGCACCTACCGGGAAAAAGTCCAAAAAAAAGCCGAGGTAATGGCTTAAGATCGCATGCTGGATTTATTGCTCCCGCCCCGCCCTACGACACCCGGATTCGACCAGAAAGACCTCTCGGAAGAACCCGAGTCCCCCGAAACCGTGAAACCGGACTCCTACGAATCCACCCGCAGCAAGCTTCGCGCTCAGCTCAAGGACGGGAAACTCGACAATCGACCGGTTGAGTTGGAAGTAAAGGAGCGTGGCGGCCTGCCGGTCGGCATCATTTCCAACATCGGCGGCATGGACGACCTGGAAAACCACCTCCGTGAGATGCTCGGGGGCATGATGCCGGGCAAAAAGAAAAACCGGCGCATGAAGGTATCGGAAGCCTTGAAATTCCTGGCACAGGAGGAAGCGCAGAAGCTGATCGACATGGAAGAAGTTACGAAAGAAGCCATTACACGGACAGAGCAATCGGGCATTGTCTTTTTGGACGAAGTGGATAAAATCGCGGGGAAGGAAAAGCACATGGGTCCTGATATTTCCCGCGAGGGGGTCCAACGGGACCTTCTCCCTATCGTCGAAGGGTCCACCGTCAACACCAAACACGGTCCGGTCCGCACCGATCATATCCTGTTTATCGCTGCCGGAGCGTTTCATGTGGCCAAACCATCCGATTTAATCCCGGAACTTCAAGGCCGCTTCCCGATTCGAGTGGAATTGGAACCGCTCACCAAGGAAGACCTGATTCGCATCCTGACCGAACCACGAAACGCGCTCATCAAGCAATATCAGGCCCTTCTGGAAACCGAAGGCATCTCCCTGGAATTTACCCCGGACGGTATTGAAGAAATCGCCTCCACGGCCGTTCAAGTGAACGATCGAACCGAAAATATCGGAGCCAGGCGCTTGTTCACGATCGTCGAACGACTCCTGGAAGACATTTCCTTCGAAGCGCAGGACCTGCAAGACAAAAAGGTGACCATTAACGCACAATATGTTCAGGCTCATCTGCGCGACATCGTCAAGGATCAGGACTTGAGCCGGTTTATTCTATGAGGACCGTCTCTTCCGTGAACCGGGAAGACGGATATTTCACTTTCCAACACACTTCAAGGATCTCGGCCGATGAACAAACTCATTAAAAAAGCGGACATTCTCATCGAAGCCCTCCCCTACATTCGATCCTTTGCCGGGAAGAGCATCGTCATTAAATACGGTGGCAAGGCCATGGTTCAACCGGAGTTGAAAGAGGGATTTGCAGAAGATGTGGTGCTCTTAAAGTACGTCGGATTGAAACCCGTCATCGTGCATGGAGGAGGGCCGCAAATCAACACCATGCTGGACAAGCTCGGTATTCAGGCCAAATTCATCCATGGGGTGCGGGTCACTGATGAACCCACGATGGAAGTGGTGGAAATGGTGCTGGGGGGACAAATCAACAAAGAAATCGTCTCCTTTCTCAATCAGCACGGAGCCAAGGCCGTGGGATTAACCGGAAAGGACGGCCGGCTTCTGACCACCAAACCGTTCAATCCCAAAAGCCTGCTCCACACTTACAGCGGCTCTACGGAAACGGTGCAGCCGGATGACTACGGCCTGGTCGGTGAAGTCAGCCATGTGGACACCAAACTACTCGATACGCTTGAAGAGGCCAATTTCATTCCGGTCATCGCCCCGATCGGAGTGGATGCCAAGGGGAAGACCCATAACATTAATGCCGATCTGGTTGCCGGTAGTGTGGCTGCGGCCATTCAAGCCGAAAAGCTATTGGTCTTGAGCGACGTCAAAGGCATTCGTGATGCCAAAAACCGTCATGTATCCACCCTTTCACGCAAGGACATGGAACGGATGGTCAAAAAACAGGTCATCAGCGAAGGCATGCTCCCTAAAGTTCATGCCTGCCTGACCGCGCTCCAGGGAGGGGTACGAAAAGCCCATATCATTGACGGACGGGTGCCGCACGCCATTTTATTGGAAATCTTCACCGACAAGGGAATCGGGACCGAAATCGTCGCCTAAATTCCATGAAACGCTCAAAAGAATCACCGGCTCGTTCGGGAACCCAGATCCCTCAACCCGATCGGCATTCCGCGCTTCTTCTGATCGACCTGCAAAATGATTTTTTCCCCGGCGGGACGTTGGCGGTCCCGGGTGCGGACACCCTTATTCCCACGATCAATGCGTATATCCGTCATTTCAGCCGGAACGGATGGCCCATTCTGGCCACGAGAGACTGGCACCCCTCCAATCATGCCTCTTTTCGTGAACAAGGCGGTTCCCTGCCCACTCATTGCATACAAGGATCCAAAGGGGCGCAATTTCATTCGGATCTGGTACTCCCCCCCGGTATCATGGTCATTTCCAAAGGCACGCTTCCGAACAAAGACTCTCAATCAGCCTTTGAGGGATCCAGTCTGGAGGAACGACTTGAAGATCTGGCCGTCAAGACACTGTACATTCTAGGATTGGGGCCATTAGAGGGCCTCCGAAACACCGTCAATGAGGCCTGTCGTTTGACGTTTTCAACCATTATCCTCACAGATGCCATTCCCACTGCTCACCTCTTGGGATTGGAAAGTTCCGACTCTTCCCTGGAAAGCCCCCATGGCTTTCCACTCCGGGCCAAATCTTCCGACATTGGCCTTACGCACCTGCTTGAAGCCTGAGCGTCCGTCGATTTCTGGTTTACAGCACCATCCCCATCACTTTCCCGTCCGCATTTTTTTCATAAATGTCTAAAGAGTGCCTCCTCCCACTCCGATGAATGGGATTATGAGGCCCAAGGGAAGCGCTGAAAAACTGGAAGCCCGTCGCCGGATGGCGGCCAAAATGCTGGCAAAGGGCCTGGGCATCCGTGAAGTGGCCCGCACCATCGGCGCAGCCCCATCCTCGGTCAAACG
>JBDIVP010000388.1:0-2913 GCA_039794325.1 Candidatus Inrsubterrania sp.
GTCGATGCCATCATGGAACGTTGGAATATCTGGAAAAAAGGAGAGGCGTTGTATCCCAATTACCTCTTGGCCAACCAGGAAGCCATCAAACGCGGGGTCACCATCCGAAGGCTTTTGGTTCTGACTTCTGAACAAATCCGCCAAGATAGCTTGATCGAAGATGCCATTCAGGTCATGGATGACCAACGACGGGCAGGGATTAAAATCTTCTACGCCTTTCGAGAAGACCTTGATCGGTCACCCGCCTTCCGCCGGTTTGAAGATGACTATCGAAAGCAAGGGGCGGCCCAGGACATGAATGCGGCCATGTATGACGGGGAGATTCTGATTTTTTCACGGGCCTACCGCCAAGTCCCTCTTGGAATGATCGGAACACCCATTCCGGTGACCACCATCCACCAACTTGAAATCACCTGGAAACCCGAACTGATTCGAGACCTTAATCCTGCCCCGCTTTTCGACATGACCCGATACGTTTTTGAATATGAAGGCGCTGAACCCTTCTTACTTCAACTGGCAAGTTTATAGAAAATAAAAACGATTCAGCAGGCGTTTCAATACAAAACAATGGCATTCACCCATCTATCTTTTGTTTTAGGGATGTGCTAGAGTTATCTCAATTGTAGCTATGGGCTTGGTTACAAGGAATCCAATTTATAAGCCCTGTAACAAGGTGTTGTTTTGCCCGAGAATATCCTCGGAAGTCTGACCTCAGTCGCCTCAGTTCCAGCGTCCGCGGCCTGCCCCTTCCCAAAGTTTGCATCTTCTCGAGCCTAAGACACATCATTTTTCAAAGGAGGAACCCCATGGGTTCAAAATTGTATGTCGGTGGATTACCCTATTCCGCCACCCAAGCAGAATTAACCGATTTATTTTCGGCGCACGGCACCGTTCAATCGGCTAATGTCATCAGCGACAAATTCACCGGCCAGTCCAGAGGATTCGGCTTTGTGGAAATGTCTTCTCCGGAAGAGGCACAAGCGGCAATTAATGCCCTCAATTCTTCCGAGTTTGGAGGAAGAACGTTGACTGTTAATGAAGCCAAACCCCAGGCTCCCCGTTCAGGAGGAGGTGGAGGTCGTGGTGGATTTGGCGGGGGAGGCTTTGGCGATAAACGGCGTAGCCGATTTTAAATAGACAACCGGCAAACAAAGAAAAAGCGGGGAGACCGTGATGGTTCTCCCCGCTTTTTTTGATGAATGGACTCTTTTCTTTGTCTCGGAGAATCTGCGTAATTCAAGAACTCTAAAACTTAAATTTAAATAACCGCTTAAAAAATCCTCCTCCACCTCCTCCACTCCCAAAACTTCTCGATTGCTTGGAGGATCCACCGTACCCACCCGACCGGGAGGACGTCACATCTCGTAAAACACCTACTGCAGTTAACTGAGGCGTTCTGTAAGCACTCTTCATACCCCTCTCCTTTCCATAAAATGCGAAAACCCGGTTAATAATAATTATTATATTATGGATTTGGCCTTTCAAAACCAAAATCCTATGAACTACCTTACAGATAGTGTTTTAAAATTTCAAATTTTCATTTAATTTTTCTGCTCAAACAACCTCGTATCGTAGGAAATGGTAACCTAAATAAACTATAAATCAACAAAAAAACAAGAAATGAAAGAAATTTCAATTATTTCGCAAAGATGTTCTCGACACATTAAGGGCATTCAGAACTAATTATATATACTTAAATAAGTGTTTTGCTTTTAACGTACCCACATGAATCGCTCTGATGAAATAAATTTTCATTCGTTTATTGTTATGATCGTATCCGGATATCTGGTGCGACTCAGGCCTTTTCACCGCAGCTCACCAACTACCAAAAACACCAAGTGATTTTCGGCCAAGGGGGAAATTGATACTCACTCGACTCCCCCCTTCCTAGAGTAAATCCCTATACCTACAGGCTATTATCCATTAACATATAACAATTATATTCCGAGACCTTCTATTTAGATGACAATCCAAACAACCACACGCCAAAAACCCATGCTCTATATAGTAATAAAAACTTATACTTTGGGAACAAATGGAAAGTGCAATAAGGTTATCAAACCAAGTATATCGGTTGATCATGGGTATATCATCATTTTCAACCGTTCTTTTTCATTCATTCAGCGAACCAATGGTCGAAGACTCGGCCAAACAGCCATCTCTGGATAATCACTTCGGACAGGTCGGGGACACCTCTCACTCTGCCTTTGCAGCACTAAGATTCAATGGTGGTGATTCACAAGCTTTCACTGGCTTTTCGTATTACGATTTTAATGATATTTATTCGCTTTGGCTTACGATGGCTCCCACTCCCCAAACTGCTTAACCTACTGACTCCTTCGCGGAGTTCAAGGACTAAAAACCTTCAAATAATACAGCGGGCAGCCTCTTATACCGATCTCATTCTGAGGTGGTTTCCCTATAATACAAAAGGCAATTGCCTTCCCCGTTCCTTGATTCTATTTGTTTTCGCAACCCGATACGGGTATCCCGTAAAATTCCATTGCGGGATACGCAGAGGAGAGACCGGATTAGATGGTCATGCCTGGCTAACCTTTAACGGCGAGGTTTTTCTGGAGTCCACAAGGCAAAGCATGGGAATGGTTGAAACGTATTCCTACCCGCACACTCACGAATTTTAACCATTGAAAGGCAGCCAGCTCCAACTTGGCCAAATAGAACGCCTTACCTATTTTTCGTAAAACCATGAACGAATACCTCAAACATCTTTGGGTTTCATTTCACCATTTTCGGCGTGCGCTTTCCTTTGTGTGGGAAAGTAGTCATAAATGGACCGTTGCCAATATCAGCCTTGTCGCATTACAGGGATTACTGCCACTTGCCACCTTGCTTCTAATTAAACTCCTCGTTGATACCATTGCATATGAAATCAACCAATCCGAATCCTCCACG
>JBDIVP010000389.1:0-2909 GCA_039794325.1 Candidatus Inrsubterrania sp.
CTGCCGATAAACACATCATCTTCAATAACGGTGCGGGCCTTTCGAAAACCGTCATAATTACAGGTAATGGTCCCTGCGCCAACATTGACGCCCTTTCCCAGCACCGTGTCGCCCAAATAGCTCAAATGGTTGACCTTGGACCCTTCCCCGATTTCAGTTTGTTTCAGCTCAACAAAATTTCCAACCTTGGCCTTGCGGCGAAGCAGACTTCCCGGTCGCAAATGGGCAAAGGGGCCAACCTCCACGTCGTCCTCCATCGTAGACTCCTCCACCACACATCCATCTCGGACCACCACCGAGGATCCCAGCACCGCGTCCTTCAGACGGACATTGCTCTGAATGACACAGGCATCACCAATTTGTGTCATTCCCTCCAGAATCACATCGGGGTAGAGGATCGTATCACGGCCGATGTTCACACCGTGATCAACCAAGGTCCGGTCCGGGTCCAGAAAGGTCACCCCGGCCAGCATGAGCCGTTCATTGATTCGTCGGCGCATGGCTTTCTCCGCCATGGCCAACTGAACACGGGTATTAATCCCGGTGGTCTCCTCCGGATCAGATGTCGTCCATCCCATCACTTTTTGACCGGCTTCCACCGCCAAAGCAATAATATCAGTGAGATAGTATTCGCCTTGTGCATTCTGAGGCCGGAGTTGATTCAAAGCCGTCCCGAGAAACGCCTTCTCCACCACATAGGTTCCAACATTGATCTCCTTGACAGCTTTTTCATCCGATGAAGCATCCCGGTCTTCCACCACCCGGCAGACCTCCCCGGTTGCTCCCCGGATCACACGCCCATACCCTGCCGGATCCTCCAAATGGGTCGTCAGCAACGTCACGGATGCGGCTTGGGCCACATGATATTCGAGCATAGCCCGAAGTGTGGCTTCCGTCAGTAACGGGGTGTCCCCATTCAGAATAAGCACATGCTGACTCTGTGCCTCTGCCGACCCTTGAATAACAGGAAATGCTTGGAGAACCGCATGGCCGGTTCCCAATTGATGTGCCTGCTCCACGACCTGAAAAGGTCCCAAGACCTCTTTTTCCCGATTCAAATACGTTTCGACTCGATCCGCGCCATGCCCGAGAACCACGACCACGGATCCTTGGGAAACCTGTCGTACCGTGCGAACGGGATACCAAACCATCGGCCGGCCTGCAACCGAATGAAGAACCTTGGGAAGATCGGACTTCATACGGGTACCTTGCCCGGCGGCAAGGATAATGGCCGATGTAAATATGGGATGACTTGCCAACGGAAGGACTTCTGATGAAACTGGGTTCGTATGAATTACACAGTCGGAACTTTAGGAGACTCCTTGAACATCATTCTATCTTTTTTAGAAGCAATTTCAATACCCGAGCTCCTTTCCGGAGGTGAATAAAATCCCCCCGAAACAATTAATTTCATGGCTTCCTCAACTCCAATATCCACTGCCACCACTTCTCGTTCAGGGACCAATAAAAAATAACCGGAGGTGGGATTAGGTGAAGTCGGAACAAACACATGAACCAAGGGTTCCGGCGCTAACGCCTGAATTTCTTCACGTGTCTCTCCCGTGACGAAAGCCAGACAGTAATGCCCGTTTTTGGGAAACTGAATCATTACCACTTTGTCGTATTTTTCCCGTTGCTTAAACGATAAAATGTCCATCATGGACTTTAGTGTTGCATAAATCCCACGAACAATGGGGACTCGATCTAAAAATTCTTCCCACTGACTCACTATTCGCCGTCCAAGTAAATTCGTGGCGAGTATGCCTGTGCAAAAAATCAGTACCACAAGGGTCAATATACCCAAACCCGGGAAATAATAATCAGGAAGGACCACATCAGCCAGAGCCGTCCCCAAAATACTATCGACCGTCACAAAAAGAGTTTTGAGAATCAGGATGGTTCCCCAAATCGGGGTAATCACCAAAAGACCGGTGATAAAGTAGCGTTTTAGAGAGGCATGAAGGGTATTCATGGGACTGACTCAGACCATCCAAAGAATTGGAAAGGTGCAAGTTACTCGAGCATTGATGAAAAAAGATACCCCCCTGGCATCTTACAACCAACCACTCAACCCCGCAAGACTTTTCTTGCGAATTTCAACGACTTAGACTAGGATCACTTTTTGGGGTTCAAGGGAGGAATTTTGGCGAAACACAAACATCGGCCTGGAATACCTGGGGTCTTTATTACCTTTGAAGGCCCGGAAGGTTCCGGGAAAACTACCCAATGCCGGCATTTAGCGCGGTGGCTCACGAATAGAGGCTATTCAGTTTTATTAACCAGGGAACCGGGAGGCACCCCGCTGGCCGAGGCCATTCGAAAGCTGCTTCTTTCGGAAACCCGATCGTCTCAGGACTACGAACAGATCACGCCGGCCTGTGAAACAGCCCTCATACTGGCCGCACGATCCCAGCATGTCACCCACGTGATTTTGCCGGCGTTAAAAAAGGGAACGGTGGTGTTGTGTGACCGATTTTTTGATTCGACGCTGGCGTATCAAGGGTTCGGTCGAGGCCTCAACCGGAATGCATTGACGGCATTCAACGCATTTGCCACGCATGGCCTGGAACCGAACATCACGTTTTTACTGGATCTGCCGGTCAAGGAAGGGTTGGAACGGAGACGGCACACACACAAGCAGAACCGTCTTGATCGGGAATCACTGGCCTTTCATGAACGGGTTCGACGGGGATTTTTGACGCTGGCCAGACAGGGGGCGTCCCGCTGGAAAAAGTTGGATGCCCGGGAAAACCCTCAGAAACTGGCGCAGACCATTGCCCATTTGGTTCAATCCCTGTTCGCAACCACATCCCCTCCAGGCAGTAGTGAGGCCAAACACAACCTGAGGCGTATAAAATAGAGAGACATGCCTTCTCCCACCTCAAATCTCACGCCTGACGGTTCACGAG
>JBDIVP010000390.1:0-2895 GCA_039794325.1 Candidatus Inrsubterrania sp.
CCCGTCGGCTCACTGCCGAAGGCCCGGCGATGAATGGCCCGCTCCCATTCCACGGAACCGGGATCGGGGCCATGACCATGCGCGTCAAACACCCCTAATTTCCGGCGCACCGCCATCATCCATTCCTTAGAACCAACGCTTGGCCTTTGGCCGTCCTTATCATTCAACCTCGCTTGCCGATCAATGTGTCCCATCCATAGGCGGCTCCCCATGGGCCGAATGACGTCAGACTCCGAACTCGCACACCCTGTCCATAGAATGAACAATAGCAAAAGATACAGAATATTCATGGATCGAGGGCCTTAGGACTTCTTAAACCAACGGGGTAGGACCACAAACCGATCCGATACCTCAGAATGGCGCTTCCCAGGCGGTCCCGGCCAGGTGGCGCGCGCGATCCCGTTGAGCTTGTCGCCCCACTACCGTGTTGCCGGCAATGACTTGTCGCCTTAGGACGATGGAAATGCCTGTATCAGCATAACTCTTCAACCAACTGTTGTTCATCGCAGGGAACGTGGCAAAATTCTGCCCGTCTGCAGGATCCATATAGGTTCCCGTCGGACGTCGCATCACATAATGAAGCCCAACAACCTTTAACACTCCCACAACCCGGAGCAACCGTTCATTGGGAGTCAAGGGAGGAGGGGCATAACGCCTGATGGGAATATTGGATTGCGCACATAACAATTCGCATCGGGGATACAGCCACGACAACGCAGTCGAAAAGAACCCGCTTTCCATATAGACCTCACCATCCAGACCCAGCAGCCGCGCCGCAAACACGATGTTGTGCGGAAACGAATACCCGGCGTTCGCCAAGTTTGTCCCGATCGGTTGCTGGCCCGTCGTCGCACCGGAGGTGATTTGATACAGGGCCGATTCACACCCATTGTCAGCCTGCAGGGGTTGCCCCAAACACATTGACCCAGGGATATTGGGAAGATTGGCAATCCCCAACTCACCGGCCGCACACAACAAACACGCAGCCCCACAGGAATTCCCATAAAACTGCTGCTTTTGCATCTCTGATTCCTCTCAGTGAAATAGCGGTCATATTGATAAAGTCCGAGACCAGGCGGCAAAGCCCGGCCACGAGAGGGCCCTGAAATGGTCGTCTCTCGCACTCACCTTCCAAAAATGATGCGGCCATGAACCGGAGATACGGGTAACAGCCTTTATGCTTTACACCCTCCGCCTGCCGGACGCGTGCTCTACCATCCGCCTGGAAGAATGATCAATGGAAAAAATTGTCGACCGATTTCGAATTTATGTCAAGAAAACAAATGATTCCGGCGGGCCTGTCCGAACCTGTATTCAAGAAAAATGGGAACTCATCTCATCCTGGCAGGAAGCGTCCCATTCACCAAAGCACGCAGAAAAAAAGGTCCAGTCTGTGCGAACTTCTCAACAAGAAGTTCAACGAGCTTTGGGCTCACATTCTCACTCATCAAAAAGCCGGTTTCCACTGAAATAAAAATCGGAAGGATGTGCTCTCTCTTGCGGCAGGTTTAGCCTGCATGGGAACCGTCACAGAACGGCCGGCTTTCAGACTTCCCACAGACACAAAAATAATATTCCTCGCCTTTGGTGAGGGTGACTTTTACCGGCGTATTGCTTGCGACGATTGGGCGATTCATTTCGATATTCTCCATGAGTCCTACATTCACACTCACCGTCTCCGAAGGCAGTGAGCAATGCGCTTCAACGCCTTGTTGATCCGGTGATTCATTTCTTTCTCTTTGCCTTCTTCTGTACTTTTTGGGAACGACGGGCGGCCTCGAATGAGCGGCGCGCCCAGATGGCTGCTTGCTCGCAGTCGTCCATGATTTCATCGGGTGCCAGGTAGTAGGACATCTTCACGACCTTACCGCCTTTATTGTACTCGAACGGACCTAATCCCTCATCCTCGAAAAAGCTTAGGTTCTCCGCGTCCGCTTTCAAGTACAGGGTATCTTCTGCGACAAGAGCGAACATCAGTTCCTGGTGGTATAGGCCGTAGCCGCCGAACATTTTCCGAATCTTGATGGGACCAAAGAGTTCGAAGACTTCATGAAGGTACTCAATGTATTCACTCATACATTTATCGATCATTTCAAAAGCCCAGCGGCTTGTCGAGCCGGGTTTAACCGGGGTTCTCCCGCGGTCTGTCCTCGTACAATTCCTCCTCGGTCATCGGAGCCTGGGCCGATGGGGTCCCGCCTATTCCAAGCCGATCACGGGAGGAGAACATCGGGCCGCGAGCAGGGCGCTGTGGAGCAAACCGCAGGAACCCCGTCTCCCGAACCATATCGTCGTAAACCGCCTCCATGCCCCCGCGCATGAAGTAGGCCTCATGCCAGAAACCCGTCCCACCGCTGTTCCGGAGGAATTGTTGCCACCAGAGCCGATGTGGCTCAGAACGAGCCCACCGTTCAAGCGCCTCAAAGTCCTGCCAATACTGCCGCATGCCGGCGTGTGGAGGAAACAACGAGAAGAGAAAGGTCTCATGGAGCAGCAGACCGTCAGGCTGCGCCTCGACGGACTTCGCAATCTGGGGACCAAAGCCGATGAGTGTCTTGAGTCCAACCAGAGCGTTCACGCGCATGCCGAGATAGATCACGACGAGATTCGGATAGCCCGCGAGGTCGACCGTACGGCGTTGAACCTTGTTGCTCATGACGATGGCCTTCGGATCAATGGGTTGCGCCCACGGTAAGATGTAGCTCCAGGGAGAGGCAGAGTCAACCGATTTGACACTTTCTGCCGGCCCAACTGCGTCTGCGGCTGAGTACCGAGCCGGAAAACCAGCGATTTGTGCCGCGCACTCGGCTGAACCTGAGCGCCAGCTACAGTTCAACATCCTGTGCCGTCGGCTGGACGCTGCTGTTCAGCACTTCAACGACTTTCTTGATTCAT
>JBDIVP010000391.1:0-2893 GCA_039794325.1 Candidatus Inrsubterrania sp.
ACGCCGCCAAGGCGACCTTGGCTTTGAAGGCTGCAGAATACTGATTTCGGGTTTTGCTCATCTCTTTCCTCCTGTGAGTCAGAGATCATAGCGTAACTGGCTGTCCAATTTCTTAGGACCATCTCTGTATTGCCCATTTATCACTATATCCTTCCCGATACACATGCAAGTGTGGTCCGGAAATTTCTTCGCCATCAGGGTTTCGGTGTGGAGGCCCACCTAAATCAAGTCTGACAAGCACAATGACTTGTCGCCCGCGGGTCTGCATTTTGACCTTGCGTAAGTCGATTCGGCCACAGCTCAGGTCAAGAAGGAAATGCTCGCGTTTGTCGGAAGATTGCATAGGTAAGACCAAGGACTGCCCGGCCATTGGAAAGTCGTAAGGATCATCATTCATTCGATGTTTTTCCATGGCGATTAGGGCGTCTGCCTCTGCTTGTGTAAGATTGATTTCCGTCATCAGGCTATTTCCAAAGTGATTTTTATTTATCATTCAACCGTAGTTCGCCGGAGATTAGTTTGGGCAGCAGCGTGTCTCGAAGATTGGCAAGAGTTTGGCTCTCAATCATGTTCTGAAAAGCTTTGTCGAAAAGCGGTGCAACTTGGTTGTCGAATACTTTCAGCACTTTTTGAGGTGGTGAGCACACATAAAGACTTTTCATGTCTGCAACCGTTACATGCCCCAGTCCCGTGGTTTGCTTATTGCGGGCAATTTCAACGAGCGTTGGTCTCAGAAACTTCAATAAGTAATAGACAAACCGTTTCTGGGCAATCGTAGGTGTTACGACTTTGAAGATGTGCTGGTTCAGCAAGCCACGCCCCCTCGTCCATAGGAATGCTTCAAGGGAGGTATCGGGACTTCCCGACCACGAATAGAGTAGTTCTCCCGTATCAATTTCTTGCTTTGGGTCAGGAACACGATCGGAAAATTTTGTTTGCGTGCTAATCCCGTCTTTAAGCTCCGCTATCTTTACGACTGGTAAACCAAAGGCTGGTTGGCAAAAGTCTTCACTCTTGAAAGCTGCTCCATTTATGAATTCTGCTGTCTCATATAGGGAACGTGCTTTCCACCCTTTCGGGATTTCGCCTAGTTCGGAGGATTCGAAGGAATCGGGGAAGAGGTTGGCGAGGGGTTTGGGGAGGCCAGAGCCTCGGCCTTCGGCCTTGGCTCGGACGGGGTCGAAATCCACGAACCACGATTTGAAGAGGGCCCGCGCCATCGCTTCCAGTGTTTCGTTCATCCGCCGGTTCAGTTCGATTTTGTCGTCCAGTGTCCCGAGGATGTAGGCTATAGCACGTTGTTCGTCAATACTGGGCAATGTGATGTGCATTTGCCGCTGATCTGTGAGGCTGACATATTCAGCCATGTCCGTCTGCCCTGCAACGCCTTTGAACTGTATGAAAATTTCTCGCCCATACATCCAGTAATAAAGAAACCGAGGGTCAATTAGCATTCGGTCCATCGATCGCCAAAAGCAAAGTTGCGGTGAATATACAAATCTTGGCGTGCCAGGGCGAACGAAGGCAAAACGGCCAACAGTACCTTTTGAAGTAAAAACAACATCACCTGTTTGGCTAACTTTGTTGCCTACACGGCCAAGATTTCCCTCGGGAAAGCAGTCAGCATCGTCAAAGCGGAAACCGTTATTGATGTTGCCAGCACGAGCAAACGGTAAACCCATGAGTGCCAGTTCTTCGTTTTTTGCACGATAGCCGTCACCAATAACGAGCTTGCCCTCGTTAAGGAGGTATTTTACTTCATAGCGCTGCCAATCACTCATCATACCCCAGCTCCTTCAGGTTGGCGGCGATGGCGGTGTCCAGTTTGGCGGCCTCGGCCTGCTGTTGGTGTGTAGTGACTGGGGTGCCGGAAAATTCTGTTCATAACCGTGTCTTGCCGATGTTCATTTTTCTTTGGTCCGTCGTTTTTTTTCGCTGCCTTTCTTCCGCCGAGATGGTTTCTTCGGCTTCACCGCTTCGCCGAGTTCTGCTTCGATTTCTTCCACCGTTGGGAGAGCTGATTGGAGTTCACGCGGTAGTGCTCGCGTCAACTCGTAGGTTGAAATGCCGATGGGCTTGTCGATGCCGGCAAAGCTGTACTCAACCATCAGTCGGTCCCGTTGTTGGCAGAGAATGAGGCCGATTGTGGATTGATCTTCAGGTCGTTTGAGACAATCATTGACGACATTACAGTAAAAGTTTAGCTTGCCCGCGTACTCGGGTTTGAATTTGCCTTTCTTCAAGTCAATGACGACAAAAGCCCGCAGCCGTAAGTGATAGAAGAGTAAGTCGATGTAGAAGTCCTCATCGCCAATGTTGATGCGGTATTGCCGTCCTACGAATGCAAACCCTTGGCCCAGTTCGAGCAGGAACTTCTCCAGGTGGCGGATGAGTTGCGTTTCTAACTCGCGCTCGTGAAATGGCTCCTCCATCGTCAGGAAATCGAAAATATAGGGATCCTTGAGGGTCTGTCGGGCGAGATCCGATTGAGGTGGCGGCAACATTGTCGCAAAATTGGAAATGGCCCGGCCGTGGCGAACGTGGACTTGCGCATCGATCTGGAGCGCGAGTACGTTCCGGCTCCACCCGTTGAGCAGTGCCTGTTCCATGTACCAGCGCCGGACGGAGAGGTCTTTGATCTTCTCGATCAGGATGATGTGGTGAGCCCAAGGTACTGACCAGAGCAGGCCATCCTGTAAAAGGGCCACAAGCGGTGGCCCTTTTACAGGAGCACGATGTTGTGCCACTGGTTGTGGCATTTTCTCCGATGCCGACAACGAGGAAAGCGGACCTTGAGCCATTTTCAAGTCGGTAGAGTACTCCCGGTAGAACGCCAACATCCGCTTGATGTTGCGCTCCGAGAATCCTTTCAGTTCCGGCAGTTCGTTGTTTA
>JBDIVP010000392.1:0-2874 GCA_039794325.1 Candidatus Inrsubterrania sp.
GCAAAAAGAACTTACGGATATCCTCAAGCCTTATCCGTGCAGAATACCAAAAATGCCACGGACCGAGCGTATAAAGTGCAGAAGTTATTGCACGATGAAGGATTAAACAAAGGGGTCACTATCTCCTTTCAGTCGATGGATCCCGACGCCCTTAAAGCGTCCAAAAGGCACAATATTTCAACCAAATCCTTTCAGGAACTGCAGGCCAGGTTTTCAAAGGATGGCATTCCCACATACAGCGACATGATTTTGGGGCTGCCGGAAGAGACATATGACAGTTTTGCCAACGGAATCGATGAAATCATCGCGAATGGTCAACATAACAGAATTCAATTCAATAATCTCTCGATTTTGCCGAATGCGGAAATGGGAAACGCTGCTTATCAACAGCGGTTTGGGATGAAAACGGTCTTGTCGCCGATCATTAACATCCACGGTTCTCTGGAAGGAGGGGACCATGGAGAAATTCCTGAGTATCAGGAGCTGGTGATCGCGACTGCCGCCATGCCGGAGCACGATTGGGTCAGAACCCGTGCACTGTGTTGGATGACCGGCCTGACCCATTTTGACAAATTATTACAAATTCCTCTTGTCATTCTTCACGAAATCGCCAATCTTCGCTATCGGGAGATGTTCGAAGCATTCATGCGACCGCAGCCGCCTCATCGTGGGATTTTTTCGAACATCCGGGAATTTTTTCTTAAGAAAGCCAAAGACATCCAAAGCGGAGGGACAGAATACTGCTATTCGCATGATTGGCTGGGCATTTGGTGGCCCGCCGATGAATTTATTATGATCCGACTGTGCACGGAGGATCAGTTGGCAGGCTTTTATCAGGAAGCCGAAGAAATTTTCGGCGAACTGGTCATTGCCCATCACGTGAACCTTCCATCCGGCCTATTGCACGACTGCCTTGTTCTGAACCGGCATTTGTTGAAGACGCCCTTCCATAAAGATGATGTCGAAATCAACCTGAATTACAAGCTGTATGAATTGTATCAGTCTCTGATTAATGGAAAGCCGTTACCCCTGCTTGAAGAAAGAAGAAAATACATCATTGATCGTTCCAGTCAATCCTGGGCAACCATAAGTGAATGGTGCCGGGAAGTAGTTTGGTACGGTAATAAGAAAGGAGCGTATCTCTACGGAACGCAAGCATCTTCTTTGGAGCTTGCGGGGCATTATTGAACCGATCATGAAGTACAGGATGCTGGGCAAATCAGGTCTGTCGGTCTCGGAAATCGGTTTTGGGTGTTGGGGAATCGGAGGTGATCATGAAGGGGCCATTGCCTATGGGCCGACGCGGGATCGGGATTCTCTGCAAGCCTTACATTGCGCATTTGATCGGGGAATTAATTTTTTTGATACCTCCGATTTCTACGGCCATGGCCATTCAGAACGGCTCCTCGGAAAAGCCTTTAAATCCAATCGCTCGAATATCCTCATTGCTTCTAAGGGAGGAATGGGCCACAAGACGAAAACCGGCAACTGGCATTCCACGTATTTGCAAACTGCGCTCGAAAATACACTGCAGAGGTTGGGAACCGATTATGTCGACCTGTACCAGCTCCATAGTCCGTCGCTGCAGGATTTGGAATTACACGAGGATGTGTTCTCTCTATTAGAGAAATTCAAGACTCAGGGGAAGATCCGGGCTTACGGCATATCGGTGCGGTCACCCGATGAGGGCTTGGAAGTAATTCAGAAATATCCCTGTTCATGCCTGCAGGTCAATTTTAGTTTGATTGACCAGCGGGCATTAGACAATGGGTTGTTGGAACTTTGTGCAGAACGACAAATTGGGGTGATCGGAAGAACCCCACTATGTTTCGGCTATCTCACAGGACGCTATACCGGGAAGGAAAAGCTACCGGAATCGGATCACCGAAGTCGGTGGGGTCAGGCTCAAATCGATCAATGGATCGCAGCCCAAAACAGGATCTTTTCGCTCATTTCCCATCCAGAGGAAACGCCTGCCCAATTTGCTCTTCGGTTTTGTTTGTCCTATCAAGCCGTTTCTACCGTGATTCCCGGCATGTTGTTCCCCAGTCATGTGAATGAAAACTGTATGGCGAGTCACGACGGCCCATTGCCGCCCGACACATTGGCGAAAATTCGATTCGTGTATCGGCAGCAACAGGATCTTTTAACGATTCGAAAATAAGGAGTGGGGGACTCGGACATGAAAGTGCAAAAAACTACGTTGGACGGCGTGTTACTGTTAAAACCCCCAACGATCTTCGAAGACTTTCGCGGCAGTTACGTAGAGACGTTCAATGAACGGTTATACAAGGAAAACGGCGTGACCTGTTCATTCGTCCAGGATGATATTTCGGTTTCTTCGCGGGGGGTATTGCGCGGGGTGCATGGAGATCAAACGACTTGGAAATTAATTTCCTGCCTTTATGGAAAATTCTATTTGGTTGTGGTGAATTGGAATTCAACTTCCTCACAGTATAAACAATGGGAGGCGTTTACCCTTTCCGATGAGAATAGATTGCAAGTGTTGGTTCCGCCGAAATTCGGAAATGGACATTTGGTGATGAGTGAACAGGCCATTTTTCATTATAAACAATCCACATATTATGATCGTGGGGCCCAATTTACGATTCCTTGGAATGATCCGGAGGTAAGAATTTGGTGGCCAACGCAACAACCGATTGTGTCGGCGCGGGATCAGGGGATCGTTCATGTTTGAGGGGCTACGGGTGCTTGTCACGGGAGGCAATGGGTTTATCGGGCACCATCTTGTATCAGAACTTCTCCGACGCGGAGCCCGCGTCCGGGCGACGCTTCACAGGGAGACGCCGGACGCTTTGCAGCAGGACGTTAATTATGTCAAGGCCGATCTGACCTTCAAGGAGGACTGCCAAT
>JBDIVP010000393.1:0-2869 GCA_039794325.1 Candidatus Inrsubterrania sp.
TAAACGCTTGCACGAACTCATGGCCAAGCATAGTGCCGGTGTGGCGTTTGAATTGGAAAAGACAATCGCACAGTATACCCTTACACTTGAACGGTTTGGGCATCGGTGGAGTGCCTTGAACGGGCAACCCCTCAAATTGTTTGAAGCCGATGCCACACGATCTATGGAAGCCCGGGAAGCCTTACTCTCTATGTGGATCATAGGGGCCACCGGGGCAATAGAGTGGAAGTTCCAAAAATCTCATGATGGTCCGGACGTGGATGGAGCTTTCCCTTGGAATACTCTTATGCGAGAAGCGCGGGTGGCCTTTGCAGAAAGTTCGGCCCCCCTGCTCCATACCCAACCCATCGAGGGCATTCCGCCGGTTCTGGTTGTCAGGGTTCCATTGGAGAATAGGCGTCAACTGATTGGGGTGTTTGATTGGGGAGTGCTCTTACTGCCTATAGCCGCCAAGAAATTTCCTCAGGATGTGGCTGTTCGCCTTTTGGATCCCAAGACCGGCTCCGTGGTTTTTGCGGGCGGAGGAGAATGGCCCGCGGAAATGGAGGGATGGCACAAGGCAACATCTCTCACGGTCAACGGTATGCCCCTGTTTCTGGAGGTTGTTCCCCATACGGCATGGGTGCAAAGCCAAATCGGCCTGTTTCCGTGGCTGGTCTTATCAGGGGGGCTGGTCTTGGTAGGGGGCATATTGTGGAGCCTCCTGTCGGCCTTGAAATCCCATAGCCGGGCATGGGATCTCGCACATACGGCCGAAGCACTCAAACATGAAATCAAAATGCGAGAACGGGAAGAGGAGCAACTTCGGGAGAGGATTCACTTTGTTCAACTCCTGTTGGAATCGGTGGAGGAAGGGACCTACGGGTTGGATGCTAACGGAATGACGACGTTCGTCAATCCTGCGGCGGCCCGTATGTTGGGGTACGAAAACCGGGAGTTGAGCGGCAAACCCATACATGAAGCGGTGCACCATTCTTTTCATAATGGCTCTCCCTATTCCCTGAGGGAATGTCCCATGTATCTGACCGCCTTGAACGGAATCCCGCATCATAGTGATGGTGAAGTCATGTGGAAGAAGGATGGAACGTCATTTCCTGTCGCGTATACCTCCGCCCCTATCATGGCTGAAGGGGGAGCCTGTCTGGGGGCGGTGGTGGTGTTTCAGGATATCAGTGACCGGAAAAGGCATGAGAGGGAACTGCGCACGCTTCTGGATAGAAACGCTGAGCAAATCAGGCAACTTCTTGGTCTGACCACATTGGCCGAAGAGTTGAACATTCGCCGTTCATTACCGGAGATGATGCAGGTGGTTGCCGAACGGATGCGGGAAATTATCGGGACTCAATTCGTCCTCGCGGGTTGTAAGTTTGATGACCATTGGTATCAGGGAAAGGTTGGTGAATCCTGCTTCACGCTTTCCTGGGACGATGATTGTTCCAGCGTCTCCATCAGGGAGTTGGGGTGGGTTCCGTTTGTCGACGATGTTCAACGCCCGTTGCGTTTGACGAAGGAGGAATTGATGTCGCGGCCGAACCGGCTGAGGGATCTGATTGCCTTGGATTCCCACCGGCTTCCGAACGGATGTATGGCGGTTCCCTTGAGCAGGCGAAATGGTGAAGCCATCGGTGGGATTCTACTCGCAGATAAACAGGAAGGCATATTTTCGGTGTCTGATGAGTCATTGGCGGTGCAAGCGGCGCAATTGGCCTCTGCGGCCATTGCTTGGCAATGTTCGCACGAGGAATTGGACCGAACCGTGCTTGAACGAACCCAAACGTTGGAGAACCTCAATGCCAGGTTGGAGCAGGAACTTCAGCGTTGCAAGCACTATGAGCATGACTTGCTGTGCAAAAACCGGGACTTGGAAAACTTGTTGTATATTATTTCTCATGACCTGAAGGAACCCCTGAGAACCATCCAAAATTTTTCGCAAATGGTTGCCGACTGCGGCCAGGCCCGGCTGAATGCAGAAGAAATGAACTATCTCGAGCGGGTCATTCGGGGCGGCGCACGTCTCATGCAATTGTTGTCCGACATTCAGCAAATGGCAAAAGTTCAAAATTTGGCCCCCCCGGACGTCCCGGTTTCCCTGAATATGCTTGTGGAGAAGGCGATGCAGATGCTTTCCGAAGTCATTGACACAACACACGCATCCGTCAGGGTGGCGGATGACCTGCCCTCTGTGGCCGTGGATCCTTTGTGGGGGACTCAAGCGATTTATAATTTGTTGGCCAATGCCTTGAAGTTTCGAAAGTTGAACGAACCTCCTCGGATTGAGATTGCCCCTTTTGTGGGAAATGAGGCCTTTCCTGAAAATTGGGGAGTGGTGGTCCACGACCGGGGACCAGGCGTTTCTCCCAAAGACCGGGAGCGGATCTTTCAACTGTTTAAACGCGCCGTGCATCGAAATGTGCCGGGAACGGGAACCGGGCTGGCGATTGTCCAGCAAGTCGCAGAACGGCATGGCGGCCATGTCTGGGTTGAGGAACGTGAAGGCGGGGGGGCGTCGTTTTTCTTGACCTTTGGTCCACAACAATCCTACTCGAGAAAGGCAATGCATGATGCCGGAATGTGAAATAGCGTCCATCAATATCCTCATGATCGATGATTGCGAGGACGATGTGTTTATGGTTCAACAAACGTTTCACCACCTCCACCTATTGAACTTGATGCATGTGGCTCGGGACGGGGAGGAAGCCTTCAAGTATCTGAATGACATCAAGGAAGGAGGCGGGGTTTTGCCGGGTTTGATTTTATTGGACATCAATATGCCGGTCATGAACGGGTATGAGTTTCTTGAAGGGGTCAAGCGTAACCAGGAGTTCCGCCATATTCCGGTAGCCATGCTGACAACCAGTGACCGCGAGGA
>JBDIVP010000394.1:0-2844 GCA_039794325.1 Candidatus Inrsubterrania sp.
GCGAGGGGGCCGTACATAATGAGAGTATTGAATAATTGAGATTTTCAAGAGCAAATTTGCCCAGGGTCGCATTGACGATTACAGGTCGTGGGTCGGTTCAAAAACGTCCGTCCAGCAAGGCCACAGCCGTTTTTTCGGGCAGAGCGTACGCTGAGTACGTGAGCACGGAAAAATGGCGAGAACGCCGCTGGCGGCTTTTTTCAACCGACCCATAATAGCACGCCGATATTGGCAAAGGCTTGAATGTCTCACAATGCCGGCAAAGGGGTCAACGTTCCCGGCAGGGGGGAGACCGTACAAAAGAATGAAAATGAGGGAAGTGTGAGGAACCGCCCGTTATGATGCCAATCGTGTTGGCGTCACGGCTTTCAGGAAACGGTGAAGCCGGTGTTTGCCGTCCTGCCCGGCAGATCCCGGAACGCCAAGAATCACCCAGCAGGGATTAGGAAAGACATACTGATCTCCATGGCGGAAGGAATCCAAAAACGTTCGAAGTGTTGCGGCCGCTTTCCATTTTGGCAAAGGAGTGGTGTCCATCACGCATTGTTGAAGGTATTGTTCGAGGAGCCGATCCTCCCAAATTGAAATGGTATGCAGGCACTCCAGTTCTCTGATGAGCGTGATGGCCCCAAGCCTTTCCAGCATGGTGGCGACCGTCTCAGCGGAAACATAAGAAGGGGGTGAAACGACGGGGAATTGCTCGGTAAATAATTGGAGAATCTGCGAGAAAAACGTTCCGCGTTTGGCCAGGAGTATGCAGATTGTCCCATGAGAGGGATGGAGGGCGGTAAGCAGGCGGTGCAGGGATTCGGAGATGCGGTCATGAGTAAGGCAATAAAGCGATTGAATGGCCCATGCCACATCATAGCTCTGAGGCTGCCAGGTCTGTTCGGCATATTCCAGCGTGGTTTGCCAGGCATGTCTTGGAGCCCAGGGTTTTTGCAGTGCTTGCCGGCAGGTGGTTAAGGAGTAATACGAGGGATCACACATGTCGTAATGGATGGTGACGGCGTCGGATAGGTGGGATCTTAATAACGTGGGGAACCTTCCGGTGCCACATCCGATATCCAGTAGCGAATAGGGAGTTGACCGGGGTGCGAAGACGGCATTCCAGTCCACAGCGTCGATCAATTGATGGTAATCGCCTTCTACCACTCTGAACCAGGAGTCCGGATTCAAATGCGACTTTTGGTAATATCGAAGGGAACGTCCAAGATGAGAGGCAGGGGAAAGAGGAAAGGGTGAAGAGTTTGGCTTCGTCGGCATGAATAGCGTCCTTTCTTGACCCGGATAGTTGGAGAGGCGGTTGTCTTTCCGAACTCCTCTCGCAAATACGGTACCTTGTAGGTTGGTGACCATTACATTGATAACCAGGCAGGATGATTAAAAAAATAAAATGGATCCAGATTGAAAATCCGGGCTGTACCGATTCTAGGCAAAGGTTGCCGAGGACAAAGTTTCCTCTTTCAACGCTTCAGTCGATTGTTGAGGATGAGGGAGGGGGTGAAAGGAGATGAATGATGTTGGGGATTAATAAAAGAAAAATAGGGCGGATCGGAATGGTGCTTTGTGCCGTCTTCTCTTCCAGTGAGGTGGCCGCAGGCCGGTTGGAAGCTTTGGAAAAAGAAAAGGTGGGGCCTTTTCGAATCGGTTCCCAATCCGTTGAACTCAATAGTCGGGAATCCATGAAAACGGAGGAACCCGGCTGCCGGGGCAGTGCAGATGTGGAATTATGGCCGGATTGGCGGATTATTCCCACGCAGATCCGAACGGAAAGTCCGGATGCGCCGTCGGGCTCCAAGCGAACCGGTTTATCCCTGGTCACATCCGTCATGGCATTGTTGGCGACATTTCAGGATGCCGGGGTCTTACCACCGGAAGGAACCCAGGAAGCCGACCAGGTCATTCACGCTGTCATTCAATTACAGTCGGCCCTGTTGAAATCGCCCAGTGCCGATTTCAACCAATTTTTGATCGGGGCGTTACAGGCCTGGAATCCGCAAGGGTGGGAAGTATTCCATCAAGAAATGACTCATCATGGGCTGTCAACGGAGATTCTCGAGGCCTTGGTCATGTATCCAGCCAACCCGCCCATGTGGGAACGTCATTCGGTGGTTCAGGCTTTGAGGCAATTTAATGTAACCGAAAAAGATTGGAGATTGATCGAAAGTCTGTTTCGGCGTGCCAAATCCGCCTATACAGAAAGAGAGGTCTCCATTCATGAGGCCTTTGCGCAGTGGCGAATGAGTCTACGTTAATTAACCAGAGATGCCAGCGGATGAAGACTCTACTGAGGGAGGAATATGGGGTGCCCCAAGTTGGCTGATTGATAACAGGCTTCCGCAATGGTGACGGCCTGTAACCCCTCCTCCCCTGAAATGGGCATGGTCCCTCCTGATCGAATCGTGTGCAGAAAATCTCGTAGCAGGGGAACTATGGCCGGTTGTTTGGGGCAGGCACGGTCTGTTGATCCGTGTCCGGGGGGTGTGACGCGAACCGTGGCGTTTGCCCAATCGGCAAGCGCCCGTCCCCGTTCGCCGATAAGCTCCAAATGGGTTTGCCGTCGGCCCTGCCCCTGGCGAGCAATATTTAACGAACACGATATGCCCCCGCGCGTCTGTAAATGGACTTCAACCTGCGATTCAGGCTCCTGAGCGCACCGGTGGTCCATGACAGCGGAAACCGAGGAAGCTTCATCCTGGGTCAAAAATCTAATTAAATCCAAAAGATGTATGCCAATGTCCATCAGAACCCCGAACCGTTCCCACCCTTCCTTTTTGATTGGAGAACCGGACGGGCCTGGCAGGTTCATGGTGGCTCGAAGCGTGTGCCAAGGCCCTAGGG
>JBDIVP010000395.1:0-2841 GCA_039794325.1 Candidatus Inrsubterrania sp.
CCCGTGTCGCTGTGGATGCCGAACGGGCCTTTCTGACAAGATTGGAAGGGGGATGTCAGGTCCCCATTGCCGGGTATGCCAGTCTGAAGGGAGATTCGTTACATTTGCAGGGACTGGTGGCCAGTCTTGATGGTAAGCGGTATGTGCGGCAGGCGATAAAGGGGCAGCGAGCCGAGGCGGTTTCGTTGGGAATCCGTTTGGCCGAACAACTATTGGAGCAAGGGGCCGCCTCCATACTGCAGGAAATCTACGGAATGGAATAAAGGATGAATAGCGGGACAAATGAAGCTGGATGTGTATGGCTGGTGGGGGCGGGGCCGGGTGACCCCAAATTACTGACCATTCGTGGCAAGGAATGTCTTGAGCAGGCTGATGTGGTGTTGTATGACCATTTGGCGAATCCCGAACTACTGAAATATGCCTCCCCACAGGCTGAACGTATTTATGTGGGACGGAAAGGTCGAAAGACCTATCGGGATCAGGCAGAGATTAATGCCCTGCTGATCGATCGAGCCAAAGAAGGTAAAAAGGTCGTCCGGCTGAAGGGGGGGGATCCGTTCGTCTTCGGACGGGGAGGAGAAGAAGCCGAAGTTGTGGCTCAAGCCGCTATCCCCTTCGAGGTTGTGTCAGGAGTGACCTCTGCCGTCGCGGTTCCGGCTTATGCCGGCATTCCTATTACGCATAGAACTTTAGCTTCCACCGTGGCGTTTGTGACTGGGCATGAAGATCCTGAGAAGCCGGTGAGTGCGATGGAATGGCCCCGGCTGGCTTCAGCGGACGGTACATTGGTCTTTCTGATGGGAATGAAAAATTTCTCGCACATTGTAGATCGGTTAATTCAGGAAGGGAAATCCGCAACGACTCCGGTGGCATTGATTCAGTGGGGGACCTATGCCAGGCAACGGACAGTCGTCGGAACGTTGGGTGACATTGTCGAAAAAGCCAGGGTTGAGGGCTTTACGCCACCCACGGTCATTGTGGTCGGGGAGGTCGTGCGACTTCGCGATCGGCTGAACTGGTGTGAATCGCGTCCGCTCTTTGGAAAAGCGATACTGGTTACTCGTCCTCGGGAACAGGCTCCAGCCTTATCCAACATGCTTGGAGAATTGGGGGCGGAGACTACGGAATGTCCGACTCTTGAAATTTGTCCACCGGAAAGTTGGGATGAGGTGGATCGGGCTATTCACGGGCTGGACACGTATCAATGGGTGATTTTCACCAGTGTCAACGGGGTCCAATATTTTATGAAACGCCTGCGATTCCACCGGAAAGATTCCAGAGTATTTGCGGGAATTCGCATCTGTTGTATCGGACCGAAAACGACCGAGGAATTGGAGCAGTGGGGGCTTCAGGCGGATTTGGTCCCCAAGAGTTTTCAAGCTGAGGGTATTTTGGATGCCATGGGCAAATTGGATATGGCCGGTCAACGTGTCCTGCTTCCGCGGGCCAAAATCGCCAGGAAAATTCTCCCAGAACAATTGCAGGGAATGGGAGCGATGGTCCATGTGGTGACGGCTTATCAGGCTCTTCCACCTACCATGGATGTGGATATGGTTCGTCACCGTCTGCAGCGCGGCGATCTTCACTATATAACATTCACCAGTTCGGCGACCGTAAGGAATTTTTGTGGATTGTTTCCTGATCGACAAGAGTTGAAGGGGCTGCTTGGGCAGGTCAGGATTGCCTGTATCGGACCTATTACTGCTCAGACCGTTCAAGAAGAAGGATTGTCGGTCGACGTGATGGCATCAGAAAATACCGTTCCTGCCCTGGTGCGGGCCATTGTGGCGCACGCCGGTCGTTCCCGCCACCACGCAGCGTAAGGAGCAGCATCGACCTTGTGTGTTTTTCAACATTGACGGTTTGTGAGTGAGAAGACCCCTGTTTCACAAAAGGCGAGGCGGGGTATTTGTTAACCGAATTTGTAAAGGAGTGCCGACATGGTTCCTGTGAAATCATTCATGGTTCCAATTGAGAAAATCGTCAAGGTCGACCGGGATGCCAAAGTTAGGACGGCCGCTCAAATGATGCGGGATTACGGAATTGGAAGTGTTTTTGTGACCAGCGGGGAGACCATAATAGGAATTCTGACCGATACTGATTTGGTTCGTCGGATCATCGCCGCCGGAGCCGATCCCGAGCAAACACCCGTTGAGAAAATTATGACGGCTCCGATTTTAACCATTGAAGGTTCGAAGTCGTTGCTTGATGCCAATGATCTTATGGCCAAAAACCATGTCAGGCATTTGGGCATCACGACGGATGGTCTCTTGGTGGGGATGATTTCCGTGCGGGATTTGGTGGTATTTCTGACAAATCTTCCGAGGAAATAAGAGGAGAGTCCTAACCGTGGAGAAAATCGATGTGATATGGCTTTCTCCTCTTGAACACCGATGTTTGATGGAATAACGTCTCGGATCTCACCGAGATCAGCATGGAATGCCTGGATGACCAGGGGCCATCGCTGGAAATGAGGCGATCGGTTTAATGCCCGTGTGAACGGATGGATCTCTTATATTTATATAGAGGAATGTAGAGAACGTTATGGCCTTTCCGATTCATCGATTGCGACGTTTGCGTCAACATGCCACACTCCGGCGGATGGTGCGGGAAACTTCCTTGGCGCCCTCTAATCTGATTTATCCGCTGTTTGTGACGTTTGGAGAAGAGAAGCAGGAGCCGATTCCCTCGATGCCGGGCCAGTTTCGCTGGTCGGTAGACCGGGTGGTCGAAGAGGCGCGTGACGCCTGGGAGTTGGGCATTCCAGCGGTAATTCTTTTCGGTATTCCCGAGGTGAAAGATGAACGGGGGACATCAGCTTTTGAGAAAAACGGGGTTGTT
>JBDIVP010000396.1:0-2831 GCA_039794325.1 Candidatus Inrsubterrania sp.
ACCCTGCAACGCCGGATTCAGATTTTGGAGGGGCGGCTGAAAAAGGCGAGGCAGGCACATAAACAAGCCATACAGGAGATCAATCAGCGGGAAACGGTTGTTAAAATTCTGAGTGACCAAATTGAACGGTCCGCCACGATGAATCGGGATTTCGACCGATTGGTCTCGCTGGCGGCACATGATCTTCAGGAACCGCTGCATGCCATGTCGGTGTTTTTGGATTTGCTCCAGGTTAAATGTGGGCACCGTTTAGGGGGCTCAGGAAATGACTATATCACGCGTGTTCAACGCTTATCCGGCCGGATGACACAACTTGTCCAAGGGCTTCTGACATATTCGAAAATCGGCAATGCTCCCTTCCAAATCGAAACGGTCTGTCTGGCCCGATTGGTGGAGGCCGTGTTGTCTGATTTACAGGGAACGATTCAAGAAACAGGCGGGAGGGTTCAGGTGGGATGGTTGCCCATCGTTTCTGGGCAAGCGGACCACCTGCGTTTATTATTCCATCATATAATTCAGAATGCTGTGAAATTCCATCATCCGGGACATCCTCCCGTCGTCACCATATGCGGCCAATTACTACCGGAACGACGCCATAGCCGTTCCGAAGCCCCCGGTATCCTGTGTCGGGTGGATATCCAAGATCAGGGTATCGGTATGGCCGAGGATCAGGCGGATAAAGTTTTTAAACTGTTTCAACGACTGCATCGATCCGATGAGTATGATGGGGTCGGTATCGGATTGGCCGTGTGTCAACGAATCATTGAACGGCATGGAGGAAGAATTTCGGTGAGATCCTCATTGGGAAAGGGGTCTACCTTTACGGTCATGCTGCCCGGTTTTTCGGAAGGTGACGGGCTATGAGTGCTGCCCCGTGTGCTCGCCTCCCACGCCTATTGCTGGTTGGGCCCTGCGAGTTAACATTTTGGCCCTTTGTTGATCCCTTGTCGGACTCCGACACCGTTGGCTCCTTTCCACATACTGACTCCTCCGATCGTGACTGTTTTCCTGGCGGCAATTGGATGTGCCAGCGGACATCCTCCCTCGAATCCGGCCGGGAATTATTGTTGAGGGGCATGCTGTCGGGATTTCCTTTTGATCTGGTCATTCTCGACGGGATTGACTCCCATTGGGATCAAGTCTGGTCGCTGATGGATCAGATGTGGGAAAGGGATCAAAGGTTATTTTTTATTCTGAGTCTTCCTCATGGCTTTGCCTGTCCCTTGCCTTCCCTTGGTAAACGGCGCAATGGACGGTGGATGATTCATCGAAAGCCATGGGTGGAAGAGGATTGGCGACTGTTTCTAGCCTGTTGGGGACACTGGGCTTTCGGTGGCCATAAGAGTGAAGGCTATGGCTCGGATGTCGATGGACGGTCGGACGGCTGCGTCCCCTCAGCTGCCGGTGGGTTCCACGAAAGAGTCTCGGAGGAGGTCGATACGGAATTGGAGTTGGCGCGAGACCAATTGGCGACATCAAAATCGTTTGTCGATAATATTCTCCGGTCCATGGCGGATTCCCTGTTTGTCATTACCATGGATATGTCCATCGGGGCTGTGAATCCGTCCCTCTTGACCTTGTTGAATTATCGTGAGGAGGAACTCCTCGGGGAGACGCCGGGAAAGATATTTGGAGAGGAATTTGCCCAAGGGGCGATTATGGAAGCGTTGTTACTCCAGGGGTCGGTCAGTGGAGTTGAGTCCAGTTTTCTGACCAGTGACGGACGACGGATTCCCATTTCTGTTTCCGGTTCATTGATTCAGGATGAACAGGGACAATTTCAGGGGATGGTGTGTGTGGCCCAGGATATCACGGATCGAAAGAGGATGGAGGAGGAGAAACGAGAGTTACATGATCAATTACTGGATTCCTCGAGGAAATTGGGGATGGCGGAGGTGGCCAGTGGTGTTTTGCACAATGTGGGGAATGTCCTCAATAGTGTGAATGTCTCCGTTGGCGTGATTGTTGATCTGTTGACCCGTAGCCTGGTGGGGGATATTGAACGTATCTCCCGCATGCTTGAAGTTCATCGGGCTGATCTTGGTGCGTTTCTGTCTCACCATCCAAAGGGGAAGCAAATTCCACCCTACCTTCAACGGTTGTCGGGTCAATTGCTTGAGGAGCGTCGGCAGGTACAACTGGAGATTACCCGCTTGAGGGAAAACGTCGGCCATGCCTTGCAGTGCGTGGCGGCACAGCAATCACTCATCAAGTCCGATCGTTTGGCGGAGCCTTTCGGGTTGTCGGATGTCTTTGAAGAAGCGGTGTTGGTGAACCGTGATGCCATCGAGGAACAGCGGGTGGAGGTCGTTCGAGAATTTGGAGAACTTCCTCAGGTGGTGTTTGATAAACATCAAATTCTTCAAATCCTGGTGTCGTTGATTCGCAATGGCTGTCAGGCAATGGAGTCGGCGCCAGTTAAGCGTCTAACGTTGCGTAGTAGGCAAATCAACGGCCCTCCCGATTCCATCCGCTTGGAAGTACAGGATACGGGAGTCGGTATTCCCTCTGAGGATCTGACCCGTATCTTCGGTCAGGGGTATACCACAAAAAAAGGGGGGCGGGGGATGAGTCTTCACAGTGGAGCGTTGACTGCCAAAAATCTCGGTGGGTCGCTGACTGCACAAAGTGACGGTTCCGGCACCGGAGCCACGTTGATTTTGGATTTGCCTGGGCATTTCCTTTTTCCGGATTTGTAATAAAATTGGGTCTTCTCCCAACCGAGTGGGTAAAAATTAGGCCTTAGAGACCGCGAAAGGCAGGCAGGGCAAGGGGAGACGTTGTTTGAAGCAAGAGAAAAATCTGTCATGAACGCCGGATGGCAAAGAGGA
>JBDIVP010000397.1:0-2811 GCA_039794325.1 Candidatus Inrsubterrania sp.
CCGGAACATAAGCCCCGCATCGGCATCAGCCGTTGCCTGCTGGGGGAGGAGGTTCGGTATGACGGAGGACACAAGCGGGATGTGTTTTTGACGGATGTATTGGCACCCTTCGTGGACTGGGTCCCGGTCTGCCCGGAAGTGGAGGCCGGGTTGGGGACACCTCGGGAGGCCATGCATCTGGCCGGGGATCCTGACTCCCCAAGACTGTTGACGATCCGCACCAATATGGATCACACCGCCACGCTCATTGATTTCAGCCATCGACGGGTGCAGGAATTACGGGAATGCGATTTGGACGGCTATATTTTTAAAAAGAGCTCTCCCAGCTGCGGAATCCACCGGGTCAAGGTCTACACGGACAAGGGGCAGCCCTCCAAACAAGGAACCGGTATTTTTGCGGGAATTTTTCAACAGAACTTTCCCCTGCTGCCGGTGGAAGAAGAAGGGCGATTGAACGATCCTGTCATTCGGGAAAATTTCATCGAACGCATTTTTTGTTATCGGAGATGGAAATTTCAGGTCCAACAGCAGCCTGTGAGGCGGGGCGTCATCGTGAATTTTCATACCCGGCATAAATATTTGTTGCTCACCCACAGCCGCCCTCACTATGCAGCCCTGGGAAAACTTGTCGCCATGGCGGGACAAGTAAAACCCGGTGAATTAGCGTCTCGTTACGGCGACATGTTCATGGAAACGCTGAAGGTAAAGGCCACGGTCAACAAACACGTGAATGTCCTCCAACACCTGGCCGGTCACCTGAAAACACACCTGAATACGGAAGAGCGGGCCGAACTCCAGGAAAGTATTTCAGATTATCACCGGCACCTGACTCCCTTGACGGTCCCCTTGACCCTTATCAAGCATTATGTCCGAACGCGCAACATCCCGTATTTGACGGATCAGGTGTATCTCAATCCCCATCCCAAGGAACTCATGTTGCGGAACCATGTCTGACGAAGAATCACCCAAACGCCCGAAAAGGGCCGCGCCAAAGGTCGACCGGCCAACACCGGGGTACGATTGAATATAATGGATACCACCATGCCTCACCTGCATGAACAACTCGGAAGTTATCGGATCAAAACCGTGGCAAGCCTAACCGGGTTGAGTGCCCATGTCATTCGAAAATGGGAAGAACGCTATCACCTGCTGCACCCCTCAAGAAGCCTCAATAGCTACCGGATGTATTCGGAAGAAGATATCCAACTGCTGCTATTCGTCAAAACCTTACTGGCGCAAGGAGAATCCATCGGACAACTCGCTCAGGTGGGGGAGCAGGAACTGAAACAGCTTATGCAAGAGACCCCCATCGACCTTTCCGGCATTCATTCGGCCTTTCAAAACCAGACGCGGGCCCTTGTTCAGGCCGCCCGCATTCAGGATCATGATCGTATCGCCGGCATCATCGCAGGCTGGATCGGCCAATTGGGTCTGGAAGCATCCCTCGAAACCGTGTTTTTCCCTTTATTGCGCTTGATCGGAGAACTCTGGCACCAGGGTGGACTTTCCATCAGCGGGGAACACAGCATCTCACAGGTTATCCGCCGCCACCTTATCGTGGCGCTTCAGATCGGAGATCGTCCCATGCTCAACCAGGCTCTCATCGCCTGCCTCCCTGGAGAACATCATGAAATACCCGCCTTGTCGATTTCGTTGTTGCTGCAGAATCGAGGATGGCAGGTCACCTATCTGGGCCCCAGCGTCTCCTTTGATGTGCTCCGTCCGGCCTTGCGCCGCAATCGGCCGACCCTTATGATCCTCTCGTGCATGATCGAACCCAAACGGAAACCGGCTCAGCAATGGATTCGCATACTGAGCAAAGACTTTCAACCCTTTTGCCGGGTCATGATCGGGGGACCGGGATTGGCCCCTTATACGGATCTCCTGAAGGGGGCCAATATCCGATACCTGCAACAGATCCGAGAGGCGGCCAAATTGGATCCGAAATTGTGGAATGTCAATTAACGCAACACGGCAATCAGAACCGTCTCATCATCATCAAGGAGTAACTACTATGGGAGAACGCAAGAAGGGTGTCGTACTTGTCGGACATGGGGGAATACCCAAGGATTATCCCCAGGATCTTATCACCAGGCTGAAACGACTGGAAGCCCAACGAAGGGCCTCCGGGACCCCCATGTCGGCCGAAGAAGCCGAACTGGACGACAAAGTCCGGAACTGGCCCCGAACACCGGATACGGATCCGTACCAGGCAGGCCTGGAGGCACTGGCGGCTCACATGAAACCGCTCCTCAACGGAACATTGTTCGCCGTGGCCTATAATGAGTTTTGCGGGCCGACGCTACCCGAAGCCGTGGAGAACCTCATCCGGCAAGGGGCCCAATCCATTACGGTAGTTTCTACCATGTTTACTCCTGGCGGTTCCCACGCCGAATTTGAAATACCGGAAGAAATGGACGAACTCCGCCGCCATCATCCCGGTATCACCCTGACCTATGCCTGGCCCTTTAACCTCAAACAGGTCTCGCAAATGCTGGTAGACCATATTGATCGTTTTGATTAATGTAAGGTGGCTCTGGTCTTATTCTCCCGTAATCTGAATTTTTCTGGGTTTGACCGCCGCAACCTTCGGTAGCGTCACCCTCAACACCCCATTCGTTAACTGGGCCTTAATCTGTTCCTGGTCAATCACCTCAGAGAGCGTGAATTGACGAAGGAATTTACCGGTATCATATTCCTGGAGGAGATACTCTTCCTGTTCGGGCACCTTAATTGAGGGCACCCCTGCGATAGTGAGCACATCCTCCCGGAGATCGATCGTTACGTGGTCCGAGGGCACCCCCGGCATAT
>JBDIVP010000398.1:0-2807 GCA_039794325.1 Candidatus Inrsubterrania sp.
AAGGGCTGATCAATACCATATCCTTGGATTTATCCAAGCGGGCGGGTTGGGAACACTTGACACGGGATGATCTCCGGCACATGGCCGCCCGCTCTATGGGGCATCGGTCCCGTATTGATGCATTTTCGTCAGCGGATCGATGACGTTCCCTTTCGATTTACTCATTTTTTGGCCTTCGGCATCGCGAACCAAGGCATGGATATAGACATCCCGGAACGGCACCTGTCCGGTAAATTTAAGGCCCATCATGATCATTCGGGCGACCCAGAAAAACAGAATATCCAGGCCGGTCACCAGGGTGGAGGTGGGATAGAAGGTTTTCAGATCCTCGGTATCCCCCGGCCATCCCAAGGTTGAAAACGGCCAGAGGGATGAAGAAAACCAGGTGTCGAGAACATCAGGATCCTGTAGGAAGGACGCCCCCCCGCATTTGGGACAAGCCGAAGGGGGAGTTTTGGATACCAAGGGCACCGCTTCCTTGCTGATCAAGCAACTCATGGTCCCGGCGTCAGGCGACAGGCCGGTTTCCTGCGGGCTCGATTCTATCGGCCTACCTTCCAAAAGATGATTTTTGTTGCATGTCCGGCAATACCAGGCTGGGATTTGGTGGCCCCACCAGATTTGCCGGGAAATGCACCAATCTTTGATTTGACGCATCCACCCCAAATAGTTGTTTTTCCATCCCTCCGGAAGGATTCGAATCGTTCCCGATTCCACAGCTTCAATGGCCGGGTCCGCCAGGGGTTGAATCTTCACGAACCACTGGGGCGACAAATAGGGTTCGACGGTGGATTTACACCGGTAACATTTTCCGATGGCCAACTGATGATCTTCGGTTTGTAGTAGCAGTCCTTTCTCCTCAAGAATGTTGTTGACGATGGGCCGGGCTTCCACGGCGGTTTTCCCTGAAAGGGCTTGGATCAATGTGGCGTCCACCTTGGCCTGTTGCAACCTGGAAGTATTCATGCGCCCGTGGTGATCCAAGAGCGGGAGCTGGTCCAGTCCGTGACGCTGTCCGGCTTCGAAGTCGTTAAAGTCATGAGCCGGTGTGATTTTTACCGCCCCCGTCCCAAATTCGCGATCAACCACAATGGAATCACCGACAATGGGAATTGTTCGGGAAGTCAGAGGAAGGGCCACGCATTGTCCAATCAGATGTTGATGCCGGGGATCTTCGGGGTGAACGGCAACAGCGGTGTCACCCAGAAGCGTTTCAGGGCGAGTGGTCGCTACAATGAGCTGTTGTTCGGGGTTACCCGCCAAGGGATAGCGAATATGATACAGCTTCCCTTTGGCTGGCTCGTGTTCGACTTCAATGTCGGATAGGGCGGTCAGGCAGCGGGGGCACCAATTGATCAGCCGTTCGCCACGATAGATCAGGCCTTCCTCAAACAAGCGGACAAAAACTTCCCTGACCGCCACCGACAAATCCTGATCCATGGTAAAAAACACCCGGCTCCAGTCGCAGGAGGCGCCCAATTGTTGCAATTGGCTGATAATGGTATCGCCCGATTGTTTGCGCCATTCCCAGATTCGTTGGATGAAGGCCTCCCGACCCAGGGCTTCCCGCGTGGTGCCTTCCTGCATCAATTGGCGCTCCACCACGTTTTGTGTGGCAATCCCGGCATGGTCGGTTCCGGGTATCCATCGAGTACGGAAGCCTTGCATGCGGCGCCAACGGATCAAAATGTCCTGAAGCGTATTGTTCAAAGCATGACCGATATGGAGTGAGCCGGTGACATTCGGGGGAGGGATAACAATGGAAAAATGGGGTCCGGAGGGACCGCCCTTCGGTTGAAACAGGTTGTGTTCAATCCAGTGGCGTCCCCATCGGGATTCCACTTCGTCGGCATTGTAGGTTTTGTCTAGCGGGGAGTGCGGCATGGTCGGGGGGGAGTCATACGAAACTCAATGTTACCATGCCCCCTGGGCCCCTGCAATATATTCATCTTGTTCACTTAGGAAAAATATGGTAAACATAACCTATTCATTTTTTGCTTTAGTCAAGGAGAATATTCATGGCTCGTGGAAGAGAAAAAGATCGTGAATTGCGAAGGAAGCACCGAAAAAATCAACAACGCATGAAAAGTCTCGAAGCCTCTCGTCGGGTAAAAAGTAAAAAATAAGGATTTCACGGTCGGCTTCAAGCCGGTTCCCCCATCGGCTTGAGTGTAGCCCGCAATTCATTAACACTGAAGAGTCTTTCTCGTTTTCGCCCTTGGCGTATGCCGGGGCTATTCATCCAGGCACCGGTTAGGAAAATGCAAGGCGCCCTACCTTCCTGGAAAAGTGATCACCGCTTGGACAGGCATCCCTTCCGTATCAAAGTCATTTTCTTTGATGCCGTTGGCACATTATTCACGGTCAAAGGTTCAGTGGCAGAGGTCTATCTGTATTATGCCCGGAAATACGGTGTAGAGGACTCTCCGTCGAAGCGATCGGCGATCAATGCGGCCTTCAAAGAAGTCATGCGGGATATGCCGCCTCCGATTTTTGCAGTTGAGGCTCCGGAAAAATTAAAGCAATGCGAACGGTTGTGGTGGTTCGATGTGGTGCATGCCGTTTTTTATAAGGTAGGCATGTTTGAAGGATTCGATGATTTTTTCGATGAAGTGTTCGAGGGATTCGGAGAGTCCCGGCACTGGGCATTGTTTCCCGAAACGGTGGCGGTGCTGACCCGCTTAAAAACCATGGGGTTTGAATTGGGTATCATCTCCAATTTTGATACACGATTTTATGAAATTTTTCGATCTTTGAAGTTGGATCATTTTTTCGATTCCGTCACCATTTCCAGTTTGGCGGGGGCG
>JBDIVP010000399.1:0-2806 GCA_039794325.1 Candidatus Inrsubterrania sp.
CCCGCAATGGTAACCCTCCAGGATTATGAAACATATGGAAGAATTCCTTCGGATACCACATGAGATTATCGAACGAAAACCTGGTTATGGGCATAAATGCGGTGGTTTTGCTCCAAGCCTGAACCATTTCTGGTTGATGACTTAAATTGAGGTTAGCGATGAAAAAATTGATTGCAAAGCTACCTAACCAAAAGAAAGCGGGCATGGAAAGCCAGGCCATCCGGGGCCAATTCCGCGACTTTAGGCAATGGTAGGCTAGAGTAATTCCTGCTCCGGCTAGTGAAAATACTGCTGGGTGTGAAAACCATATAAGAATAGAACCGGTAATCGAAAAAAGAAATAATAAAAAAACGAATTTAGATTTGTTCTCTATGCAGGCGAGTCCAAGTAGATAAATGCCTAAAGCAATGGCCACATCTGATGAATATTGTTTGAGTTCCGAGGAATATTGAATGAGGGGAGCGGAAACTGCAAAAAGCCCCAGGGCAAGGAGGTGCCCACGAAGACATAGAATACGCCGAGCTACTGCATGAAATAGAAACAGAGAAATGATCCCTGCCAAAAAAGGGAATAACCTGAGCACATATTCACTATCCCCCATCGTAAGAATCAGAATTTTCTCAATGAAGAGAAATCCAAGGGGAGCCATTTGGGTGTAATCCAATGGCTCCCTTAATTCGGACAATGACTTATCGATAATATTTAATGCCAACATGGCTTCATCGAACCAAATGGATCTATTGTAGATATAGGGAACAACTCGAAAGATGATTCCGACACCGATAATGATTCCCGCAACGCCTCTCCAGTTAATCTTCTGAAAGGAATGTCTTGATTGGAAAATCCAGCTCAAAGGGATAAATTTAGTCAAAGTGGGTATGAATTGGCGCATATTTTTTTCGGCGAGCTATTACATAATTGAGATTCAGTGTCGTTCCCTATAGATCCGAAATTTCTTCTTAATCACAGCCCAAAAGTGGTAGTAGAGAGACGAGTGGTCACTTTGGGGGAGTTTGTTGGCGTACGCCCCACCACTCAGTTGCCAAGAGTGCCAGTGTGGTCATTACGAATGCCCCGGCACAGAGTTGCAATTCGATTGGAACCGTTTCATGTATGAAAAGGCCAAGCCCCCATGCAAGGCCGATGATGATCAGTGTGGCCATGTGAGGCCATAAGGCAAAGGAAGCACGCCGAGCCCCTTTTAGTTTGGACGTGGTGACATAGGAGAACCGGCGATTCAGGATTACATCGAAAAAGGCCATGAGGAGGTAAGGCCATTTTGCAAACTGCAAAAGGGCTGCTCGCCAATGTATCCCTCGTTCCCGCTTCTGGTCCAAATAAAACCGTTGTCGGTACCGTCTGCACAAATGCAGGGCAAATACCAATAATCCCCCGGTCACCATGGTTGCAGTATTCAATACATTTGGTGTTTTCCCATCTGCTAACATCATGAATAGCAGAAGTAATGCGATTGGCCAAATAAAGTTTTTGTGTAAATACGTGAAACCGTGCAAGATATTCATAGTTCTGGGGAAAAAAGATAAATTGTGAGTCAGGGATGGAGCGATCCTCAGTTTGATGTCCAATAGAGAGCGTGCCCATCGACGTTGCTGGTTTAAATAGGAGCCCCATTCGGCTGGTGCCAAACCTTGAGCGAGGATTTCGGGAACATAGACCCCTTTCCATCCCCGATTTTGATAGAGCAACGTGAGCATCAGGTCGTCGGCATCGTGTGGCGCGAATCCTCCTACTTCCCTGAGGGCCGACACACGGTGGGTGTTATGGCATCCTACGATAATCGGATATCCCAATCCGTAACTGGCCATTTGAACTGTGGAGTAGAAATCATAGGATTCTTCGGCCGCCCCTCGTGCGATAAAATTCTCTCCTTGATTAGAATACACTTGTGGCGCCTGCACATACCCGATGGTGGGATCATCGAAGTACCCCAACACTCTCGATAAAAAAGTTGGTTCTGGAACATGATCAAGATCAAAAGCCGCAATGATCTCATACCGTTTAAAACCAATTTCTTGTAGCCAGGAATTGTAATTCCCATATTTCGTTGCTCTGCGAAAGGGGCCTGTTTCTGTTTGATGCTGGAGGTGAGTCTTTCGGCTGAAATAAAAGGCGCCGTATTTCGTGCAAAGTGCTTTAACTCGTTCATCCTCACTTTCGTCCAATATCCAAGTATCATGAGGGTAGTCGAGGACCATGAGGGCGTTGAGGGTTTTTTCAAGCAAAAATAATGGTTCGATGTCGGGAACAATTGTAGTTGCCACCCCTACTTTCCACCCTGGCCGTGCCTTCAGATGTCGAGGTTTTTTCATTTTCGGTAGCAACAGCCAACCTCCGTAGGCATTTCCAAGGAGCACGAGGCCAATAACCGACAAAGTGGATAAGGTACCGGGATGTTCCCTCCAGGTTTCCAGATTCGCCCAGGACAGTAAGAAAGCTATTGTGGCTACTATGATAAATGCCGTGAGGACATAAAACTGAAAGGTGTCTTTAGGCTGAAAAACAGACTCTTGAGGAATACATGTGGGTTGAAAAGTGCTTTCAGATTGGAAAGGTACGGCCATTTTTTTATTTCTTAAAGTTAACGACCGATCCTAACGAGTGATCTCCTCTTACGGGAGGGCGGTCATTTTTTAGATTTGGAAAGCCAAATTTTTTGGGTAGAGATATATTAAAACGGATACCGCAACAAGAAAGAATTCAAAGCACATCAAATACTCTTATCCTCTTAACCGGCTTCAGCCCGTTTGCAAAAGGTTGTCACTGAAAATCGGAAGTATAAATCATA
>JBDIVP010000400.1:0-2771 GCA_039794325.1 Candidatus Inrsubterrania sp.
CCGGTTCTATGTGCTGGTTTCTCATGGTCACTGCCCCCAGGCTACTGCCATCACCCTGACCTGTCAACAGCAATGCACTATGCCGAACAACATGACCATCGAAACAGACAACCTCTCACCCTCCTCTCCCGCAGCAAAAAATGGGGACGAGGAATGAAACAATAATTTCATTGCCCGATTGGTAGACCAAACCCTATTATTTTTTTGATTTAGAATAAATTTCCATGAGTTCAAATAGCTTCTTGGCATTTATGCCACGCAGCGCTAAGATAAAAGGGCGGCTCCTCTTCTGCCGCCGGTTTACCAATGGTTGTGCAACTGCAACCATCGAATTAAAAGGGGCTTCTACCAAAGTCCCTCTTTTACTCTCGCCATTTTTGTATCTTGGCGCCACGGACAAAGGAAAATTGGCAAGGAGGGGAGCCGCTTTTTACGGTCTTCAATGGCTATACCACCCCCCTCTGAAGAAGAACTCGAGATCTTTCAGGGACTAGGTTCAATTGAAATTCTAGCATCTCTCCTAGGTACTACCCAGAAGCGTCTTTTTTACCACCTTTATGCGAAGTCTCGCCCCCGCTATAAAACGTTTACCTTATCAAAAGCATCTGGTGGTCAGCGGACAATAGCCTCACCACCAAAAGTGATTTGTGCATTTCAGCGGAAACTTCTGCAATGCCTGACCGCAATGTTCCCTCCAAAAGATTCTGTTCATGGTTTCGTTCCCCACCGGAATGTAGTTACTAATGCCAGGCTTCATAAAAATAAAAGTTTAATTCTCAATATCGACATAAAGGATTTTTTTAACTCCATACACTTTGGAAGAGTAAGAGGAGTTTTTCTAAAGCCACCATTTTCCTTTCCTTCAAGTGTTGCAACAGTTCTTGCGGAAATTTGTTGCCTTAATGGTTTTTTACCTCAGGGTGCTCCCACTTCCCCAATCCTCACGAATCTAATCTGCCGAAGACTTGACGGTAATCTAGAGCGTTTAGCACGCAAGCATCATTGTCGATACACGAGATACGCAGATGACATTACTTTCTCGACAAGTCAAAAAGAATTTGACGCCCCCATAGTAGCAACTCCACCTACTCTAGAAACGTCATCACTAACCCTTGGGTTGGAATTGAAATCGGTTTTTCAACACCAAGACTTTCAAATCAATGAAAAGAAGTTACATTTAAGAACGAGGCACCAACGTCAGGAAGTAACCGGACTTATAGTAAACAAGACAGTCAATGTCCCACGAAAGTTTATTAGAAATCTACGAGCCATGATTCACGATTGTGAGAAAAATTATTCTCTCGCTAATGCTCGTTTCCAGGACAAATTTGACAAGAAACAGCGTCGCGGATCTTCCCCTCATTTGAAAGAACATATAAGGGGAAAACTTGACTATTTGCGAATGGTACGTGGCGATGATGACCTCCTATACAGCAAGTTAGCATTGCGTGCGCACCGAGTCCTAAAATTCTTCAAATACGGAGTTCCAATTTGGGGAAACGCCACAAAAAACATACAGTTACTTGAAGCCTCTATTTGGGTGGTTATTGGAAAAGATCGAGAAGGCAACATCTTGAATACAGGAACAGCATTTTCTCTCGAAGGAGTAGGGCTTGTTTCCTGTGGCCACGTGTTTAAAAATTCAAATAGCGCTGATCTGACAGTACACAATTGGGAGGTACTCCGAGCATCTGATCCTTGCAAACCTTTCCAGGTATCAGAAATTACTCGTCATTCACACATTGATTTGGCAATCCTTTATACCGCCGCCCCTCACATTGCCTCCCTCAAAAGAGCAGATCGCCAGGTAAAAACTGGCGAACCACTTACTGTAATCGGATTTCCTGGATGGCACACAAATGCGGACAAGATTTTCCGGGACACTGGCTTAACCTCACAAACCAAAACAATAAGCGGACTAGAGTACATAATGACAAACCGTACCATTCGTGAGGGAAATAGTGGCGGGCCAATTCTTGATGAAAATGGGCTGGTTATTGGGGTAGTCGTTTATGGGTCAGAGGGTGCCTTGGCACCTAATTCCGGAATTGATATTAGGCATATAGATGAGGTTCGGTTAGAGCCGAAACAAAAACTTTGATGCAAAAGTAAGGATTAAAGGGAAGGTCTTCGCCATACACGGATCCTCGAGTCCGGATATCTTCAAGAATTCCAGCCCTCTCTTCGTTGAGCCGGGCATAGGAAGCATAGACAATCATTTCAAAGAGGTCACGCGCTTGGACATCTCCGCAGAACAGGCATTCCTCGGTTAACAGTACTTGCATTTGCATCACCGTCGAGGCGGCACGGAGATCAACCAGATCAACGTAACGGTTAAGGATCACCGCAAGATCTTGTCGAAGTCCTCCCCAAAAACCTGGCTCGAGCCGATTCCGGCGGCGACGGCAAAATCCACGCTATTCACCTGGAAAGCCAGATACGCCATATCCGCCGCCATCAATATGGTCAGGCCGGTAAAGCCATTGGCCAGTCTGTACCCTTCCGGCGTGAAATACTCCGCCGCGATGCGAAAGCCGGTGACATTATTCTTCCAGTCCGTGATCATGGTCGTGCGGGGCCAGCCGCTCAGCAGTTTTTTTATGGCCTGGTGTTGCGATGGCGTCAAAACCGATCCTTCCTGGCCATTCAGGGAAACACATCGAACAGCCCCTTGAACGGGGCGTCCTGGTGATATACGACGCGGCTGAGGACCATCGGGTCCTTGCCGGGCCGGATGAGGAGCTGGCGGCGGAATTTATCATCCCGCGCGA
>JBDIVP010000401.1:0-2767 GCA_039794325.1 Candidatus Inrsubterrania sp.
TATCGACGCCCCGATGTTCCATATCAAGGATTTCCAGATGCCGATCGGCCAGATCGCGATAGCGGGCCACCCCGCAATTCGTCACTCCCCCATCCAGCCCGGAACGGATCGTCAGTCGCCCCATCCAGTTCTCGGCCGTCAGTTCAACGTTCAGGGCCGCCAGATGCGGATCGGCCATACTGACGAGACGACGTTCATGCCAGCAAGTGGTGCGGCCCCTGGCATCTCGAAACCGCAGATAACGGTGTAACATGCCATGCCTGAGCTCAAGTTCCTGCCGGAAGGCCAGGACCTCCACCTCATCCAGACGGAACCAGGGCCCGTCGTCGATCCGGAAAGTAAGCCCCAGCCAGTTCGGGAAATTGACCAAGTCCTCATTTTCAGCCCGGCGACCGGCCACCTCACTGGTGAGCCGATTGTAGCCGCCGGCCAGGTAGGTTCCAGGATAGTGGATGTTATCGGCGGAGGAATCAGGTGAAGCCCCCCGGGTCGCAAAATAGCCATTCCCCAATGTGCAGAGCGCTTCCCGAAGCCCTTCATGATTCGGATCGTAGGTATGATACACCAGCGACCAAGCGCTGGATTCCGATTTCGAGGCCGTTTGGGAACCCTGGAAGGAAGACCGTGAGGCCGATGGCGTGTGGGAGGAATCCGATATCATATTCCTACTCCCTGGCCGGTGTTTACTTCGGCGGCAATGCCCATCAGCATTTCAAGCAGGCGTTTGACTTCCCGGGTGTCGGCCACAGTGTAATCCGCCGCCGTCCGGCGCGATTCGTCATGCCGGACGGCGATGGTCAGACCACGCCCGGACAAGATCTGAAACACATCTTCGTCCGTGATATCGTCGCCGACATAGACCGGCAGAAGGTCACCTACGTTCCGGCTCAACCGCTCCAACAGCCACAATACCGCTTCGCCCTTGTTCCAGTCGATATCCGGCCGAATTTCAAAGACCTTTTTGCCGTGCCCCGGGCGCAGTGATGGATGATCGGAAAGCAGTCCATCAAGGATCGAGCGGAGCTGGCCCACTGCCTCCTCCGCAACCTGCCGATAATGCACGGCGATTGAAAACCGCTTGCGTTCGACGG
This sequence comes from Candidatus Inrsubterrania sp., assembly GCA_039794325.1. GTDB lineage: Bacteria > Nitrospirota > Nitrospiria > Nitrospirales > UBA8639 > JACKFE01. Next base: position 1,092 of record JBDIVP010000401.1, read on the forward strand.
AGTGGCCCTGGATGCCGGCCAGCCGCTCCTTCAATTCACTTTCGACCCGATCCAGTTCGGCAAGAAAGTCGGCACCCATCTCCAGACTCTCACCGGAGCCTTCTGGACCGGCAATTTCAAACCCGTGGCTCCCTGCATACCAGACGGACTGAAGTGCAACCAGGGACCGGAGTTTTCCCAGATCACGGCCGCTGACGATGGTGACCGCACAGAACTTGGCGAGGTTTGCCACCACCGTCCGCATGTCTTCGGCAAGCAGGGCTTGTGTATGATCTTCCACAATCGGCGTCAGGGTGCCGTCATAATCCAGAAACACGACTGGAGATGTTCCCGACACGGTTCCCCGAATTTCCTTCTCCCGATCCCAGACGGAAGGGAGATTAACCATGGTTTTGACCGACAGGCCTTCACCGGTGGTAAACCGGCACTCGCTCAGGTCACGCACCACCAGATGGGCACCCATTTCCTTCAAATCGTCTCCAACGTCGCCGCGGGCCACGCCGATCACCAGGCCGAACCCGCCTTGTGCACCCGCTTTGACGCCGGCAATCGAATCCTCAACAACTGCCGTGTATGCGGGGGCCACGCCCAACCGGCGAGCCGCTTCCAGCAGCATGGCCGGATCCGGTTTACCGCGTAGCTGCAACCGGACCAGATCCGTACCGTCCACTCTGGCCTGAAACAGATCCAACACGCCCGCGTTGCGCAACACCGATTCCGCATTCCGGCTGGCGGAGAAAACGGCTGTCTTCACCTGAGCCTGCTGTAAGTCATGAATCAGCTTCAGTGTTCCCGGATAGGCACGAACCTGATGATCGTCAAGCCAGGCATTGAAGTACCGATCTTTCCGATTGCCGAGTCCACATACCGTTTCGCACTTCGGCCCGTCATCGCGGGTACCGAAAGGCAGATCAATGCCCCGGGAATCGAGAAAGCTTTTCACACCATCACTGCGGGATTTGCCGTCCACGAATTTCCGGTAATCATAACGGACATCAAAGGGGCGGAAGGCTTCGCCGGATCGCTCGGCACGTTCCTGAAGATATTCATCAAACAGCCGCTTCCAGGCAACGGCATGCGCCTTGGCCGTATCGGTGATGACCCCATCCATGTCAAAAAGCACCGCCTCCAACCGTTCGGGAAGCGGAGCGACAGGGGGAGAGGGTACTTTCCTGCTCATAGTGCGTCCCGTTCCATTTTAGTCCCCCCCGTCATGCTCCCGTTTTTATCCTTTCGGATTTCCACCTTTCGTCCTTGTTTGGTTGTCATGAACGGCACGGTGTTCTGGCCAGTTTCTCAAGCTTACGACTTCCGGCACAACCTTGAAGCACGGCACGATCACTTTGTTATTTCAGGGACTCGCGCCAGCCTTTTGTTCCGAATCACCATCACCGAACAGGCGGCTCCCTGGACCACCTGCTGTGACACACTGCCGAGAAACAGCCTCCGCAGGCCGGTCATTCCTTTCCGTCCCACCACAATGAGATCGGCCTGAATTTGCTTGGCGGCCTTGAGAATTTCTTCGGCTTCCTTCCCGAAGGCCAAACGGACCACGACATGTAATCCGGCGTTCTTAAAGCCCGCCTGGTTTTTTTGCAATAGATTCCGGCCCTCCCGGCCGCGAATCTTGATCAGTTCCTCGGAGAGCCTCAACCATTCGGGTTGTTGAACCCGGT
>JBDIVP010000402.1:0-2763 GCA_039794325.1 Candidatus Inrsubterrania sp.
ACATGAAGCACCTGCGCTTCAATGGCATCCCCAACCGCCACCACCTTGGATGGATGGCGGACTTTGTGAGTCCAGGACATTTCTGACACATGCACAAGGCCTTCCACCCCTGGCTCCAATTCGACAAACGCTCCATAATCCGTCAGGCTGACCACTTTTCCTTTAACCCGACTACCTTCTGGATATTTGCTCTCCACCTTGGTCCATGGATCCGGCGTCTTTTGCTTGACCCCAAGGGAAATCCGACCGGTTTCCCTGTCGTATTTCAGAACCAGAACTTCTACACGATCCCCGATGGAAAAAATATCTGAGGGATGCCCAACCCGTCCCCAGGAGATATCGGTAATATGCAAAAGGCCATCAATGCCCCCAAGGTCCAGAAAAGCCCCGTAATCAGTAATGTTTTTCACCGTCCCCTCAATTAATTGCCCCTCAGACAAAGTCGACAGCGTCGATTGTCGCCGTTTATCACGAGTTTCTTCCAAGAGCGCTCGACGGGACACCACCACATTCCCACGCCGGTGATTGATTTTAATAATTTTGAAATTGAATGTTTTGCCGACCAGCCCGTCCAAATCACGTACCGGCGTCAAATCAATTTGCGAACCGGGCAAAAAAGCCTTCACCCCGATATCAACAATCATACCTCCCTTGATCCGAGATATGACTTTCCCCTGAACCTGCTTTTCCTCCCGATGGGCCACCTCCAGATCTTCCCAGACTTTCATCTTGTCGGCTTTTTCTTTGGAGAGCAATAAATTGCCTTCAGCATCTTCACATTGTTCAATGTAGACTTGAATAGAATCATTCACCTTCAAATGCTGAAGTTCGTCAGGAGAAAATTGATCGGCTGGGATCATTCCCTCAGATTTGTAACCGATATCAACCACGACCCGATCTCGCTGAATATCAATGACTCGACCTTCGGTTATGGTCCCTTCTTCAATATTTTTAAACGTCTCATCATACAAAGCCGCCAAGGTTTGCCGGTCAATTTGTTCAGATTGTTGGGTAAGGGTGTTCATCCGATGTTCATGCCTCCAACGGAAATAAGGTAAAAGGTGAATAAAAATATGCTGTCAATATCGACAATGACCCCCAAAAGACCTGTTCCATCTTTCATGTACAGGGTGGAGGACGGCTCCCGCCAATCCGGGCGATATGCTCCATCACTGTCTTCCCCACATGCTCGTAGTATTCTTTTGCCCGCCCCCCTCTCTCGAATGGAGCAAATGAAAGGGGATCGCCAAAAGTGACCGACACAGGATACCGTTTAGGCCACACACGACCAGGAGGCAGAACTTGAAAGGTACCAGAAATAAACACAGGAATCACCTGGCATTGTGATTCCGCCACCAAATAGCCAATTCCAGGCCTTCCAGGCTGAAGCCCCCCATCCTCTGTTCGACTTCCCTCAGGGAAAATAGCTACAACTTTACCCTCAGTTAGAAGGCTAAGGGCCTGAGTAAAGGCTTTCCGGTCCAATCGGTTTGTTCTCAGGGGAATCCAACCCAACCGCCTCAAGGCCCAACTAAAAAAGGCATGAGGGAATAAATTAGATCTCCCTAAAAAAAACACCCTTCTTTTTACAGCACACCCAAGAATAGGGATATCACTATAGCTGGCATGGTTTGCGGCAATTATCACTCCACCGGAGGTTGGAAACTTATCATACCCTTGGACTCGAAACCCTAAAAATACTCGAATAATCCCATTGAATAACACCCACAAGAGCCCATAAACCCATCCACTCACGGCTGGTCCGCAATGATCTTCATCATTTGCCCTAGAACCTGCTCAACCGACTGATTGGAAGTATTGATGATGACAGCCCCATCGGCAGGACGTAAAGGGGCCGTGGACCGCGTTCGATCACGACTGTCCCTCGCAGCCATTTCTCGTTGGACCTCCGCCAAACTGAAAACCTGGCCCTTTTGAGCCAATTCTTGTCGACGACGTTCGGCTCGAACCTCCAAATCCGCATCAAGGAAAAACTTCACATCGGCATTGGGGAATACCCGTGTACCCATATCGCGTCCTTCGGCGACCACCCCATCCCCCTCTCCCAATTTTCGCTGAAGAGGCAATAACCAATCCCTCACCTGAGGATTAGCCGCAATCGTCGATGACAGATGACTCACCAAAGGAGTCCGAAGCTCCTGAGGATCGATTGGTCGGCCATCGATTATGAGATCCAACTCATTGTTATGGCAGGAAATTTTCATGTCAGTTTGCGATAATACCATCCTCAGCCTCTCTGGATCATTGGGATCGACATGCTGTTGATGAATTTTCCACGCCAACGCCCGATAAAGTGCCCCTGTATCCAAATACGCATATCCAAGACGATTAGCCAAAACACGGGAAACAGTACTCTTCCCCACTCCGGCCGGTCCATCAATAGTGATAAGCATCTGCAACATTCCACCTGCTTTTTTCTCCTGGCATTGAAAAAAGCTTCAGCATTATAACCATCATGGCATTTTTGTCAATAAATCCAATAGTTTATCGTGAAAATTCGGGAATGAAGTTTCGATACATCCTACATCTTCAACGGTGACCGGAGCTTGGGCGGCCAATCCCGCTACAGCCAGTGACATTGCCACTCGATGATCACCGTAACTCCGACAGATCGCCCCCTTAAAACGGCTTTTCCCCGTAATGATGAGCCCATCCTCCCGCTCTTCAACCGTAACATTTAAACGCCTCAACTCGGATGCCATAGCCTTAATTCGATCAGTTTCCTTTACACGTAATTCCTGT
>JBDIVP010000403.1:0-2754 GCA_039794325.1 Candidatus Inrsubterrania sp.
GCCGGACTTCGGCCCGACCGATTTTATGGAGAATGCACCGTAGCCATCGGATACAGGAAAAAGTCGCGCGCACCTCGTATGGCAATCAGGCCTAAACCAGGCCCCGCGATTCGATTGGGAGCCAGTTTGAGCTACCAAATTATAAGGAAAAAACCGGCCACTCCACCGTTTCATTCACTGACCCCCTATGATCCTAACCGTATCCCTCCGGCGCACCAATCCTCCCTGCTCCACCATTGCATACACGCCGACATGACTGTGATTGTTTCGAACAGCGGTACTCAAAATTCCGGGATCTTTGGGAAGATCCCCTTGCGGCAAGGTGGTCATCACGCAGCGTGCACAAGGTTTAATCACCTTCAGCCGGACGTCCTCTCCGAGGAACAATCGGCGCCCCACCCACTCATTCTCCAGAAATCCCTCACGTTCCTCCCCGGTATCGACCACGATATTTGGCCGAAACCGGAGCGGATCAAAACATCCGGCCGGATACAGATTCTGCAAATGTTTAAGCGTGGCGGTAGTGAGGAGATGAATCATCGCCCCGTCAAAAAAGGTGCCAGGCGGCAGAGAAAATTCCGTGACGACATCCCGCTTCTCCCGGCCTTCCATATCGGGCCAATATTCCTCGGACCGTCCGGTCCACGACGGAAACAGATCCGCCGGCAGGCCGGATATCTGCCCATGATGGGCATATGCCAGCGTCACTTCACGGCCAAGGGCATCCGAGAGGATCCGATCCCGATCGGGTTGCGCACCCCTCACCGTCATGCCGGTGGGCAGGGTAATCGAAATGGCACCGTTCTCTTCCCCACCCATTCCCTGCTCCTGAATGCTTGCAGACCACCCCAACAAATTCGGCCATTTATGCGGATGCTTGGCCGTGGCCACCTTCCCATCCGTCCTGTCTACCAACGCAGAATACCGGTCCCCTTCCACACCATAGGGGCCGATCCGAGCCAAGGCCAACGTTTCCCCCCGCATCGACTTGACCGGATAGCGCCATAACGAACGAACTGCCCCTACTTTTATTTCCGTTCCGTTCAACATCTGACTCCTTTCCCTCCTCACAGAGGTCCACGCCAAGCGCATTCCGGAAAGGATTTCTCCCAGGAATACCGGCCGAAACCCCGAAACCGTTTATGATATCGCTCAGGTTCCGGGGGACAATCCCGCATCCCCCGAAACCTGAGGCCGCTCCTTCTTAACAAGGATCACACACCCACTCACGGAATTTCCACGATATCCGACTTCATCGGCCCCAACAGGCCTAAAAGTTCCTGTTGTTCACGTGGGGGCACCTGGAAATGATTCAATGCGGCAACGAGATCTTCGACCAAGGCCGAAAATTCCGCATTGGAAATCTTCATCCCCGCATGCGTGGTTATCATATCCCTTCCTGTGTACGTACATGGACCTCCGGTAGCACGACAGACTTGATCCACCAAATGCCCTTTCAACCGAGGGATATCGGTAGTCGCAAAGCGGCTATTGATTCTGGCATCCTTCGCGACATTCCCCACAAATTCATCCACCACCGCCGTAATAGCCGGTTTTCCTCCCAGACGATCATAGAGGGAGGGAGTGGATTCACCAGCCGGAGCCTGAGGTGTTGTTCCACAGGCCACCGCGGCCATCAACATTCCAACCGCACAAGCCCGTATCATACCTTTTCTCCAACCTTGCATACCCTGTGTTCCTTTCATGAATAATATAATCGGAAAAAATTGAGTGCGTCACCCATGGTAAAACGGGCGGGGAAGCCGACGATTCGACGACTCGTTGACTTCCCCCTTCATGCCCCACCTTCTATCGCCAATTACCCGCCGGCTTTCACATCCGCGAGAGACGCACCAAAATTGATGTGAAACACTTGCCCCTCCAACACCAACGCCGGAACGGATTTCACGCCCGCCGATTCCGCCTCGGACACCCGGCCTGGTGCATTCCCAACATGCACCACTTCCAGGTCATACCGTTGGCGGTCAATCGCCTGCGCAACCATGTCCTCCGCCGCCACACACACGGGACACCCTGCATGATACAACACCGCTTTCTTCATACATCCCTCCTTGATGAAAAAGTTTTTAACGCCAATTAGTTTCGACTCGAAACTATCAGGAGCATAAACATGAACGAGGTGTTTGTCAAATTAGTATCGAGACGATACAATAAGGCCATGAACACACCGGAAGCGCACGACCTCCTGGAACGGTTAAGCAACTTGCTCCGCATGGAAACGCGGGCCTTTGGGCTGAAATATGGGCTGCAACCCGTGCAGGTGGAGGCCCTCAAATATCTCACGGAATGCAATCGGTATTCAGATACCCCGCAGGCGGTCGGGGACTATCTGGGATTAACGAAGGGAACCGTCTCCCAATCCTTGAAGGTGCTGGAACAGAAGGGATTGCTGACCAAAAGACATGATAAAGAAGACAAACGCTTGCTTCATCTGACGCCCACACTCAAAGGGAAAAATCTCATCAAGAAAACCACGCAGGGCCAACACTTGGCGTTCGCTCTCACAGCCGCACAGTCCGCCAGCTCCACCGATTTGGCGCAGGTGCTCCAAACGGTGCTACGCACCCTCCAACAGGCCAATGGACGCAAACCCTTCGGGGCCTGCCATAGTTGCCGTTTTCATGAACGAGGCCCTCAGGGGTCCGTCTGCGGCCTCACCCAGGAACCGTTGAGTTTGGAAGACAGTCAACGGCTCTGCCGCGAGCACGAGTACCCGGACGAGGCCCAAGGGGT
>JBDIVP010000404.1:0-2730 GCA_039794325.1 Candidatus Inrsubterrania sp.
CAGGATTATCATAGCCTGTATTGGTTGCATTACGTGTATCTTCAACAGGGGCGGTATGGCGAGGCGGAAGCTCTCTTGAGAATGAAGCAACAGGATATGGCGGAACCTTCACCGTCTGATGTGACCCGCTTGCATGGATTTGAGCGAACGGTCAGCCGGAATTATGACCGGATGATTGCCGCCTACATTGTGGAAACTGAACGGTGGGAGGCGATTCATCAGCCGTGGGATGTGGAAGGTTATCAGTTCGGGGATGAATCCCCTGAGCTGGCGGCCTATGTGCGTGACCTCGCCGACCGAATGGGTGCGTTGCAAGGGCAGAGGGAGAATCAGCAAGAAGAGAGACGGTCGGAACCTTCACGCGCTGAAGATGCGGCTTCCTCAGAAGTTCCCGACCTTTTGCGCATTTGGGATCTGCAGCTGTCGGCGTTAAGCCAGGTAGAGGAGAAACATTTCAGCAAGGCCGGCGATCTGATGGAGCAGGCTCTGGCTTTGGAGGACAAGCTCCCGCCGCCGTCAGGCCCGCCGGCTTTGATCAAACCGTCGCATGAACTGTATGGCGAAATCCTGTTACGGGCCGGTCGGCATAAAGAAGCCCGTCAACACTTCGATCAGGCCTTGTTTTGGCACCCGAATCGGGCACGATCGCTGCTGGGTTTGGCCCGGGCGGCGGCTGGAAGCGGTGATGCCCATGCGGCACGGGAGGCCTACACCACCTTGCTCTCGATATGGAAACAGGCCGGACCCGATTATCCGGAAGTGCTTGAAGCCCAACAATTCCTTCGGAATGATGAAAAATGAGAAGGCACCGTGATCTTCGCCAGGCAGTTTTGTGTCCGATTGAGAACAAAAGGAATGACTTCCATGGGAAAAAGTTCATCCATCTAGGCATGCCCTCTTTGCGCCATCCGTAAGAACCCTATCCTATTGACGGGGTCTGGGCCTCGTGATAATTACCAACGCGGGCCAGGCGTCACCTTTGCTCCCAGCTTCGTTGGAATTGCCTGCCCGGACGATATCTGTCTGGATGCACTGCTGGACCTTCGGGAGGATTTTTTCACAAAGGGAACCGATGCAGATACCGAATAATTCCTATCAATGGTTGTCATGGCTTCGTATTCTGATTGTCTTTGGGGTCGTGATTCACGCCGCGGTGGTTGTGCATCACCTTGAAACCCAGACGGTGGATGCCGCAGGGAAAAACCTGGCCCGGGTTGCGGCCGATATGGCGGATAAATTAGACCTGCTGTTGTTTGAGCGATATGGGGATATTCAAACGATGGCCAAATCGCAAGTCTTTCGGAACGGGGATATCTCCGCGATGAATAATTATTTGGCCTTGCTTCACCAGGCTTACCCCATTTATCGCTGGTTGGCCGTGACTGACTCCGACGGCAGAGTCCTTGCCGCTTCCGACCCTATCAGTGTCGGAGAGGATCGGAGTGGGGAGCTCTGGTTTCAATCCGTACGAAATAGTGGAGGCATCCATATTCAAGATGCCGAATCCTCTCCCGAAGCCGGGGGTGTCTTGGCTGTGGGGTTTTCGGCTCCGATCGTAGGGTCCGATAACCAGTTTTTAGGAGCCGTGACAGCCCGGGTCGGAGTTCCGGACCTTCAAAAGATCTTTGACCGCACTTTACTAGCCATTCAGATGCCGGAAGGTACCTCTGCCATGGGTGAATGGCATTTGTTGGACAAAAAAGGCAACCTTTTGGCCGATTCGCTATTACATCAAGAGGGGAGAGTGAATCTCCTGGAGTTAGGCGTTTCTCCCACGTTGATTCGTTCATCCGAGGATCCGGGATATGTGGAGACCTGGCATCAACGGCGGGGAGTGGAGATCGTCAGGGGATACGCGGGCACAAAGGGGATAGGGGACTTTCCCGGATTAAACTGGACGGTCCTCATCAATCTGGATCGAAAAGCCATTTTGACCCCGCTTCACGGGATCGTCTGGGATTTTGGGATTATGGGAAGTGTGGTCTTTGTGCCATTGGTGGTGCTGTTGTACTGGCTGACCTATCGCTTGAAGCGGGAGTGGGGCCAGGCTCAAACCGAAGCGGCGCGTGCCGTCAAAGCCGAACAACAATACCGGGCTGCACGGGATCAGTTGGCTGATGTGCTTGATCATGCCCCTGATCCGATCTTCTTCACCGATACCAAGGGAACGATCACCCGGTTTAGTCGAGGAGCGCAGAGAGTTCTCGGGTACGATACGGGATCGATTGCTTCACACGATGTCCGTGAGCTCTTCATGGACCCGAACCAATGGCCTCCGATTTTTGAGGAATGGCAACGGAAAGGAGAGGTCATCGGCCGTGAGATAGAATTACGGACGCGGAAGGGGCACGCCGTCAATATCAGCTTGACATTAGCTGCGCTCAAAAATGCCGGCGGGGAAAAAGTGGGGGTCGTGGGTTTGTGTAAAGACGTCACGGCTGCAAAGAAAATTGAAGAGTCGCTGCGAATCAGTAATGAAGAATTGGAAAGTTTTGTGTATGCGATTTCTCATGATTTGCAAGCGCCGTTGAGGGGCATTCAGGGGTTTGCCGTCCTCCTCCTGAAACGGGCGGCCGAACGGTTGGAATCTCAGGAACGTCATTATTTGGAGCGTATTCGCAAGGGGGCGGAGCGGATGGAGGAACTGATTCGGGATCTGTTAGAGTATTCCCGCATCGAGCGCATTACGTACCCATGGGCTTTGGTGTCGATGGAGCAAATTGTGGTCCA
>JBDIVP010000405.1:0-2693 GCA_039794325.1 Candidatus Inrsubterrania sp.
GTCCCGGCGATGGTGCGCAGAGCAGGCTGGAGGCTCCCCCGGACAGCAGTACAATCAATAAATCCTTTTGCGTAAGGGAGTGTGCCTGAGACAGTATCTGTCTGGTGGCGCTCACACCCCGACGGTATGGAACGGGATGGGCGGCTTCAACAACAGAAATTTTTTGGCAGGGGACGCCATACCCGTCTTTTACGATCACCATTCCATCCTCAAGCCTGTCTCCAAGAATGGGCTCCAGGGCCATCGCCATGTTTCCTGATGCTTTTCCCGCCCCCACGCAGATGATCCGGTGATAACGGGTCAAATCATAGGTGATGCCGGCTGCCTTCAGGCGTTTCCCTTTCCTTATGAGGGTCTTCCTGATGGCGTTTTGTGGGTCCCCCGCTTCAACCGCTGCGGTAATGAGGGAGGTAAGAACGGCTTTGACCCGACGGTCGGGATATTTGATGGTGATGGGGTGATGGGTCATTTGCTGATTAATACTATTCGGTCTTGTCGAGGGGGTTATGGTAGCATGGCCGTCTATGCGCTCGCTGACGCTTTTACAGCAAACGATTGCCGATTGCACGAAGTGTCCGCGTTTAACCGCCTATCGTCAAGCCATTGCGAAGGAAAAAGTCAAGCGGTTTCGAGATTGGGAATATTGGGGGCGTCCGGTTCCCGGATTCGGGGATCCCCAAGCCCGGCTGTTTGTGGTGGGGCTGGCCCCCGCAGCACATGGGGGTAATCGCACGGGACGGATATTTACCGGAGATCGGAGTGGTGATTGGCTGTATGAAGCGTTGCATGCCTACGGGTTTGCCAATCAACCGGAATCCACACATCTGAATGATGGCCTGAGACTGCGGAATTGTTACGTGGCGGCGGCCGTGCGGTGCGCCCCCCCGGCCAACAAGCCATCCAAAGAGGAAATTGAGTCCTGCCGCCCGTATTTGCAGGAGGAAATGCGATTGTTACGCCGTATTACCGTGGTGATCGCTCTCGGGAAAATAGCGTTTGAAGAATATTTGCGGGCTTGTCAGGGAATGGAATACGGACGGGTAGCGCCCCGTCCGAAATTTTTCCATGGAGCCGACTATGAACTGCCTTGGGGAGTAAAATTGCTGGGGTCCTATCATCCCAGTCAACAGAACACCTTTACGGGAACCCTGACCCGTCCCATGTTTCATGGTGTCTTTCAACGAGCCAGACAACTCCTCGAGGCCAAGGCCTGACCCCTAGCGTATCGGCCGTTACTTTTTGGGCAGGTTTTGCGCTTCCCAATCCGCCAGAAATTTCTTCAATCCGATGTCTGTCAGCGGATGTTTGACCAATTGCTGAAAAACCGAAAACGGCATGGTGCAAATATGCCCGCCGGCCAAGGCCGCCTCCACGACGTGTTGCGGGTGGCGAACGCTGGCGACCAGAACCTGGGTAGTAAACCCATAATTGTCGTAGATGGTGAGAATTTGGCGAATGAGTTCCATTCCGTTGGAACTGATGTCGTCCAGGCGGCCAATAAACGGGGAGACACACCAGGCACCGGCCTTGGCTGCGAGAAGGGCCTGCGTCGGTGAAAAGCACAACGTAACATTGACGCGAATCCCCTCCCCCGATAATTGCCGTGTGGCTTTCAAGCCTTCGGGGGTCAGCGGGGCTTTCACCACGATATTTTTATGGATCTTGGCCAATTCCCGTCCTTCCTTGACCATGGAGTCGGCATCCAAACTGACGACTTCCGCACTGATGGGACCGTCCACGATACCGCATATTTCTTTGAGAAGGTCAGAAAAGTCACGCCCCTCTTTGGATACCAGCGAAGGGTTGGTCGTGACTCCATCTACGAGTCCATAACTGGCGGCTTCTCGAATTTCCTTTGCACTTCCGGTGTCGAGAAAAAGTTTCATAACAAACCCCTTCTGTGGTGATCGATGCCATTGGTTCCTACGTCTTACATTTATTGTAAACCAGGATGATTCCCTGCACAATCATAAAACCGGTTTGGAATAATAATGTAACAACACGAATGCAACGAGGCGGAGTGAGGTTGCGATAATGTCAAGGATCTCCGGTGCGGAGTGTTTGACTGATAGGGGATTGAGGGCTAGAATTTTTTGAGGTGAGGCTTCTGCAGTGCGAACCGTTGGATCTGAGGATTCGAAGGGAGGTGAGAGTGAACAAACTCTATGTGGTGGTGGTTCTCGTTGCGTCGATGATGGTCGGCTGTGGGGGGAATCCCTATCTGGATGCCTCGCTGGATCCTGCCGAAATGGAAGGACGGTCTCAAGAATGGTTTTTGGAAAACTGGGGTAAACCCAACGGCAAGTCCGCCAGATTTTTCGGCGGGGAAAGCTGGATCTATACCCGAATCGCCGGAGGGAAGACCCGATGGCCCTTTTCCAAATTTACTCCCAACAAATGTCAGATTATCTTGAATTTTAATAAGGAAGGAAGGCTGGATAATTATAAGTACACTGATTGTTAAACCCCTTGTCTCATTCCGGTATCGCTGGGGCACCGGATGTGCTATGGCTGTTCCCGGCAAAGGTTTGGGGCGGGATTTCGGCCAGCCGACTACTGGGGGACCTGCCTAGTGTTTTGTCTCGTAAATCATGATAGTATGCTGGTCATGTACATCTTCTAGAGGAGGATACATGGCCAACCACTCTCGATCCATCGTGCTGGAGGCTCCCGAAAGGGCTGAGTTGGAGCGA
>JBDIVP010000406.1:0-2689 GCA_039794325.1 Candidatus Inrsubterrania sp.
GGCGTTGGCCGCGCCGGCCTGTCCGATGGCCAGAGTGCAGACAGGAGTCCCCTGAGGCATTTGGACCATGGATACCAGCGCATCCATCCCCTGAAAGGTCCTTCCTTGGAGAGGAACCCCCAACACGGGCCACGCGGTCATGGACGCCAGGATTCCAGGCAGATGAGCAGCTCCCCCGGCACCGGCGATAAACACCCGGACCCCACGGGATTCGGCCTCCCTCACATACGTCTCCACGTCGCCCAAGGCCCGATGGACGGAAAGAACCCGGCACTCATGCGCAATGCCCAAGTGCGTCAGCATTTCGCTGCTCAAGCGCATGGTCTCCCAATCGGACTCATTTTCCATTATTACCGCCACACGCCATCCAGGACCTGCCATAGTCTCTCGCGCTCCCATTCCATATTTCCATATTGAGAGTAGATTCGCCTTGCCGCAACCGTCTCGCTTTTTATCATTCCATGATTGACCATATCCTTGAGACTGACTTAGACTTAACCCTATTTGCAATCATTAAAGCCAACTCATTCACACAGGCCCCGGGTGACAACCTCAGGACCCTGCGTGAATCAATTATTTATTCACCTTCAGAGGAAGAGAGGGTCATCATGGCATTACGTTTAGGAGATGTCGTCCCGGATTTTACCGCGGAAACCACCCACGGCACCATCAATTTTCACGAATGGTTGGGAGACGGTTGGGGAATTTTATTTTCCCACCCCAAGGACTTTACCCCGGTTTGCACCACGGAATTGGGAACTATGGCCAAAATGACCGAGGAATTCAAAAAACGAAACGTCAAGGTCCTGGCTGTCAGCGTGGACCCTTTGGATTCGCACAAAGGTTGGGTGAACGATATCAACGAAACCCAACAATGTTCCGTCAATTACCCCATCATTGCCGATCCCGAGCGCAAAGTCGCCAATCTGTATGACATGATTCATCCCAATGCCTTGGATAATATGACGGTCCGCAGCGTCTTTGTCATCGGGCCGGATAAAAAGCTGAAACTGTCCTTGACCTACCCGGCATCAACCGGCCGAAATTTCGACGAAATCCTCCGGGTCATCGACTCGCTGCAATTGACCGCCAAATACAAGGTGGCGACGCCGGCGAATTGGAAGGACGGGGAGGATTGCATCATCACCCCTGCGGTGACCGATGCGGAAGTACCCGGCTTATTTCCCAAGGGCCATCGGGTAGTTAAACCCTATCTGCGTTATACTCCTCAACCGAACCGGTAACGTTTTCCGACTGAGACTTCAGCGGGTCCATGACCATGGACCCGCTGAAGTATTTTTCCCGACACGAACGCCTGCTCCGGCAGCCCTACCGTTCGGTAACTCTCTCACCCTCCGCTCAAGATTGATGGGTTTCAAAAATCCGAATAGATAAGCCGAAGTTCCGATGGCACCGGCGACATCGAAACCGGACACTGGACTGCTCCACACCTACTGCCACCAGACGAATATCTTCGGAATGGGCCTGGAAACACCGGCCTAACTCCGACAAGGCATTCTCTTCATGCCCTTCATCGTCTTTTGGCCCTGGTGAGGCAGAAGCCTCTTCAATCGTCAGCCGGTGTCGCATTCGGCAATTCAAACACAGGATGCCGGCCGTGGATGGCAGTTGCACCAATTTCAGGCAGAGCGCCAGAGGATGAACCGAAAAACATTGCTGCAGAAAAGCCCCGCTTTTAAAAACCGGCATTCTCCTGTCCCGGCTAGTGATCATCCATCCCGTTGTGTTCCGTTGCCGCCTTTAAGACAAGCCCTGGGAAAAGGGATCGGGAGGCGCCGGCAGTTGGCAGGCTTCCCGATCCCAATGACGCAAGACCCCGGCCTTATCGAAGGTCAACACATAGGAATAACAATAGACTTTTTCCCGTGGGCCATCCTTCTGGCCGCCAAAGACACTCCCGGCCTGCTTACCGAATGTCTTGATCCCCCACGGGTCTAACTCGCTTTCCGATAAGGCATACCGATACGTCCAGGTCGTTTCATCCGAAAGTAATGGGGCCTTTACAATATGAGGCTTCCCAAGCCTTTCACGCACATCCGATTGCGTGAGCGATCCGGTTCCTTTTTTTAAAAAGGAGTCCTGCCAGGGAATACACCCCGAAAGAATAAGGGACAGCCCCCACAACAGACCTCTTCCTGCCCGCTTTCTCAAGAATACCTCCATATGAACGTTCTAACGAGTAGGACGAAAAGAGAGGTCGTCATTCGGTTCGCCTGGCCAGAAGATACCAGGATCTCACCAGGGCAAAGATTTGGGCAATCAGGCCTGCGGCAATCATCCCCAACGCTGTGGGCAACAGCCGGGATCCCGGTTCATCAAGGCCATGAATACCCAGGACAAAGCCCCCCGCAACAGAAAGAATGCCCGTCACACGTGCGATGAGAACGGGAGCCCCCGCCCCGGAAGAAGACGGCGAAGGGCTGGAACGTGTTGAATGGGGCGGAACCGGAGACATCCTGGTCGTTCGGACAACCCAAGTTACAGATTATGACGATTGAATCAATTTCCGATACCGAAGCCGATGCGGCTGCTCTGCCGCTTTTCCCAACCGTTTTTTTCGATCGGCTTCATACTCACTGTAATTCCCTTCATACCAGACCACTTGACTATTCCCTTCGAACGACAAAATATGCGTCGCAACACGGTCCAGAAACCATCGGTCATGACT
>JBDIVP010000407.1:0-2685 GCA_039794325.1 Candidatus Inrsubterrania sp.
ATAGTGACGCATCCTCCTTTGATAAAAGATTAAAACCGAAAGGGCTGCTAACTAACCGTTTCCCTAAACCCAACTAATGACCACAAAACTGTCTATCATTCAACAATTCAGGCATTTCCTGATTTATTCGATGAACCTTCGTCCTTCTCCAAAAAGGCATCGGCCCCAACTTCACTCATTAGGAGGCTTAATTCATTACCCTTATCTTGAGCCCCACATTCAAATGTCTGGCCTTCAGGACTCATAAATGTTGCCGGCCTGTAATCTGTTTCTGAATATGGTTGTGGTGTTACATTGAGGTAGGCAATATCAAAGCCAATCAAATCAGCAGTAAAATCGGCAAGAATTTTATAAAAGCCGTAATCAGCCTTTCGTCTCAACATCCCTGAGAATAAGGGCACCCACCTTCCGATATGGTCTTTTACGAACTTTTTTTCAGCTTCAACGACCGTTTGCAGCTTTTCCTTTCCATCATGAAGGATGGCATAGGACTCTTTATATGCCAGGAAATGCATAAACTCTAATTCCACACTCAGGTGGTCCAATCGTTCATGAATATCAGGCGAAAGCTGCAGTCCGAAGGCACTATAAAAACCGGCTATGTCACCCATTACATAGGATTGACCAAACACATGGTCATTCCCAAAAAGCGTTTCATAAGGCGGACAATCCAGAGAAATGACATTACTAAACACCCGTCGGTGCTCATCCCGTAAATCCTGAAGGCTCCAGTTTTCCCCTTCAGAAGTGACCCATTCCTCTATGGCATCAAATTGAGTCTTCAACGAAAGGATTCTGCTAGAAGCTTCCTCCCCACCTATGCCTTGCAAATCCTTTTCCAACCCTTCAAGCGCAGCCTTTCCATCCTCAACAAATTCTCCGCTCTGAAGGTAATCTAAAAATTCCTCATCTTCAGGGAATAAATATCCCCAAGAAATTAATAAGTATAACTTACTTCGGCAAAGTGCCCGCTCAACAGCCGGGGCATCCTTTGGAGAAATCTTGACTTCCTTTTGCTCCGTTGCATTACTTTTTTGAGCTGTTTTTTTCCCTTCCTTCACTCCCGTCGTCATATTTTCACCACCTTAAAAAGAAGAATCATCGGAATGAATTTGTCTGCTCGACGCCTCATAAGGAATTTATGAAAAGGGGACCAGATAATAGGACAATAGACCCATGAAGTCAAGCCGTTACCCTGGATTCACATGCCCATACCGAATAACCCATCCGCAACAGTTTTTCATAAAAAATACATTTAAACAATGCCTTACAACATGGGACCTCATGGTCACACACGAAACACCTTTCCCAATCCCTGGGTTTCGGTTATTTACGCAAGCATTTTTCGGCATTTCCATTTTCCGGCTAAAGTCAAACAGGCTATGAATGCTTGGAAGCCACCCGAATGGCGGCCCTATCGTTGACGGTTGCACAAACATACTGGCACACACCACATCCCACGCAACGACTACTATCAACCTTTACGCAAAACATTCCAAAATCCATGGATAAGGCCTCGACCGGACATTTTGAAACACAGGAATTACATCCATTTCCTGCCGTACAAAGAGAGGGAGAAACCACGGCCACCCCCATGTCCACCATGCCAATAGAAGGCACGGGCATCAAGGCCTCCGTTCCACAGGCTGCAATGCAGGGAAGGTCTTCACAAAGCTGACAGGCGGCTTCCTCGGCAAAAATCACAGGAGTCCCGTCTTCCGCTGACGGTTGAATCGCGTTATGGGGACAGACATCCACACAATCACCACATTTTGTGCATCGCTCGAGAAATTCTTCATTTGAAATAGCTCCAGGGGGACGCAACCATCCTTTTTTCAATAAAACAGGTTTCTGCTCTACGCTCTGAACTCGTGGAGCATCTCGGTGCTTGACGAATTCCTGGACGGTCGCCCCCAAAGACACCAATGAATGGCGTAAAAACGTCCTCCGACCAAAAGACGGGTCCTGCTCAGGCTTTTCAGGTTCGGTTGCCATATGAATTCGTCGCAGCCTCTCCGTCTTAGAAAACGATCTTAAGGGCCCATTCCGGTAACGCCATAAAGCCCAATGCTACACCACCCCTGCAGCGCGCAGCTTATATACCTCTACACACCGATCACAGGCTCCATATTCTACATCCCAACCTGGATGATTTTCCTTTATATAGTCCAGCACATAAGACTCCAGAGTTTGGTCAAGATTTTCCACCCAACTGTATGTCGGGAATCGGCATAGAGGACAAGGGAAACCAGGCAATAACATGGGCTTTGTGGGAACTTCCGGCACCTCGCTATCTTCCACATCGATCGCCCGTTCAATCACCCGGGAAGTATCAGAAGCCATCTCCACAAGTTCTGCATGCGTTAAATATTCTGTTTGCCAGATCCCTTCAAACACCGACTCCACCTGCCCAGGCAAAATTTTTCGGTACCAAGACCGAAATTCACGGAATCGGTATTCCTTCGAAAACATCGGTTCTTTTCCGGATCTGGCAATCCGGCTATCGACGTGGAGACTCCATAATACTCGGTACCGATTCAAGATGAGGTGCTCTTCCCCCGGATTCAACCCTACCTTGGTATCAGGATCGTACCCGAACGTTTCGTCCAGCATATCTGAAATATGAGTTAATTCATGCCGCAAATATCGGGTTATGGCAGGATCATAAAACCGTCGAGGGATGAG
>JBDIVP010000408.1:0-2658 GCA_039794325.1 Candidatus Inrsubterrania sp.
CACCTGGATCGCCGATTATGTCCTGTTGAACGACAGTGCGGCTCAGGAAATCAAGGCGCAATTTCCGCTGCGTGAGGCCCGTGTGGACGTGACGGACATTCCGGGAAAACCCGGTTGCTATAAAGCAGTGGCGTTTTTACGGCCGCATTTCCAATTAGACGAATTGACGGTCTCGATCCGGTTGGTGGCCGAATTGCCGCCTCCCGCGGCGGCCTAACCCTTATGGTCTCTCGTGTGTTCCCCCTGCTCCGGCAGGGGGACGCGGCGTAGAGGGGAACTTCGACGGAACTCAGAAACCATTTCATCAACCAGGAGGATCATATGTCAGATGTCATATTGTTGGAGATCAAAGGGGTCAAAGGAGGCAGCCTCCTTGAAGGGGCCAAGGATCACATTGAATGTTTGTCCTTCAGTCATTCCGTTTCCATGGCGACGACCAACGATGTCAGCAACGGGGAACGGACCACCGGCAAAGCGGACCATGGCGACATGGTCATCTCCAAATACGTGGATCAGGCGACGCCGCTGTTGCTTGAAAAGTTATGCGCCGGCAAACCGATCGGCCAAGTGAAATTCAAAATCGGGCGTACCGACGACAATCAATTTCTGCCCATTATGGATTATGTGATGGACGATGTCGTTCTTTCCAATGTCTCCGTCGGCGGCGGCGGTGGAAAGCCTACCGAAACGGTGACGCTGAACTACTCGAAGATCCAATGGACCTTCACCGGTCAGAAGGAAGGTGGCGGAAAGGAAGGCGTGGTCTCGGCCAAGCATGACCTGAAGAAAAATTCCATTAAATAGGAAACAGGGAGGACATGTTTACGCATGAACCCCGTTTGATAAAGGGGGCTCCGCCTCCGCTTTTCGACCGGTTCTCGTCCGAAGAGCCGACGGCCGGGGGCGGCGGGGCGGATGTCCCGGACCTGGCCGTCCGCCGGCATCACCTGCCGGTTTCGGACCTGCGGCGTTCCGTGGTGAAGGAAGTGGGGTGGCTGCTGAATACGCGCCACCCCCAGGCTTCCGCGAAAGTGGCGCTGCCTCCGTCCGTGGTGAATTATGGTATTCCCGACCTGGCGACTGTGACGGCTCACAATCCCGAGCACCGTCAGGATCTCGGGGGGATTCTGGAACGGGCCATCGAGGCCTTTGAACCCCGCTTGCGACAGGTTCGCGTGAGCGTGGAAGAGGGGAGAGGGGACGGCCGGCGTTTGTATGCGCAGGTGCAGGCGCACCTGGTGGTGGGCCATGTCATGGAGCCTGTGACCTTTTCCATCGCCTTGGATCACGAGTCTCAGGAGGAGGAACGATGACCGGCAACGATGACCTGTTGTATTACTTCCAGCAGGAATTGTCCTATCTTCGGAAGAGCGGGGCCGACTTTGCCCGGCGCTATCCGAAAATCGCCGGGCAACTGGCTCTGGCTCCGGAGGAATGCACGGATCCGCAAATCGAGCGGTTGATCGAATCGTTTGCGTTTTTAACCGGGCGCCTGCACCATCAGCTGGAAGCCGAACTGCCGGAATTCACGGCGGCCTTTCTGGAGGTGCTCTATCCCCAATTGATTCGCCCCACTCCCTCCATGGCCATCGCCGAATTTGCGGTGGATCCCGCCAGGCACCCGGGAACCACCAAACAGGTTGTGCCGGCGGGGGCATCGGTCATGACACACACTTCCGAAGGGTTGGTCTGCCGGTTTCGGACGGCCTATCCGGTTGAGCTTTGGCCGCTGCACATTAGCGAGGCCGGGTTGGAATCCCCGGATCGCTATGATTGCCTGGATCATTTGCCGCAGGTGTCGGGGGTGCTGAGAATCCGGGTGAAAAGTTTTGGGGAGCCGATCGGATCGTTGGGGCTCGACCGGCTGCGCTTGTTTCTCCATGGCGAACCCGTGTTGACGGGGACGCTCTATGACCTGTTGTTCGGAGAATTGGTGCAAGTCGTGGTGCTGTCCGAAGATTCCCCGGCCGCCTTCCTGCCTCCTCATACCGTTTCCCCGGTAGGATTCGGAGGGGAGGAGGGTCTGTTGCCGACTCCCGCTCAAGCCCATCCCGGCTATCGCCTGTTGCAGGAGTATTGTGTCTTCCCCGAAAAATTCCATTTCTTCGACGTCGGGCCGCTCTCGCTTCGCACGCCGTCCCGTCAGATGGATCTGCTCTTCCTGTTCCGGAACATGCCTCGCCGCCGGCTGGCCATCGATCATCGAACCTTCCGGTTGGGATGCACCCCCATCGTCAACCTCTTTCCCAAAACCGCCGAACCGATTCGGTTGGATCACCGGCGGACACAGTACCGGCTGGTTCCGGACAACCGGCATGAACAGACGTGCGAGGTGTATGCCATTCGTAAAGTCTCGGTGTCGTCCCACCCCGCCGAGGCGACCCAAACCTTTCAACCGCTCTTCGGGGTGAATCATGCCATGGAAGGCGGGGACCACAAAACCTTCTGGCATGCCCGCCGGGTGCCGGTCGGCCATCAGGACCGCCCGGGAACCGAATTGTATCTGTCCTTTGTGGATTTGCATTTTCATCCTTCACATCCGCCCGTCCAGACCGTCTTTGCCCATACCCTGTGCTCAAACCGGTTTTTGGCGGAACAGATTCCACCCGGATGCCGGTTGTATGCCGAGGAGGAGTCTCCGCAGGCCTGGATCTCCTG
>JBDIVP010000409.1:0-2654 GCA_039794325.1 Candidatus Inrsubterrania sp.
CTTGGGCCACAAGGTCCCGGTGCGATTGTTCACGCCGAAAAGGCCGCCAGCGCGGCGTGGCTAAAAGGCCGGTTGGTCTTTGTCGGTGTTCCCCTTGCCGAAGTCATTGAAGAGTTGTCTCGATACCATCGTGGCTATTTGTCCATTTGGAATCCCAAACTGCGGTCCTTGCCGGTCACCGGTATCTACAAACTCGAGAACCCGGAACGTATCGTCATCACGCTGGCCGATACCTTGTCGATTGATCTTTTCCGGATCACGGATCATCTGACTATCCTTCGATAATATCTGGTGTTTGCATTCTTGCCCCTTGTCACCGTTCCCGGCAGGGGATGGTCTTGTCTTTACGCGTGTCTTGCCTCGCTCTTCATTGAATCCTGAACTTGTAGCACTGGGAGAAAATTTATTGAGGGGGGGAGGAGTTACCCTGCTCATACGTTTAATCTAAAGAATAATGAGTTTCATATTCAAAATTATAAAAGTGATTAAAATTTTTCCAGGAGGCTTTATTGTCATGAAAGGAATGGCGTCCATGGTACATCCGGTTATCGCACGCATACCGGGTACGGAGGGGAAGATCGGGATCAGGCGCTCCAGTCTGACCGTTATTTTTTTGTTTTGGTTCGTCGGGGTTATCGGTGTGGGATCTGGTCTGGCGGAGTTGCCGGCCGAGGCGCCGAAGGAGGCAACCCGAATGCGGTATGCCATCAACCCGCAACCGCTCAGCATGGCACTCCGCGATTTCGCCTTGGCTTCGGGTCTGCAAGTCAGTTTTAACGATGAATTAGCCACGGGTCTGATGTCCCCCGGCGCCAACGGACGATTGACCCCACGGGAAGCCTTGACGCAATTGCTGTCGGGCACCGATCTCTCATTTCGGTTTACCGATGAAGATACGATTACCCTGGAGGCCGGGGGAGGGAATATGCCTTTACCGGTTGAAGACCGGCAGGAGAGTCGATTCAGCGATTCCCCTTCCGAATCCTCTTCTCGAAAAACCAATATGCTGGTAAAGGTTCCCGAAATTGTGGTGAAGGAGGTCAAAGAAGAATCATTTGTTCCGGAAGAGACGGCGACCGCTACAAAATCCGATATACCGTTGGTTGAAACTCCCCAATCTATTTCGGTGGTCACTCGCAAGCGAATGGTGGTGCAGGAAGTCGATTCGATACAGGAGGCCTTACGGTACATGCCAGGTGTCCAAGCGGAGCCCTTTGGTTTTGAACCGCGGTTTGCCTTCCTCAGATTTCGTGGTTTTGATGCCACGACCAACGGGCTGTTTAAGGATGGATTGCAACTACGGAATCCAGGATTTGCGGTCAGTTATAACCTGGAACCCTATGGGGCGGAGCAGATTGATGTGCTCCGGGGTCCCGCTTCCTTTTTATATGGGCAGGGGAGTCCCGGCGGATTGCTGAATTATGTTTCCAAGCGACCGACTCTGGAGCCCTTTCATGAGCTGCAATTTCTGGCCGGGAGTTTTCAGCGCTACGAAGGGCGAATGGATTTTGGAGGCCGGCTGTCGGATGACGAGAAATTCTCCTACCGGCTGACGGGACTGTACCGTGAAAGCGGCACTCAAATCGATTTTGTCCCCAACGATCGTATTTATATTGCACCGGCACTGACCTACCGTCCGACTTCCGATACGGATATTACCTTTTTTGCACACTTTCAAAAGGATCAGTTGGGATCCTCCCAAGCCTTGCCGGCCGCAGGAACGCTTCGTGGAAATCCCAATGGCAGGATTCCCGCGTCACGGTTTACGGGCATACCGGAGCTGGATAAGCAAAATCGAACAGAGTGGTCGGCGGGGTATGAAGCGCAACATCATTTCAACGACACCTGGAGTGTGTTGCAAAAACTCCGATATCACTGGACGGAGCTTGATGGTTTTACGGTCTTTAGTACCGGGTTTGGGGGAGATCAACGAACGTTGTCACGAGCCGCGTTTGGTTCATTAGGGACCTTATCCGCTCTCACGGTCGATAATCAGGTTCAGGGAAAATTTTCTATGGGCCCTGTGCAACATACATTGCTCATGGGGGTGGATTTTCAGCGAATCATGGTTGATTTACGCCAAACGTTCGGTGCGGCTTCCTCCATTGACGTTTTTAATTTCAATGACTTTGGCGCTCCCATCACCATGCCGTCCGTGTTCCTCGATCAACATACCACTCAATTTCAATTGGGGGGATATATTCAAGATCAAATCAAATTCTATGAAAAACTCATCCTCACCGTCGGGGGACGCTATGATTGGGCCCAGGATGAAACGGAAAATCGATTGACCGGGACGAGTCGGACCCAAGGAGATCGAAAGGGGACCACCCGATTGGCGCTCAGTTATCTGTTCGACATTGGTCTGGCCCCGTATTTCAGTTATTCCACCTTTTTCCTTCCTGCGATCGGGGTCAATCCTTCGGGCGGCTCGTTCAAGCCTGAAACCGGACGACAATTTGAACTTGGCATCAAATTTCAACCGTCCGGATCCCGGAGCCTGTTTTCGGTCGCCCTGTTCGATTTGACACGGGAAAATGTAGTTCAAACCGATCCGGCCACCTTTCAACAATTGCAGCGCGGGGAGGTTCGGTCCCGCGGCGTGGAGTTTGAAGGGATCATCGGGTTTGAGTCGGGAGTGGACCTGATTGCGG
>JBDIVP010000410.1:0-2638 GCA_039794325.1 Candidatus Inrsubterrania sp.
GCCCCTACCACGTGGAGTACGGTGATTTTGCCACGGCAGGGGCCGCCAACTACGTCACCCGGGAGACGGTGCCGCAAACGGTGCTGCAATCCGGGGGCGGAGAATTCAATACCCAACGCCACCTCTTCATGACCTCACCCACGACAGGACGATTCAGGACCTTGTTTGCCGGAGAATTCTACTACACCGACGGCCCGTTCGAATTCGTCAATCGGAACGCGCGATATAATGCCCTGGCCAAATTGACCTTCGATCCCTCTTCGCGCTCCCGGCTCGGCTTCACCTTCACCCAACACTACGGCCGATGGAACGGATCAGGACAAATCCCCCTGCGGGAAGTGCGGGCGGGGCGACTGAACCGCTTCGGCTCACTGGATCCTTCCGAAGGAGGCGAAACTATCCGCAGCACCGGCCGGCTGGATTATCATTACGACATCCCGGGCGGGGGGACCGCATTTGCCAATCTCTGGGCTCAATATTATGCCCTGTCCCTGTTCACGAACTTCACCTTCTTTCTTGAAGATGAGATCAATGGGGACGGATTTGAACAAACCGACAGGCGATGGTTGACCGGCGGCGATATCGGCTACCGTCAACCGTTTCAATTTTATAACCGTGAGGGCCTTCTCACGGCCGGCTTACAAACCAGATTCGATCAGGCTCGGGTTCGCCTCGGCACGCAACGGAAACGGGAATCCTTGGCCATCACGCAGGAATCGGATATTTTCCAGGCCTCCTATGCCCCCTATGTCAAACTTGACCTTCAGCTGCTCCCCTGGCTCCGCTTCGCCGGAGGGGGACGCATTGACGTGTTCACGTTCCAGGTACAAGATCGCTGCGGTGCGGGCTGTGACATTCAACCGCACGGATCGGCAACCGATGCCATAGCCAACGGCAAAGCCAATCTCATATTCGGGCCCTGGGCCAATACCGAATTGTTTGTCAACGTGGGTTCGGGTTTTCACAGTAACGATGCCCGTGACGTCGTCATGAACCCGTCGGCCACTCCTCTGGCCCGGGCCGTGGGGTATGAACTGGGCATTCGAAGCCGCCCATGGAGTTGGGCGGAATTTCTGGCCACGGTCTGGTTGCTGGATCTGGAAGCCGAATTTGTGTTTGTGGGGGATGAGGGGACGACGGAACGAAGGGGGGAAACACGCCGCCTGGGCACGGAACTCAGTATGCGGCTCAAGCCGATGGACTGGCTGAGCATTCGAGGCGACATTACCTATACGGATGCGGAATTCCGCCGGACGGGGGAATCCGTCCCCCTGGCGCCGGAATTCACCGCCTTTTCTTCGGTGACCACGCACCTTCCCTTCGGCTTGTCCGGCACCCTGCAAATGTTGACGGTGGGCAGCCGGGCGGCGGTGGAAGATCGCAGTGCCCTCTTGGAACCCTTTACGGTATTTGATCTGATTGTGCGATACCAGATACCGGTCTCACCGCCAACCGGGCGCCTTGAAGCGTTCCTGAGCGTCCGTAACCTGACCGATACCGATTGGCGCCAGGCACAGTTTTTATATGAATCCCGACTGGCCGGCGAACCGGCTGGAGGCGTCACGGACATTCATTTCGTGCCCGGCACCCCACGCATGATCATGGGCGGCCTCACCTGGATGCTGGGCACCTGACCGCCCTACTCTCCAGACTGCAAGTCATGACCTTCTGTCCAACAAACCCAACCGCCTTCCATTTTTCTACTTTCACATTTCTTCAGCAAAACGACTCCAAGTGGCCGTATGAGGCGATAGAAGCCTAAAGGCTTGCACTGAACGACCGATAACAGCACGAAGTGGAAAACTATCATGAACCATAACCTTCTGGGGAGACCAGCCGGCTTGGTCCAAACAAATTAACCGGAATTACCAATAACTACAGAATAATTGAGGGCCCCTTTACCGAAAAAGGCAAAACCATCGTGAGGTGGTGACGCAAAGCCACGGGTCAGGCGATGTCTGATAGCCGGGCTACCGAAGAAAAGGGGAGAAAAAGGTGTGGGGCCTTCTTAAGTTCTAAAAGGAGGAGGGTCCCATGTCCGCGCTTTCTGCGTACAATCACCAAATAAAAACAAGTGCTAGAATCCTTTTATTATTATGTGTGTATGTAATACTGTCTCCCTTTGGGCCATATGCGTTAGCATCCGGTTTAATTTCAATAAAATGGGATGCCAATACCGAACCCAATATAGCCGGATACAAGGTGTATCATGGAAATGCACCAGGCAACTATGGCTATCCTCTCGACGTGGGCAATACCACTTCCTATCAAATTTCAAACCTGGATGCTCAAACCAAACATTATTTTGCCGTCATAGCCTATGATTCCCGGGGAAAGGAAAGCTCTCCGTCTTCTGAGGTTTACTATGACCCCAATACCAACACCACCAATTCGCCCTCGGATCCAACGGGCAATGAATCAGACTCCTCCTCAGGAGATGAGAGCACTTCCCCCGGCTCCACATACCCTGATTCCGGTTCTTACCCTGACAATCCGGTAATGCCGACTTCTCCACCGATTGATCAACGGGGCTGGTCCCTTCTCTATACCACCAGCCAGGAACTGGCTCGGGAAAATGGCGCTGGCCTCAATGCCTTCGATGGGAACCCTCAAACCATCTGGCATACGGAATGGTCCC
>JBDIVP010000411.1:0-2634 GCA_039794325.1 Candidatus Inrsubterrania sp.
CGGAAGATCTTCCGTCCGCGCAGTCGAGGCAAACAAAGCCCCGACGGTTCCAAGAAATTGCGTACCCAACACCCGCCGCTCCGCCGTGGTAAATGGAATAAAAATGATGTCGTCCTGATCACTGCCGGTGGGCGATTGCCCCTTGGGGGCCAGAACACCGATCACCTGAAACGGCACATTCTTGATTCGTATCGTCTTTCCCACCGGTTCTTCTCCCGGGGAAAACAGATGATCCACCACGGTTTGTCCGATCACGGCAACCCGTTCGGCCGCATCCATTTCCGCGTCGGTAAACGGTCCGCCGCTGGTAAATGACCAATCCCGAATACGGAGATAGGAAGGGGAAACTCCGTTTACCGGAACATTCCAGTTCTGATTGCCATACACCGCCTGCATCACATCGCGTTTGGCCCAGCCGGTTTCCGTCAGCAGGGGGACCTTCTTCTGTAAATCAAGGGCGTCGGCCACCGTCAACGTCATTGCGCCCCCCAGAGCACCACGAACACCGCCGACACTGGTCGCTCCGGGAAGGATCAGAATCATATTGGTCCCGATACTGGCAACCTGCGCTTGAATAACGGACTTGGCCCCTTCCCCGATACTGACCATCACAATGACCGACCCCACTCCGATGATGATGCCGATGGAGGTCAAGGCCGACCGCATCCGATTCCGGTTCAGAAACCGAAGGGCGGTCAAAATGGTCATGAATAAAAATCCACCCACGGGTTCCTCTCTTTACGTCGCAACGTGGTCGAGCTGGGACACAGTGGGTCGATCGGCCACGATTCCGCCGTCTTTCATGATGATTTGGCGGGCGGCATAGGCCGCAATATCATGTTCATGGGTGACAAGAAGGATGGTAATTCCGTCCTGACGGTTCAATTGTTGAAAAATACCCATAATTTCCTGGCTCGATTGGGTATCCAAATTGCCCGTCGGTTCATCCGCCAGAATGAGCAAAGGCGAAGAAACCAGAGCCCGAGCAATGGCTACCCGCTGCTGCTGCCCCCCGGACAACTGGGAAGGATAATGCCGCTCCCTGTCCCTCAGTCCGACACGAACCAAGGCCGCCACCGCACGGGACCGTTGCTCAGAAAGAGACAGGCCCTGATAAAACAACGGCAACTGCACGTTCTCCAAAGCGCTGGTTTTGGGAATCAGGCTGAAATTTTGAAAGACAAATCCGATTGTCCGGCTGCGAATTTCCGCCAACTCCTCCGCCGTCGCATGAGCGATATTCCGCCCTTTTAACCAATACTCACCCCGGCTGGGCACATCCAGACATCCCAGAATATTCATCAGCGTAGATTTGCCGGATCCCGACGATCCCATAATGGCAATAAATTCGCCAGGTTGAACCATAAGCTCCACCCCACGAAGGGCTTCGACCGTCACATCGCCCAACTGATAGGTTTTCCAAATGTCGGCACAATGAATCAGTGAAGACATAATATGACCGAGTGATAGCCCCCGGCCGGACGAGCCGGAGGTGAACCTGTCCTTTTACAGCCCTCATTCGCGCGGATGCGTCCGGGGTTGGCTCGGACCGAAACCCGGCGGGAGCGCCGTACCCGGTCGCCCGCGTTGAGGCCCGATAATACCAATAATCACCTGCTCCCCATCCCGAATATCGCCATCCAGAATTTCCGTCACACGTCCATCGGAAATACCGGTCACCAGGCGAACAGGAACGGGATCTCCCTGGTCCCCGATCTTCCACACCGTTCGTCTGGTGACGGTCCTATCAGGTTCATCGGCCAACTCCTCCGCGAACTTTGCAAGAAGAGATGGATCCGGAGAAAAGCGGATCGCCGCGTTGGGAACGGCCAACACATCATCCTTTTTTACCAGGGTAATGGAGACGTTGGCGGTCATCCCGGGTTTTAAACGAAGATCCTGATTCTCCACCGCCACCACCACATCGTAGGTCACCACATTCTGAACGATGATCGGGGCCTTCCGAATCTGCCTGACCACGCCGGTGAATACCAAATTCTGATAGGCATCCACGGTAAAGACCGCCTCCTGCCCCTCACGGACCCCTCCGATATCGGCTTCGCTGACATTCGTATTCACCTGCATTTTGGTGAGATCCAGGGCTATCAGAAACAAATCGGGTGTCGTAAAACCTGATGTGACGGTTTGGCCGACCTCCACGTTGCGGGCGATCACAATGCCGTCGACGGGGGAACGAATGACCGTATATCTCAAATCAAGTTCGGCGTTGTTGAGTAACGCCCGGGCCTGCTTGACCTGGGCGGAGGCAATCGCCACATCCGCCGAAGCCATTTCATAGGCGGTCATAGCCAGATCCAGCTCATTCTGGGAGACCAATTCGCGGGAAAATAACTGCGTGGTGCGTTCCCATTCCCGCTTTCGTTGTGCCAAATCGACGCGGGCTCTGTTCAAACTCGCCTCGGCATTGATCAAGCCGGCCTTGGCCTGATCCCGTCTCGTCCGAAACAATGAGGGATCAATACGGGCAATCACATCTCCGGCTTTGACGACCGAATTGAAATCCGCATGAAGACTGATAATCTTCCCGGTGACTTGGGCTCCGACCTGCACGGATGTGACGGGGTTGATCGTTCCCGTGGCTCCGACGGCTGAATGGATGAACTCCCGATGGAC
>JBDIVP010000412.1:0-2595 GCA_039794325.1 Candidatus Inrsubterrania sp.
CTTTCCGCGACACATCCTGCCTGCCAAAGCCTCCCGAGCTTGCTGTCAACGGTTCCGGACGACCAACGATTCTGAATAATCGCGGCACTTAAAGTCACTCCGGCCAGAAACAACATGGACTGCAGCCAAAAACGGGTGGTGCCGGCTTGGACACCCGGGGAAGTTTCACAAATGAGACGCCCTCGAAGCCGCTCCGAAAGCCCATGCCTTAATCCGGCTTGAGGAAACCGGTCGGCATCCTTCAAGAGGGCGGCCGCAAAACGCGGATGGAAGACCGAAGCCAATTCCAGCGCCCGGGGTGTAAACAGGCGGACATTCTCAAGGCCGGCGCCGACCGCATCCCGATAAACACGTTCGAACTCCTCCGCCGCCAGTTCTTGACGGGTAAAGACAAACGTATACGGAACCGGACCTTCGTCACGCCACGTCGGCGGCATCAACACGGGAAGCACCCCCGCCAACGAATCAGGCCAAGAGTCCAACAAGCGCCGGTAGCGGGGATCGGCCGAAGGAATAGCTGCGAGAGTCATACCGGTGATTTTTTCTCAGGTCAAGGACACGGGCACCATGAGCAAACTGACAATGGCCACAGGCTAGAGCTTGATGGTCACGGTGTCAAGAATATAGTCGGTTTTCCGGCCATTTTCTGATGAATTTCGCAGTACTCATGCCTTTTGATGCATTAAAAATGGGACATTGAGAAACCGGCCCGGCGGAAACAAAGGATGTTCAGGCAGTTATTCGTGCCGGCTCGTTTTCCCCAAAAGAGAGGCTTCTTTAAAAATGCGAAACAGGTAAAAAAGAGAAGGGAATAGGAGGCCCCCCCCGAAGAACAAAGCCACGGTGATGAATTGCAGGGTGATGGTGGGCGACGAAGCATTGAACACGGTCAGATAAGGCGGCAGCAGATAGGGGTACTGAGCGACCCCCCAGGCCCAGACCGTCAGGGTTACCTGGCAGACGGCAAAGGTCCTGGCCCACCAGAACCGGCGCGTGAGCAGGCACCAGACCGCTCCTATAGTCAATACACCGATTCCGAGTTGCATCAGACCTCCCCAGAGGCTGTTATTCAATTCACCCCAGAGTCGCGGGGCATCCGTTCTTCCCGACAGTAGCACCGCTTCCTCCAGCACCCCCGCCGCAAGCGCGGCCACAATGGCTCGTTTTCTAAAGATATCCTGCAGTCCTGACTGAGCGGTCTCAAGGAGCAGATAGGTCGCAGCCAGATAGGCGAACAGAACCAGCGTAAACACTCCCATCATGAGCGGAAAGGGGCGGAACCAGGGAGACACATACCCTTCGACAAAACTGCGGGGATTCACCGGAAAATGACCGGCCGTGATGGCCCCGACGACAACGCCCAGCAGCAACGGAGTGATCACGCTGGCCGCGGCAAACAGCTGGTCCCACCGGACATGAATATCATCGTCCTTGATGTCGTAATGGCGAAAGGCATAGGCGGAGCCCCGCAGCACAATGCCGATTACCAGAAACGTCAGGGGAATATGCAGCACGGTGGAAATCTGCGCATAGGCGGATGGAAACGCCGTAAACAGGATCGTCACGATCAGGATCAGCCAGACATGATTGGCTTCCCAGATCGGGCCGATGGCCTCGCCGATCAGCCGGTGTTGATCCCGTCTCGTCTCACCGCGGGCCAGCAAGTGCCACACCCCGGCCCCGAAATCCGCTCCGCCCAACAAGGCGTAACACGTCAGTGAAATCAGCAACACGATGGCCAGGACGGTTTCAAGCCCCATCAGATTGCCTCACCCTCCTCGGCCGTCCGATGCCCCATCTCGAACTGTTTGGGCGTGGCCGCCACATGCCGCCACATCAGCCAGATGACGATACAAGTCAAAAACGCATATAAACCCGCAAAAAACACCAGGGGCACCGGAATTCCCGGCATGGGGGTCACGGCGTCCGCGGTTTTCAAAAACCCGACAATGACCCATGGCTGGCGGCCGACTTCCGTCGAAACCCACCCGGCCTCCGTGGCCACAAAACCCAAGGGTATGGCCAGAACCAGCGCACGCAAAAACCACGGAGAAGCGAATCGGCCTCCCTTTTTCCGCCCCAACCAGAAACCCCAGATCCCCAAGGCCATCATAAGAAACCCGATAAACACCATCAGTTGAAACGCGGTGCGCGTCACCCCGATCGGGGGCCAATGCTCTTTGGGAAATTCCTTGAACCCGGCAACTTCCCCCTCCGGATCAAGATGCAACATCAGGCTGAGCACATACGGAATTTCCAGGAGATAGTCGAAGGTTTCCCGCTCGGCATCCCACACCCCGCCCACTCGAAACGGCGCGCCCCGCTGGGTGTCCACTTGCGCTTCGAACACCGCCAATTTCAACGGCTGATATTCCGCAACCTGCTTGGCGAGAAAGTCCCCGCTCAGGGGTTGAAGAATGGCGGCGATGCCGCCCACCAGGAAGGCGATATTCAACGCGGCTTGGTGAAAAGGGTTGCCGGGCTGCCTGAGGAGCAGAAAGGCGTGAATCCCCGCTACGGCCAATCCTGCGGAGGCATAGGCAGCCAGAATCATATGGGGGGCTTGAAGCAGACCGGAGGGGTTGAAAATGGCGG
>JBDIVP010000413.1:0-2592 GCA_039794325.1 Candidatus Inrsubterrania sp.
TCGTCGATGAGCCGACAGGCCTCTTCGACGCCTCCGGGATTGGGGTGGAGGAAGATGGCGCTATGGTCGTACTTCCGCGCCGTCTCGACATAGATCTCCGCCATGTCCCGACGGTGGAGACGCCGCAATATGTGCTGGTCATCGAAGGGTTGCTCCATGGAAGGCGATTACTCTCCGATGACCTGGTGTTGTTGGAGGCCGTTGCGCATCTTGTTGCCAGACGGATCGATGCCGTGCGCTCGGCCCATGAACGGTGTGCTGTGGCCATCAGGGAAGAGGAAATGAAAAAGCTGACCATGGAGGCCGAACTCCGGGCTCTTCGGACTCAACTCAATCCTCATTTTTTGTTTAATGCCCTGACCACGATCGGATACTTGATTCAAACGGCCCCGGCCCAGGCGTTGGAAACGCTGATGCGGTTGACGGAATTATTGAGGGCGGTGTTGAAACGGTTGGAAGGGGAATTTTCAACCTTGGGGCAGGAAGTGGATCTGGTGCAATCCTATCTGATGATTGAACAGGCCCGGTTTGAGCACCGCCTGGTCTACCACATCGATGTGCCCTCGAATCTAAGGGATCTCTCGGTGCCGGCGTTGGTGTTGCAGCCCCTTGTGGAAAATGCGGTCAAGCATGGCATCCAGAAGTCTTCCAAAGGGGGGGTCATTAAAATAGGCGCCCAAGTCGAGGTGGGAAAAGGTCTCAACGGTTATGGGGAAGTGCCTGCCGGCCAACTGGTGTTGACTGTTCATGATACCGGTCGGAGTCCGGGGGAAGACCAGCGGGGTGCCACATGGGGGGCCGGCATCGGGCTGACGAATATCCAAAAACGTCTGCATCTGCACTATGGCCATCGCGCCACATTTCAGATGCATCGGACGCCTGAACTGGGCACCATCGTGCATATCCGCATTCCGGTCTATGAGGCGAGTCGGCTGACCGGTGAACCGCTGGAATGCCTTCCGCTGAGCAAGGAGGCTCGGACATGAGCGGAAAGATCCGGGTGATTGTGGCCGATGACGAACGGCCGGCCCGCTCATTCCTGACCACCACGTTGAAATCGTTGGAAGATGTGGACGTCGTCGGAGAAGCCGAAAACGGGCAGGAGGCCGTCGGGTTGATCCAGCGCGAACAGCCGGATCTGGCCTTGCTGGATCTACAAATGCCCGGCATGGACGGCCTGTCCATCGTCAGGGCTCTTAAAAAGGGCCATATTCCCTTGATTGCGTTTGTCACCGCCCATGATGAATATGCCATTCAGGCGTTCGATATCGAGGCGATCGACTATTTGTTGAAACCGGTCGACCGGACCCGGCTTCGAAGAACCATCAAGCGGGCGCAGGAGCGATTGGAGCAGGAAGATGCCGTGGCGGGGGAATTGGAGGCCCGGCCCGTCGTCCAGGATGACGGGCCTCTGCCTCAGCAGGATTATCTTGAGCGCCTTCCCATTAAGAAAAAGGACGATATCATTTTCCTGCCGGTCAGTCAGATTGCCTCCATTGTCTCCGACGGAGAGTTGATGCACATTACGACACTTCGAAAGGAACGGTATACCATCAGTCATCGCCTCAAGGCACTCGAAGCCAGACTGGATCCGCGGCGCTTCGTCAGATTGGGGCGCGGGACGCTGGTCAATGTGGACACCATCACCCGCGTGACCAACATGCCGGGAGGTTCCTACCTCGTCACCTTGACCAATACCCAGCAACTCCGGGTCAGCCGCAGCCAGTCGCGATTTTTGCGCCAACATATTCTCCGGCTGTGAATGTGCCGCCTCCGATCGGCAGTTTGCCGGATTTCTTGCCGATCATCCTCTCCGATAATGCCTGTTAATCAACCGTTCGTGAAAATTTTCCTACCGTTCATGAGAAAAGACTGTAGAGGATGGCAGGGACTCCTCTATAACACCGTGGAGCGTCAATGATGAGAGATCGGCTTTTCAAAAGGTCAGGTCTTGACAAACAATGTCCGGTTTTCAAAGCCTGAGGCGGGTGTCCGGACACCCCATGGGGGAAAGCCCTCTGTGACCATGCAGCATGGTGCCGGATGGTTGGGTAAAATCATAATCATAAGGAGGTCTTGTATGTTTAATTTCAAACGTTTGCGCAATCAAGCAGGCGCTGCATTGGTGGAATACAGTCTTCTCGTGGCCGGAGTGGCCTTGGTCGGCGCGGCAGCGGTGTCCATGTTCGGCCATAAGACGACGGACCTGATGGCGGCGACGGCGGCCATTCTTCCAGGCGCTCATGATGAAGATAATGGGCCGATTGTCAGCGGGCAGATCATTGAAACAACCGAGGCTGATGATGGACCCATTGCCTTGGATTTCGCCGGCATCGTGGCGAATTCCAATACCTCACGGTTAGGAAATAATCTAGGAGATCCGGTCGGCGCAATTGAAACGTTGGTGGTTGAGCCACCGACTGCTCCCTAAAGATCTGCGGGTATAGAAAATTGAAAAGCCTTTCCGGTCCATCGCAACCGGGAAGGCTTTTCTTTTGACCGCTGATCGGATGAAATCAACCATTCATGTGGGGAATTAAACCAACCACGAGATTCACCTCGTCTGGTGCCAAGACGATCTCTTATAAGGTG
>JBDIVP010000414.1:0-2576 GCA_039794325.1 Candidatus Inrsubterrania sp.
CATGAGGTCATTCCCCCGATTGTTCCAGCAGTTTGGCGACAAGGGCGGTCCATCCCGTTTGATGGCCGGCCCCCAATCCGGCCCCGTTGTCTCCATGAAAATATTCATAAAACAACAGATAGTCCCGCCAATGAGGATCGTGTTGGAAGAGCGTTTGGCCCCCGTAGACCGGTCGCCGTCCGGAAGAGTCCCGTAAAAAAATGTGATTGAGGCGGCGCGAAATATCGGCGGCCACTTGCCAGAGATTTTTCCCCTGCCCGGATCCTGTAGGATGCTCGACGGTGAAGTGATCACCCAGAAAATGATGGAATTTTTGGAGAGATTCGATCAACAGAAAATTCACGGGAAACCAGATGGGACCCCGCCAATTGGAATTGCCCCCGAATAAATAGCTGCGGGATTCCGCCGGCTCGTAACTCACGCGATGTTCGGTCCCGTTCAAGTGAAGCACATAGGGATGATTCTGGTGGTATTTGGACAGGGCGCGAATACCATAGGGAGAAAGGAATTCCCCTTCGTCCGACATGTAGCGCAACACACGCGGGAGCTGTTCGCGATCCACGATCGAAAGCATGCGGCGGATGCCTCCGTCGGGTAGGGTGACCGAACGGACATGGCGCCGGAATTCCGGGCGGTTTTCGATGAACCACAACATGCGCCGTTTGAAGCCCGGCAAGGCATCCACTACATCCGGTTCCAATGTCTCAACCGC
Organism: Candidatus Inrsubterrania sp.; assembly: GCA_039794325.1. Lineage (GTDB taxonomy): Bacteria > Nitrospirota > Nitrospiria > Nitrospirales > UBA8639 > JACKFE01. The sequence continues at coordinate 713 of JBDIVP010000414.1, forward strand.
AAAAAGCGGGATCAGCCCGACCATGGATCGGACTTTCATTTGTTGGTGTCCGCCGTCCGGGAAGTGCAGGACGTCATAATAAAAACCGTCCGTCTCGTCCCAGAGTGACTGTTCATGATTGCCTTCGCCCAGATGATTGATGGCGTGGGAGATGTAGACAAAATGTTCGAAAAACTTGCTGGCCACATCGCCATAGGCACGGTCGTGGCGGGCTAATTCCAGGGCGATAGCCAACATATTCAAACAAAACATGCCCATCCAGCTGGTGCCGTCGGACTGGTCGATATGCCCGCCGTTGGGAAGCGGAGCGGACCGGTCGAAAACACCGATGTTATCCAGGCCCAGAAATCCTCCCTGAAAAATATTCCGGCCGTTGGCATCCTTACGGTTGACCCACCAGGTGAAATTGAGGAGGAGTTTGTGAAAGATCTTGGCCAGCCAGGTCCGGTCGGCGGTGCCTCGGATCCGTTTTTCGATTTTATAAACCCGCCACGTGGCCCAGGCATGGACCGGAGGATTCACGTCGCTGAACGCCCACTCGTAGGCTGGGATCTGCCCGTTGGGATGCATGTACCATTCACGGACCAGCAACCGGAGCTGATCCTTGGCAAAATCGGGATCCACGAGAGCCAGTGGAATACAATGAAAAGCCAGATCCCAGGCCGCATACCAGGGATATTCCCATTTATCCGGCATGGAAATGATGTCTTCGTTGTACAGATGCTGCCAGTCCGCATTTCGTCTGCGGTTCGGGGGGGGCGGTGGGCCGACAGGATCGCCGGCCAGCCAGGTTCGCACATCGAAGTGATAAAACTGTTTGCTCCACAGGAGACCGGCAAAGGCCTGGCGTTGCACCAGTTGTGCATCGGCCGATTGAACCGTGCCCAGGCGCTTGGCAAAAAACTCATCGGCTTCCTGCTGCCGGGCCGGAAACACGGTTTCAAATTCCTCCCCCAGCATGCCTTCGGTCGGGGGGGCATCGGTGAGGCGCAGGTGATAGGTCACGCTCTGTCCCGGGGGGATCCGTGCATGATAATGGGCCGCCGCTTTAGTGCCGATGGGTTGAGGATTCACCGTTTTCTGGTTACCACCGACGATATATTCATTGATTCCGTCCTTCACATAGGGGCCGGAATTGGGTACCCCCCACAGCCGTTGGGTATTGGTTTCGTTTTCGGTGAAGAGCAGTTCCGGCGAATCCTCGCACAACAGCCATCGGGGACCATATTGTTCGTGGTGCACGTGAATCACCCGCGCGTCTCCCAGGTTTTCATCCCTGTTCAATGTGGGGCGCGGAGCGTGAGGCGTCCAGGACCAGGTATTACGAAACCAGATCGTCGGAAGGGTATGTAATTCGGCCGTCTCCGGGCCCCGATTGTGAATGGTGAGTCGGATCAGGATGTCTTCGTGTGTGACCTTGGCATATTCGACAAACACATCAAAATAACGGTGCTCCTCGAACACGCCGGTGTCCATCAATTCAAATTCCCATGCGGTTTTGTCCCGGCCCTGGTTTTCCCGCACCAGGCGGTCATAGGGAAAGGCCCGTTGCGGATATTTATAGAGAAATTTCATGTAGGAATGAGTGGGGGTGGAGTCCAGGTAAAAATAATATTCCTTGACGTCTTCGCCATGGTTGCCCTCGATGCCGGTCAGGCCGAAAAGGCGTTCCTTGAGAATCGGATCCTTTCCGTTCCATAGCGCGAGGGCGAAACAGATGAGTTGGTGACGGTCGCAGATACCCCCCAAGCCGTCCTCACCCCACCGGAAGGCCCGGGAACGGGCCTGGTCATGAGGAAAGTCTTCCCAGGCGTTCCCCGCCTGGCTGTAATCCTCTCGGACGGTGCCCCATTGGCGTCCGCTG
>JBDIVP010000415.1:0-2565 GCA_039794325.1 Candidatus Inrsubterrania sp.
CAGGGTGGGCCATGCCCGGGAACCCGTTTCCTCCGGAACGGCGAATCTTGAGCACCAGTTGGAGGAAAGCATACGAAGGGAAGCGGGAAGTTTTGTGCAGGCGGCGCCGGTTTTGGGAACCGTCTTGGACCATTTCCGGCAGGCCGGACTGGAGGAGGCCCATTGGAATCTGCAGGAGCAGGTGACGGCCCAAGCCCATGGCCTCTTGATGCGGATCGACCGGTTGCTGGCCGGCAGCGGACTGTATGCGGTGCGGGGCGGCTCGTTCGAGTGGTGGGATGGGCAACCATCACTGGCGGCCCGGGCCTATGAAGTCAGCACTCCGCTGGGAATGCAGACCTATCTGGAATCACAACGGGAACGTATTCGATTCATGGCGCGGGAATATGCCGGACCGGTCATCACGTTTCTGGCCAAGGTGGCCGCCCCTCAGAGACAAAGCAGCGCGGAACGGTATCTGGTGACGAAGTGGCAGGGTTTGTTGGCGGTTCTTGAGGACTATGACAAACGGAAACCCGGCAATTCGCTGTCGGCCTTGGAGGATTTTATTGCCGTCGAGATGAGCGGCCTTTCCGCCAAAACCTGTCTTAACAGGCCGCCCGTGGTGACCAGGGTCAGCCTGGCGCAGGACTATTTTCTGGAAACGAAAGACGGCTTGATTCGATCGCTGGCCGACCGGTGCCGGGAATTGGCGGACGGCCACCTTGAAACGGCCTACCGCGACCTTCATGCATTTTTTAATCGAAATTTGGCGGGGCGGCTTCCCTTTGCGGCAACCGGCCGGTCTGACCGGACGGTCGTGTTGGATGATTTCAAGTCGTTTTTCCGACTGTACGACCGGTACTTTCCTGATACGACACAAGCCTTGACGGCCTGGAAGAGCGAGGGACGTACCCGAACACGAGTCACCGACTTTCTCCTGCACATTGGAAGGATCAGGACATTTTTTGCCCACTATCTCGGGCAGGAGAAAACGGGGCTGCTTCCGGCCTTTCACCTCGAAACCGAATTTCGCGTCAATCGAAACCGTGAACAGGGCGGTAACCAGATCATTGACTGGAGCCTGACGGTGGGGAACCGGCACGTTCGTCCCAACCCGGGTGAACTTTCCTCCAAAATCCGATGGAATTATGGCGACGCGATCCGGCTCGGGTTCCGTTGGGCCAAGGATGCGCCGCGGCAACCGGTTCATGATCCCCGCCAGCCGTTCCTGCAGGTCCACAATCACGTGGCGACCTTTGTCCATGACAATCCCTGGGCGCTGTTGACCCTGTTGGCCGATCAGGAGGCCGGCCCCGGAGATTTTGACCATGGGGGAGACCCGCGGCCGCATACCTTGAAATTCGTCATTCCCACGACGGCTGATACGGCTCCGGGGAAAAGTGGAACCATGGATGAAAGCGCTGCCCCCTCCGCCGTCAAGCCCGAACAGGTGGAAATATTTGTTCGTATCGTCGTGACGGCACCCGGGCAGGATGAAGAGTTGTCCCTTCCCTGGTTTCCTGATCAGGCGCCTCCTTTGCCTCACCTTGTTGCAGGACCATTGGCCCGCCCATGAATAGTGTGGCCCTGGGTTCCCCCTTATCAAGCATGGACGCGATCCCGAATGAAGACCAGTGGACGGCTTTGCTGTCTCCCGTACCGGGGCACCATCCGGCCGGCGTCGATCTTCGATACGAAGGCACGTATGACCGGATTCTGCAAGCCAGGCGGAAAGATGATCCGGCGTTGGAGCAGGGAGTCTGGAAACGGGATCTGAAAAAGGCCGATTGGGAGACGGTCAGGTTGTTGTGCCTGGAGGCTCTCACGACCCGCTCCAAGGATTATACGATTGCGGTCTGGTTGTTGGAAGCCTGGTTGCATGTGGAAGGGTTTCCGGGAGTGACCAAAGGGTTGCGGCTCATATCCGAATTGTCCGAGCGATATTGGACGGAGGCCTATCCGATGTGGGATCCGGAGAATCCCGAGCCACGGATCGCCCCGTTTCTTTGGATAAACGAAAAGCTGAGCGTCAGTCTCAAACAAATTCCCTTGTGCACGGCACCGTCGGTGGACGGCACCATCTATTCCTGGGCGGATTGGGAACAGGCGTTGCGTTTGGAGCAGGAAGGCAAACGAAATCCTGACCTTCTGGAAACCCGTGCCGCTCAGGGCAAAGTGACCCGGGAAAAATTTCTGCAATGCGTGGAAAAAACTCCCGTACAATTTTATTCAGCTTTGCAGGAGGAATGCCGAAACATTTTAGGTCTGTGCCTCACGATTGATCGGAAGCTGGATGAGTGCTGTGGCAAACCGGCGCCCGGTCTGGCCACCTTGAAGGCTTCAGTACAGGCAGTCCTGGGATTTTCGAGCAACATTCTCCGGGCCCATCAGGAAACACGCCAAGGTATGGAGGACACTCCGGAAGAAAAGTCTGTGTTGCAGGAAGCCCAACTGGTTTCCGTGGACCGTCCGGCCGGTTCGGTCCCGCCGATCGGCAGCCGGGATGAGGCGTATGCCCGGTTGCTCGATGCGGCGGAATACCTGCACCGGCATGAACCCCACAGCCCCACACCCTATTTGGTC
>JBDIVP010000416.1:0-2537 GCA_039794325.1 Candidatus Inrsubterrania sp.
GCCAAGGACTTGCTGCGCTGTTACTGCCCGTGGATGTTCAGGTCGTTTCCAACCCCGAAAACTATGGATTTGCCAAAGCCTGCAATCAAGGGGCAGCTGCGGCCAAAGGGCGTTTCCTTGTTTTTTTAAATAACGATACCATTCCTCAACGTGGATGGTTGCAGGCATTGGTTGACGAGGTGGAACACCACACCGATACGGCCATTGTGGGAAGCAAACTGTTGTTTCCTGACGGCACGATTCAGCATGCCGGCGTGGTGTTCTCCAAGAATTGTCTTACCCCCTACCACCTGTTCCGAGGGGCGCCTGGCGATTTGAAGGCGGCTGATGTTCGCCGGGAATTTCAGGTGGTGACCGCGGCCTGTATGCTTGTTTGCCGGGAGGACTTTGAGGCGGTTGGCGGGTTTGATGAGATCTATCGGAATGGATTCGAGGATGTCGATTTATGTCTGAAGATCGGAAAGCGGGGCAGGAAGATCGTCTACCAACCCAGGAGTGTTCTCTATCATCTGGAGCACCAAACCCCCGGACGGAAGGATTCCGAGGCTGAGCGTCATAACGGCCGGGTTCTTATGGAGCGATGGGCGTCTTCCATTGTCGTGGATGAAGATCTCTATACGGTTCCTGAAGGGTATGCCAACCGGTATTATTCCCGCGACGGATGGCTTCGGCAGTTATTGGAACCCTTTCGCGATGAGGTCGAACGGTCTCAATGGGAACGGGTTCGAACTCTCCAGGAATTGCTGCTTCGAAAGCAAAAACAAGGCGGCACACTTGACCGCGTGGAGGATTCCCGGCTCATTGATGTGTTGAGGAGGGACATGGAATGGCCTGCTGATGGAGAAGTGCTTCGATGGGGAGCCTTGGTGTGCCGTTCGTTGAACATGATTGAAGAAGAGTCGAGGTTCTGGGAGCGGGTCGTTGCGTTGAGGGAGGATATTGAGGGACGGGAATCGTTGGCCAAGCTCCGGCTGGGCCAAGGCAATCTCGATGAAGCCTCCCGGCACATCCATGCCATTCTCTCCGGGCAGGTCCACCATGCCGGCGGCCATTTCCTCAAGGGAATTTTGTGTATGCAACGTGGCCAATACTCCGAAGCCATTCCGGCCTTTCAACAGGCGCTCACTGGGGGAGGGGAATCTGACAAAGCGCGTCGTGGGTTGGCTATGGCTTATTGGGGAGCAGGAAATTTTGAACAGGCATGGAATCTGTTCAGACAGGCATATCAAGCGCATCCGGATGACTCCGAGAACGTCAAGCATTTGTTGCAAGTCGGGACAGCCTTGAAGTGTTGGCAGGAACTTGATGACGTGCTTGGGCAGTATCTTGAACGCAACCCGGCGGATTGCGATATTCGTTTTGCTTTGGCCGGAGTTCAATTTCGGGCTGGTCGAATTGAACAGGCCCAACAACAATATCTGACTTTGGCCACTCTGAAACCGGATTATGAGGGCCTTCAGGATCTTCAGGTATTGCTTGAGTCATCAACCATCCCGCATGGTGCCCAATCTGGGTAGGAGGGGGATATTTCTGCCCAGCCCGGTCCGTCCATGCCTCGTGCCCTGCTTATTCAGCTCGCCAGACTGGGGGACTTGGTACAATCCCTTCCTGCGATAACCGGTCTTGGCACTTTACATTCCGGCTACCCCCTGGATCTCCTCTGTCCGGCTCCCTTAGTTCCTCTCGGAGAATTTTTCCCTGCAATTTCACGCGTTTATCCATGGGATGGAAACGCCTGGCTGGAGAAAGAGGGGGATTCCAATCCGTCCTGGGAAATACAAGTCATGAAAGTGAAACAGGCTTGGGATTCACAGGCCTATCCGGAGTATGCCATGGCCTACAATTTGAATAATCATCCACGTGCGATCTTTGCCGCCCATTTATTGGCGGAACGAGTTATCGGCCCGGGAGCCTTGGGACCCTTGAATTCAGAGCCTGGTCCTTGGGGGGATTATCTTCGAACTATTGCGATTCATCGTGGAAACAACCGTATTCACCTTTCTGATGCCTTTTGTGGGATCTGCGGGGTACCTCCACCTCCTTCTCTTCCTAAAGTCGTGGTGCCGGAAATACCCATGCCCCCGGAGTTGGAATTTATGCCGGACTCTTCCGTCGCCCCGATTATTGGTCTGGTACTGGGAGCCGGGGATACGGAACGAAGAATTCCTGTGCCGGTTTGGGCTGCCCTGATTCAAGAATGTCTTGCCGCCATCTCAGACGCCAGGGTGGTGTTGATCGGGGGAAGTGGAGAACGGGAAATCGCCCTGGCTCTGGAAAATTCCGTGTCACCGGCGTGGTTTAATCGGGTCGTTAATGTGTGCGGAAAAACTTCCTTGCCGCAACTCCTCCGGGTGCTGAGCGGATGTCGGTGGCTTATCGGGTCGGATACCGGGCCGCTTCATGCGGGTGTGTTATGCGGAGCGAGAGTGATCGGTTGGTATTTTGCTCGTGCCCGGGTTCATGAGACCGGTCCTTATGGGGAGGGGCATTATGTCTGGCAATATGGCGCAACAGGGAAGGCGCAACGGGAGGGATCT
>JBDIVP010000417.1:0-2535 GCA_039794325.1 Candidatus Inrsubterrania sp.
AGGGCAGACGAAGCGTGTGACGCAAGCGGTCGGGCTGTATGCGATAGGCAGTGTTTTCATTTTAGGGCTTGGCATTTTTCATGGGGGGCTGACCGGGCTTTATGTTGGTTTGACGGCCGTGGTGTTCGGGTTGATCTTGCAGACTTTATGGTTGATCCGAAATAGTGATTCGCTTGGATCAGGATGAAAAAGATCAGGATGAAAAAATGGATGATTCTGATGCCCCCGCCTGTGGCTGGAGGTATTAGGAACGGATTTTTATACGAAATGCAGGGAAAACCCTTCGTGGTGCATGACCCTCCCTTCACTTTCGTTGGCTTTCAAGATGGGGACAATTTTGTAAACAATTGAAATATATACAGAAAATGCTGTTCTCGCGGAATTCATCATATAGGAATACCTTTTGCGGGGTGTAACGGGGATTCATGGCCGCCCTGAATTCTATTCTGGCAATGCGGATTCCCGGGAGAGAAGCGGATAGTTATGATGAAAATTTTAGTTATCGAGGATGACAAACTTGTGCGTGACTCGCTCTCTTTACTCTTGGAAAGCGTCGGATATTCGGTCATTGGAGGAGCCACATTTCGTGAAGGGATTAAAAATCTTCAAGGAGTTCCTGTTGCCGGGTTGATCACCGATGCCGTATCGCTGCTCAACAATTGGGATGTACGATTTGGAAAAATGCGTTTGTCGGATTTTCCGAATTTCCCAATAATTGCGCTTGAGGGAACAATGTCCTGTTCTCAAAAGAAATTTTCTCCACTGCCTCCTGGGCTGCGTCCCATCTATACTCTTCAGAAGCCATTTACGGTTGATGAATTCTTGCCCATCATTAAACGGGTCCTCCCGCTTCACGGGCATTCGACATTCCCCCTTTTCTAAGTGTTGTTCCGACAGGATTGGAGAGGGCTGGATTAGTCGCTGGGGGGTTCAAAATGTCCCGGTGGCCGGGAGCCCCAGGGTACCGTTGTGGTGCGTGCCTGTTTCAACAGGCTTTGCAAATTCACCTGTGCCGCCCGGATAAGCTTGGGATCACCGTGATGAGCCAGGCTGGTCAGAAGGGTAAATAGTTCTGGATGCCGACGGCTTTCCTGAATTACGCGGTGAAGGACCGGATCGGGGGATTTAGTGGGCGGGGGCAGCATATCCTCCTCTTCTTCCGGATCAGACCACAAACGTTGAATGACCAGCGGGTCGATGAATAACCACGAGACCGGGATATCCAGGGATGCTGCGATTGCCGTGAGGACCGACAGTGGAGGATCCCATGTCCCTTCCCGAAGGTTCTCCAAGTTCTCGAATTCCACGCTCGACCGGTGTGCCACATCACGAAGGGATAGACCTTTGATTTTGCCCCATTGCTCAAGAAATTGCGGAAAAGACATGATTCGATCATAGAAAAGAACGTTCGTCCATGTCTATCCTTTATGAGGCCACAGATCGGAAAGTAGTGTATGTGATTCGGAGGCGGATGTCGTGGAAGGGGGATTTGGACGAATACAAACGATTTGATGTACAGTATCCCGCATTCCAACCCGTTTCCGGACAGCATCGAACATCGGCCTCAATACGGACTTTTAGCCGTATTTTCTTTGAATTGAGGGAACGATCATGAGTGACCTTCTGTTCTCCAGTACGCCAGGCGGGCAGGTGCCGGTTTATTGGCGTCTGTGCCCGAGCCCGGTCGGCCGATTATTATTGGCGGGAAGTACAAAAGGGCTTCAAATCCTGCAATTTCAGGATGGTGCCCATCCCCTGGCTCCTCCCAGGGATTGGCGACAGGACAGCCGGTCGTTCCAGGAAATCGTTGAGCAACTCGAACAGTATTTTGCCGGTCACCGGAGACGGTTTGAGGTGAAACTTGATCTCGAGGGGACCCCTTTTCAACTCAGGGTCTGGAAGGCGTTGCAGTATATTCCTTATGGAAAGACGGTTTCATATGGGGAACTTGCCGTTCAAATCGGGCATCCGCAGGCATCTCGTGCGGTGGGAGCGGCCAATGGGCGCAATCCGGTATCCATTATCGTACCTTGCCACCGGGTCATCGGGGCCACCGGCCGCCTGGTGGGATATGGGGGAGGGTTGCCTATAAAAACCGCCTTATTGGAATTGGAAAAGGGGCATAGTGCCGGGGGGCGAAGCGGAGGAAGAGGCACCCGATCGACGGCTGTGTAACGAATCCTGGAGCGAAGGAATTTCGATGTGAGGCGGAAAACGGGAAATAATCCGGATCAGGGTCGGGATGAATAAAAAGACGGATGTTTTTTAATGGGAACAAGGACGGAATGGGTTTGAATGTTGGCCTCTTGAACATCCTTTACATAACGGGCGAGGGATTCGTGGATGACGGGAAAAGCCAACTGGTCCCAGGGAATCTCGGAGGTTCGAATCAGTTGCACGTCCAGACTTTCCGGTCCCGGTTTAAAATGTAAATTTTTCAGATGTGCACGATAGACGACGTACACCTGATCCACATGGGGTAGGCTGAAAATTCCAAATAGGCTGTGGATGGAAATGTCCGCATTGGCTTCCTCC